>NZ_JAKRFY010000002.1:0-383277 GCF_022347805.1 Pseudoalteromonas sp. Of7M-16 | reverse complement strand
CGCTGTCGGTAGCCTTTTGCACGATGTCATCCTGAACTCGCTTCAGGATCCATGCATTCGATATTAGCTAGGTGTTAGAGGTGGTAGCCTTAGCAACTATCAAAACAGCTCATTTCACCTTGCGCAAACTGAACGCACTCACTTCGCTCGCAGACGTTACATTTTGCACGATATTCACCTTGCGCAAAAGAACCGTGCTCACTGCGTTCGCTGTCGTTACAATTTTCACTACAAGAACCGGATAGTAGTCGATAGCTTTTTGTTCCTATGTGTACGATTAAGAGATATTTGCAATGCTTATTGTAATACTCCAAGTGTATGAGGGTCGCTAATTTGTAACAACTAGAATAAGTCGTCCAATTAGGAGGTGAGAGAAAGTGAAATAAAATCACTCTGATTTTATTTGAAAACTATCTAACCTTGAGTTGTTAACGGTTTAGCGCACTATTGCTATTAACTTTTAAATGTAGAGTGGTTGTAAGATGCTTACTTTATTTTCGTATAAATGATTGAAAAAAATACTTAAAATAAGGTTTTTTCCTTTCCGGGTATAAGGTTTAACTATTGCAATCACTCAACTTGAATTAAGTTTGTTTAAGAATTGATATTAATGAATAAAACTTGCTGTTGTAAATTTTAGCTTACAAAAAGAAGGGTTTTTGGTTAAATTTAAGTTAAATAAATTGTTTATTAATTCTACATTTGCGCTACATTTTGATTGGAAATTAACCAAATGACATAATAAAGGAACAAGTATGCGTAAATTAAACACACTAGCATTTGCGGTCTTGGCGGGTCTTTCAGGCAGCTGCTTAGCACAAGCTGAGCTGATGTCTGTTGACCAAAACAGTGCAATTGAAGATCAGTATATTGTGGTCTTTAAAACGCCGGCCGTTATGAATGCTTCGAGTAGTGCTGCCATTTCTAACTATGCAGCGAGTCAAGCTCAAGCTTTGAGCACTCAGCATAATGTGCAGGTCACTCAGCATTTTGATGGTGTTTTAAATGGTGTTGTAGTTACAGCTTCAAAACAGAAAGTACAAGAACTACTAAGCAATCCGAGTATTGACTACATTGAGCAAGACCAAATTGTAACTGTTACTCCAATGGTTGATGCTAGCGCAGATCAAGGCAATGCAATCTGGGGCTTAGATAGAGTCGATCAAAGAGACTTGCCTCTAAACAGCAACTATCACTATGACTTTGATGGTAGCGGTGTAACGGCATATGTAATCGATACGGGCGTTCGTATCACACACGCAGAGTTTGGTGGCCGCGCAAGCCATGGTTATGACTTTGTTGATAATGACGCAGACTCTAGTGACTGTAATGGCCACGGTACTCACGTTGCTGGGACGATTGGCGGTGGTGCTTATGGTGTAGCTAAAAACGTTAACGTAGTAGGTGTGCGTGTTTTAGGATGTAATGGTTCTGGTTCATATTCAGGGGTGATCTCTGGCATTGACTGGGTTAAGAACAATGCAAGTGGTCCATCTGTCGCAAATATGAGTTTAGGTGGTGGTGTATCTCAGGCTGTTGATGATGCTGTAAATGCAGCGGTGGCGTCTGGTGTGACTTTCGTGGTTGCCGCTGGTAATGATAACAGCAGTGCATGTAACTATTCGCCAGCACGTGCAGCAGATGCTGTAACTGTGGGCTCTACAACTAGCTCTGATGCTCGCTCAAGCTTCTCGAACTACGGTAATTGTCTAGATATCTATGCACCTGGTTCTAGCATTAAGTCAGCTTGGTATAATTCAGATTCAGCAACAAACACAATCAGCGGCACGTCAATGGCTGCACCGCATGTAGCTGGTGTTGTTGCTCTATACCTAGATGAAAATCCATCACTGACACCTAGCCAGATCGACTCTTTACTCAGTTCTCGTAGCTCTAAAAATAAGGTCAGTGATGCGAAGAGTGGTTCTCCAAATGAATTACTATTCTCGCTAGCAGACTCAACGCCACCACCTCCACCACCGCCGTTACCTGAGCTTGATGATGGTGTTGCAGTAAATGCAAGTGGAGCTAACGGTGAAGAATCAAATTATTTATTCAAAGTACCTGCGGGCAAAACCACGTTAACAGTGAAACTCTCTGGTGGTACAGGTGACGCAGATCTTTATGTCCAACAAGGTCAACAGCCGACTCAAAGCAGTTACTCTTGTCGTCCTTACAAAAGTGGTAATGAAGAAGTTTGTACCTTTAATAACCCTGTTGCAGGCGACTGGTATATCATGCTACACGGCTACAGTGCATACTCCGGTGCTAGCTTAGTCGCAAGCACAGCTGGAGATGGTGGCGGTTGTGGTAACAACTGTTTGAGCAATGGTGTACCTGTGACTAACTTGTCTGGTGCTTCTGGTAGTGAGGTTGCATATACGATTGACGTGCCAGCTAATGCGACTGTTAATGTTCAAATATCAGGTGGTTCAGGTGATGCTGACCTATATGTGAGAAAAGGCGCTGCACCAACAACAAGCACCTATGATTGCAGACCATACCGTAATGGCAATGCTGAAACGTGCAGCCTAACAAACACTGGAGGAGACGCGACGTATCACATCATGTTACGCGGGTACAATGCTTACTCAGGTGTCACATTGACGGGCAGTTACTAATATTGAAATAAAAAGGGAGCCACTGGCTCCCTTTTTATTTAATAGACTTTACAAATAAGCCCTTTAAGGTAGAAACCTTCTGGATAAAACCCCGCGATGGGGTGGTCGGCAGCTTGGTTGAGCCTTTCCATTATCATTAGGTCTTTACCAGCATCAAGTGCTGCATCTGCAACGACTTTTTGAAATAGGTTTTGGTCCATTAGGCCTGAGCATGAGAAGGTTAATAATGTACCACCGGGTTTTAATAGCTGCATAGCAAGCATATTGATATCTTTGTACCCTCTACATGCACCCGTAAGCTGTGCTTTACTTTCTGCAAACTTCGGTGGATCCATAACGATGGTATCAAACTGCCTGCCTTCATCTCGGTACTCTCTGAGCAATTTAAAGACATCTTTTTTGACAAAATCTACTTTACTGAGATCTAGATTGTTATGCTCTACATTTCTTCTGGCAGTGTCTAGTGCTGGTTGCGATACATCGACATTAATTACTTCATCACAGCCACCTCTGAGTGCGTAAAGGCTAAACGTACCGGTATAACAAAAACAATTCAGTACACTTTTACCTTTGGAGAAACGTTCTAGTGCAGCGCGGCTGTCACGTTGGTCGAGATAAAAACCTGTTTTATGCCCACCGATAATATCGACTTCCAACTTAAGGCCGTTTTCTTCAATCAGCACAGGTGCGTGTGGCGCATCTCCGTGCAACACACCTGTGATCTTCTCAAGACCTTCTTTTTTCCGTACATCTACGTCGGAGCGTTCATAGACATGACAATCGGGAAATAGTTCACGTAAAGCTGCAACAATTTCACCTTTATGCCTTTCGGCACCCGCACTCAGAAGCTGACATACCAAATAATTGTCAAACTTATCAATAGTAATACCGGGTAGTCCATCAGATTCAGCTGCGCTCAGCCTAAAGCCGGTCAGACCTCCTTCTGATATTGCATAGTCTCTTACTACTAATGCACGTGCTAAGCGGCGTTTAAAAAATGCTTGGTCAATTTGTTCGCTTTCATCGAAACTCCAGATCCGTGCGCGGATCTGAGAGTTTGGACTATATGCTGCGGTAGCCAAGTATTGCCCATCGTGACTGTAGATTTTTACGATATCTCCAAGTCCGGGTTTACCTTTGATCTTTTTAATTGCTTTGGAGAATATCCATGGGTGTTTTCTTTTAAGAGATTTTTCTCGGCCGGGTTGTAAATACAGCGCGCAAGACATATAAATTCCTTACTAAGTAGAATCCTGTCATTTTAGTGAAGGGGGTTCCAACATACAATGTGAAGCAGAAGGTTTAAGTAAAAATGATGGAAAATATGAATAAGTTTGAAGCAGCATTTAAGGAATTTATGCTTGATACACCCTTTGCTGACACGGCACATGACCTTTCGCATATACAGAGGGTTGTGAAAACTGCAAAACAGTTAGCGATAGAAGAGGGGGCCGACCTAGAGGTTGTAATACCAGCAGCTTGGTTACATGACTGTGTCGCTGTTGCAAAAAATCACCCAGATCGAGCATTTGCGTCAAAAATGGCTGCCGACAAAGCAGAACGGTTTTTGATTGAAATCGGCTACCCTGAAGACAAATTAGAAGGAATATATCACGCAATCGTTGCACACAGTTTCAGTGCGAACGTGTCGCCAACGACACTCGAAGCACAAATCGTACAAGATGCTGACAGAATGGATGCATTAGGGGCAATAGGTGTGAGCCGTTGTATGAAAGTCGGCGGCGCAATAGCTAGACACCTATATCATACCGAAGACCCGTTTTGTGAGAAAAGAGAGCCAGATGATAAAAGTTATACTATTGATCATTTCTTTGTGAAGTTGCTGCACATTGAGTCGCAGATGCATACTGAGGCGGCAAAAAAAGAAGCCCAGAGGCGCACAGAGTTTATGCAACTGTTCTTGAGGGAGTTAGGGCGTGAAATTTCGAATGACTAGGTAGAAGCTACCTAGTCATTCTTTTAACGAATACAACGACGAATAGCGCCAATGAAAAGCTGCCAATAAAAGCTTCTATGGTCGCTATTAGGCGAGTAATACCAACCGGTGTGATATCCCCATACCCTAAGGTAGTAAATGTAACAACGCTAAAATAGAAGCAATTCAGCATTGAATGAAGGTTTTGTTTGAGGGGCGCATTGGTCGAAAATTGAATAATTTCGCCGTTGTAATTAATACCCAGCATAAAATAACAAAGAGCACACAATAAAATCATACCTAAGCTAAAGCGAATTACATTTTCTGGTTTTTCCCCATATCCGCATAACATGTCGATAAAGCTCGATACTAAGCGCTTTTTTGAATAGGTTGGGTATTGTGCATGGCGCATGCGCAACTCGCTATAAGTATACTTTCCTGCCATCTCAAACAAACCCTGCTGTTCAGCACCTTTTCTTAGTAATCTGTATATCTCTTCGCTTTGTAAATATAAATCTTGCGCTTCCTCTATATTTTTTTGTTTGGTTGCCTCAATGGCTTGTTTTTCTTGTAAGAGCTTGTCGCCCAATACGAGGTTATCAATTCTAGTTGCATTCAATTTCACTCCAAGAATATTGGTGTTTTCTAACTTGCAACAGTGTAGGTTCGCATCCCTTAAGTCCGCTTTCATTAAAGATGCATTTTGAATTGTACTGTTAAAGAGGTGAGCACCGTGTAAGTTCGCTCTATAAAAGTTGCTATACGATAGGTCATAGCCGTTGTGATCATTGAACTTAACGAGGTTTAGTCCTTCCAAATTAGCTCTTTTCAGCTCAAGCCCTTGCAGTAACCCCCCTTTTTTGGCATAACGTTCGAGTTTGTGAGATAGCTCTAATCCACTTTTGTCGAATTTGGCATCGTGCCAAAAACAATATCCAGAGCCCATGTCTATTTCTTGACACTTGTGTCCATCAGGAGATGTATACTGACATTTAGGTTTATTGTTCATGGCAGCCTGTTTTTTCCGTAATAAGTATAAAGGTTAGCAGCAAATTAGATTGATAGATGAAAAAGCAATAAATTTACTATGAATTTCAATTACCAACTTAAGCTCAGTCGACGAAGAAAGACAGTTGCAATTAAAGTAAAACCGGACGGAGTTGTCGTTTATGCGCCTGAGGGGATTTGTGAAAACTGGTTACAGGGTTGGCTGAGCTCAAAGCAAAGCTGGGTTGCTCAAAAACAGCGTTTGGTAGCAGATTCTTTACCATGTAAGCAAACACCAATAGAAAAAGTGGCAATCTATGGAGAGCACTACACGGTTTGTTATGGGCATTCGTCTGGCTATATTGATCACCAATACCATTGCATCTATATAGAATCTTCAATGCAACAGCACAGAGATAACCACATTGGAGAAATATATGATTTGTTTAAGGTTGAACTTGAAGCCTATTTACATGCAAGATTACCTTACTATCAGGCTTTGATGGGGTCGGAATATAAAACCCTAAAAGTACGCTTTTATAAACGGCGGTGGGGCAGCCTTTCTAGTAAAGGTGTATTAGCTTTCAACAGTGCTTTATTGAGTGCACCTAAATGGGTTATTGATTATGTGATAGTGCATGAGCTCGCGCATTATCATGTCATGGCGCACAATCAGGCATTCTGGCGTATTGTAGGGCGTTATAATCCTGAATTTGAAAAAGCAAAGGCATATTTGAAGCAGGAAATGAAGATTATCCTGTAGATACTAAAAATGAAATGAAGATGTAAAGAAATTAAATTAAGATAAAAAGGAAGTGGTGGAGGGAGCTGGATTCGAACCAGCGAAGGCTGAGCCGTCAGATTTACAGTCTGATCCCTTTGGCCGCTCGGGAACCCCTCCATAACAGATTTTCAAGTACAAAGTGGTGGAGGGAGCTGGATTCGAACCAGCGAAGGCTGAGCCGTCAGATTTACAGTCTGATCCCTTTGGCCGCTCGGGAACCCCTCCAATTGTACTTTGTCGTTGATGGTGGAGGGAGCTGGATTCGAACCAGCGAAGGCTGAGCCGTCAGATTTACAGTCTGATCCCTTTGGCCGCTCGGGAACCCCTCCTCAACAACGGCGCTGATAATAACAAAGTTTTTGGCGAAGTAAAGAAATGTCCTAAAGTTTTTTCAAAAAATGCCGATAAATTTTCAGACTTTGAAAATTTTGGCGAAAATCCATGCAGATAGAACAATTGTTACTCAAAGAAGCGCAATTAGGCAATGCGTTGAGTTTGAGTGTCCATGAATCGCGTAGAAGCGATTTTGCTCTGCTATTAAGTGCATTATCACAAGATGCATTGGATTTTAGCCAGTTTGACTTACCACGAAGTGCTGTTGACGAAGCTGATAAGTCTGAAGAGGCATTGCGAAAAGAGTTACAAGTAGGCCCGAAGCAGCCATTGGCACCTGAAGAGTTTGATTTTTTAATCGGACAATACAACCGTTATTTTGTGAAGGATGGTGGGTTAGAAGACATCAAGCTAAATGAGTGCCTTGACCCTGAACCATTTCATATTCGTGATGATAAAACGCATATCCCTTTAAACGTCATGGAAAACCTAGAGCCGGCAGTGAAAGCAAAACTATATAAACAAAAGCATCCTGAAATTGAGGTTAAAGAAAGAGAAATAGATGCTGCCGGGTTTTATGATCAGTTGGCCAGTGGAGAAATGCAGTCTCAATTAAATGTGGCTGTATAATCGCTTTATTATGATTCTGATAAGATAGGGAGTGCTGATTAAATCTCGAAAGTGGCATTGGTGAGGTAACGCCACTTCAGGCTGAATGCAGGTTATCCGTGACATTTCTTGAACTTTTTCCCACTTAAGCAGGGACAAGGATCGTTTCGGCTTACTTTTTTACTTTCTTCAGGGTAAAGAGCGCCGTCAAGATATAGCCATGCGCCATTCTCTTTTACAAATCTGGAGCGTTCGTGCAACACGCTCAGCTGCACCCCTTCTAAATACGCTGCTTTGAATTCTACATATTGATATTGGTCATCTTGATCAGTTTCAATAACATCCAAATGAACAAACTTAACTTGCTGAGCGAACATGAGTATATCTTCGACTGTGTGCTCGCTGCGTGTTTTTGATGCATACGTATTTAAAATATACTCACATTCCTTTGTACAGTATGCACTATAACGAGAGCGCATTAGCTGTTCAGATTGGTGAGGAATAGACTGTCCTTTAATAAATGGCTTGCAGCATTGCTCAAAGGCTTGTGTGTTACCACAAAAACACATAAATGACCTATATAGTTAGTGTGTGAGCTTTGATAGTGGCAATTGAGCAAAGTCTTTAAAGCAGTACAGTGCTGTTTTAGAGTGATTTAGGCTACGATATTCAATTTGCTTTTTCGTTAAAATACCAGGCCAAGTGATGACAGCTGCAAAATTACCATTGGACAAAGCGCTATCCAGTGTGTGCTCTAAGTTTATCAGATCCTTTTGCTTAAGCACTAGTAGCTTATTAACATCAATATTGTAGCCATCTAACATAGATTTACTGAAAACCTGATCTGGTGCTATCAAAAGTGTCCAGCCGGCTTTTGAATTGCAACGATATAAGATTTTTAAAAGTTCATTACTGGTGGTTGTTTCATCGTATGCATCCAAGATATTCAAACTACTGGCATGACTAATGCTGCTCGATTGCGTTTTTACATTGGGTGTGATTGGTAACATGATTAGACCACTGATTCTTTATACAGTATGTATACAGTATTTCATACAGTGGTTTTAATCAAGTTTTATTTGGTGTTTTTTTGTTCACTTCGACTTGTTAATACCTGAAGCTACTCTGGGCTTGCCCCAAAATGCATTTGCTGATGGATTTGTTCAAATAAAGTAGCAGCATAGCACTGTGCATCTATATAACGTTTTGTTGTCAGGTGAGGGCGGACTTCATTGAGAGTACTTAATGCCGCGCTATTGCCTTGACTCTGCGCTAAGCTTAACCAAGCGACACCGTGAAAAACACTTTTAGGCACGCCTTGGCCTTTTATAAATAACAAGCCCAAATAAAATTGTGCTTTGTTATCACCAGACATCGCTGCCAATCTCATCCACTTAGCGGCAAGCGGATACTGCTTTTCTTTGATGTAATAAAGGCCTTTTTTATAAGCTTGTTCTGGATCTTGTGCCTTTGGCCAGCTGTGTTTGGGGTCTGGTTCTTGGGTGACAAATTCGAGTACATTGAATAGTTGCTGCTCGAGGTCTCCGCCATAAGCTTTTGTAGATTGATTACTTTTCATACTCTCTTCACTTATTACAACTTAGTTTTCATTGTAGCTGATTTTTAGTTTATTTGTCCGTTAATGACGAGGAAATATGGTAAAATCGCCTCCCTCGTTTCTATTTAAAATACAAAGACATGCTAGAAAAACTATTTTCTCTCAAAGCGCTACAGACCAATGTAAAAACGGAGGTCGTGGCAGGGCTCACTACATTTATTACCATGGTTTATATTGTATTTGTTAACCCGGCCATGTTGGCTGAAGCCGGGATTGATCATGGTGCAGCGTTCGTTGCCACTTGTTTAGCCGCTGCAATTGGCTGTTTTATTATGGGCTTCTTTGCAAATTACCCATTGGCTTTGGCACCTGGTATGGGGTTAAACGCATTTTTTACGTATGGTGTTGTTTTAGGTATGGGGCATAGCTGGCAAACTGCCTTGGGGGCGGTCTTCTTATCTGGGTGCCTGTTTTTACTACTAAGTATTTTCAAAATTAGAGAGTGGGTAATTCAGGCAATTCCAGTTGTACTCAAGCGTGCGATAGCAACTGGGATTGGGGCGTTTTTGGCTTTGATCGCATTAAAGAATGCTGAAATTATTGTTTCAAGCCCAGCCACTTTTGTGCAACTTGGCGATATTACCAGTCCCGGTCCATTGTTGGCCATTTTCAGCCTTTTTGTGATTACTGCACTAATGTATAGAGAGTGGAAAAGTGGTGTATTGATCAGTATTTTATTAGTCACGGTTGTCGCTTGGGCGGCAGGTTTAGTTGAGTACCAAGGCATTGTTTCTGCACCACCGAGCATTGCGCCTACGTTAGGCCAATTAGATATTGCCGGCGCATTAGAAATTACTATGCTGAGCGTGGTATTTGCTTTCTTATTTGTTGACCTGTTTGATACTAGCGGTACTTTGGTCGCAGTAACTCAAAAAGCGGGCATTGCAGATGAAAAAGGAAATATGCCGAGATTAGGGCGCGCTTTATCTGCAGACAGCACTGCGACAGTCGCAGGTTCGTTTTTAGGGACATCTACGACGACTTCTTATATCGAGTCTGTATCTGGTGTTTCTGTTGGCGGACGCACGGGGCTCACAGCTGTGGTTGTGGGCTTTTGCTTTTTACTTATGATGTTTTTTGCACCTTTGGCAAAAATGGTGCCTGCATATGCAACTGCTGGTGCAATTTTGTATGTCGCAGTTTTGATGTTGCAAAACCTGAAGCTGGTGAACTGGGACGATATGACAGACGCGATCCCTGTTAGCGTTGTTTTGTTGATGACGCCGCTAACATTCTCAATTGCACATGGGATAGCATTGGGTTTTATTGCTTACACTGCGGTAAAGCTGGCTTGCAACAAAAAAGACGATATATCCATCAGTGTGTGGGTTCTGACTGTGTTATTTATCGTCAAATTTGCGCTTAGTTGATCACCATTTCTTTTTCGGAGCGAAAAGGACGTCTAAATCGTCCTTTTCTTTTTCTGCTTTTTTCTTAACCGCAGAAGCATTCGAAGCCTTTAGTTCAACACTAATTTCGTTGAGGTAGGTCTCTAGCTGGTTCTTTTTCTCAGTTACATATTCGTCGCTATAGGTCACAGCCATTATGGTCGCATAGGCTTTTTCAAAGTACTGTCTGGCTGAGCCAACCATATTGGCTGTTTTTGCAGATAGGCCTCGTTTGATCTGGCTTTCAACGTTAATGCGTAGTTGGATCTTCTCTAAACGACGGTCTTCTTTTACAAAGACTTGAGTATCTACTTTCCCTTTACTGTGTTCAGAGCGTAAAAGTTGGCGAAGTTTTTTGATGCCTTGCACCAGCGCAATCAGCTGTTTGTCGTTGTCGGGCAATGAGACTTTATCACTGTCAGTGAGGTTAGCAGGTTCCATACTCATGCGTTCTTGAGATTCGTGCAGTCGGTTTTTAAGCTCTCTTGATGTGGGGGTGAGTTCTACCATCATGGCTAACGCATCATGAACACGTTTTTGAATCACCCTAAGCATGTCCCCAGACATAGGGATATTTGTGCTATTCACGAGAACATCTTCGGACTCTTCTATTATCCGCTTTTGTTTTGCTAGTTCTTTGCGTCTTTCTGCTTCTTGTTTCTCTTTGTGTTGCTGTATTGCACTAATCCATACAGCTATCACAACCAAAGCAACAATCAACAATATTATTATGTAAACAAACATACCCGAATCTCTACGAAAACTACCCAAGGCGATAATTTTTTATATTACATCAAACAATTGTATATTGGATAGTTTTAATAACAAGGTGTATGTAAATGAATTTGAATACACCATTTTTCAGTATAGACGTTTCTAATTCGTTTTTCTTATATGATTGCGTAATTGTTACAATTACTATCAGGCTACCAATAACTATGCTAGTCTTACAAAAGATCCGACTCGGCGTTCCGCGTAAACCAAGTCACTTATTGGATAACAACTAAAAAAATAAACAATGTTATGAAATTACAACAATTGAAATACATAGTTGAAGTACTTAATCATAATTTGAATGTATCTGCTACTGCTGAAAGTCTTTACACTTCTCAGCCAGGTATTTCAAAACAAGTACGTATGCTAGAAGATGAATTGGGTGTGCAGATCTTTGGCCGTAGTGGTAAGCACCTTACACATGTAACCAGTGCTGGTAATGAGATCATCAATATTGCCAGAGAAATTTTGTCAAAAGTTGAAGGTATCAAAGCGGTTGCAAATGAACACACTTTGCCTGATCAAGGTAAATTAAACATTGCAACGACACATACCCAAGCAAGATATGCTTTACCTCCTGTTATTCAAGGGTTTATGCAAAAGTATCCGGCTGTTTCTTTACACATGCATCAAGGTACTCCGCAGCAAATATCAGATGCGGCTGCGAGAGGTGACGCGGACTTTGCAATTGCAACAGAGGCGCTCCATTTATACGGTGATTTGATCATGTTGCCATGTTATCACTGGAATAGAAGCATTGTGGTAACGAAAGACCACCCGCTAGCGCAGCTTGGCAAGAATATTACTGTACAAGACGTAGCAAAATACCCACTCATAACCTATGTATTTGGTTTTACTGGTCGCTCTGAACTAGATAAAGCATTTAATGCGCATGGTCTTGAGCCACACATTGTATTTACAGCAACTGATGCTGATGTGATTAAGACATATGTGAGACTTGGGTTGGGCGTAGGCGTATTGGCAACCATGGCTGTTGACGATATTGCAGATAAAGACTTGGTCTGTATTGATGCCAGCCATCTGTTTGAAGCGAGCACGACAAAAATTGGCTTTAGAAAAGGTAGTTTTTTAAGAGGCTACATGTATGACTTTATAGAGCGTTTTGCGCCGCATTTGACGAAAGATGTGGTTGAAAAAGCCAGCCTTATGCGTAATCAAGATGATGTAGATGCATTGTTCGCTAAAGTCACTTTACCGGTAAAATAAAAGCCGCGTTTTGAAAAGTCTACTTGTAGACTTTCTCTTTGCGGCTTTAATATAAAAACCCAACTTGCGTTGGGTTTTTTTGTTTTAGCACTCAATAATATTTACGGCAAGACCGCCACGTGCAGTTTCTTTATATTTGGTCTTCATATCGTTACCTGTGTCTAGCATGGTTTTGATGACCTTGTCCAAAGAGACCTTTTGCTCTCCTGTACCTCGAAGAGCAAGCCTTGAGGCATTGATGGCTTTGACTGCACCCATAGCATTTCGTTCAATACACGGCACTTGTACTAATCCCCCAACAGGGTCACAGGTTAAGCCTAGGTTGTGTTCCATACCAATTTCAGCTGCGTTTTCGACATGAACGACATTGCCACCCATGATTTCAGTCAATGCACCAGCGGCCATTGAGCAGGCGACACCAACTTCACCTTGGCAACCAACCTCTGCTCCCGAGATAGAAGCATTCTTTTTATAGAGGATGCCAATGGCTGCGGCTGTCAGTAAGTAACGTGTTGCAATTTCGATATCAACTTCTTTGATGAAGGTGTGATAATACATCAATACGGCTGGTAATATACCGGCGGCACCGTTAGTCGGTGCGGTGACGACTCGTCCTCCAGCTGCGTTCTCTTCATTTACGGCAAGGGCAAATAAATCAACCCAGTCCATTGCTCGAAGCGGATCGTTGCTGTTTTCTACATTGAGTTTAAGATATAGGCTCGGTGCTCGGCGTTTTACTTTTAATCCACCAGGAAGGATCCCTTCGGTACGCATTCCCCTCTCTGTACACGCTTTCATCACTTGCCAAATATTGAACAGCTCTTGTTTTATTTCACTTTCACTGCGAAGAGTTTTTTCATTAGCCATCATTAATGCAGAAACACTTAGCCCAGTTTCCTTACAGATGTTTAAAAGCTCCTCAGCTGTATCAAATAAATAGGGCGCTGGGTTTTGTTCTCGCACATCAAGTGCAGCTTGCTTTTCTGCTTCAAAATCTTGATCCGTGACAATGAACCCACCGCCAATTGAATAGTAGATCTGGCTATGTAAAAGTGTCTCACCTTTATATGCTTGGATTTCCATGGCATTTGAATGCTTCGGCAGTGTTTTTCGACGGTGAAATACAACAGCGCCTTGCTTTGGGAAATCAGCTTTATGTTTTTGATCAAGATAGATTACTTGCTCTTGCTCAATTTTTTCGAGTATTTCTGGAACAAGATCTGCGTCGATGGTTTCGGGATCATGGCCAGCAAGGCCTAATATGACAGCTTTACCTGAACCATGGCCGATCCCTGTTTGACCAAGGGAGCCAAATAATTCGACTTTGACAGAAGTGACGTCGTCAATTAATTTACTATTTTGTAGATCTTTGACAAAAAGACGCGAAGCGCGCATTGGACCAACAGTATGGGAAGACGATGGCCCAATACCGATGCTAAACATATCGAATGCACTAATCATAAAATTTACTCATCATTGCCTCTGAACGGGCGCACATAATAACGTTAATTATTGCAGAAGTAACCCGTTATTGAACGGAAATTTGACAATTGTAATGAGTTTATGAAAGCGACTTGGTTAATTTTTTTATTATGCTTGCTGTGGCCCCCCATAAAAGACCATGCGATGTCATGAATCCATTGATATTTATGGTGTTGCCACGGATTTGGCAAGGGTAGCTCCGCCATTGTTTAGGGTCCATTAAAGCGCTTAAAGAAACCGTAAATACGCTGTCGACTTCACTACTTGTTTGTTGCCACGTGGCGGAGTTTTGTACTAGAGCTACGACCGGAGTAATATGAAATCCGCTCAAGGAGCTATGCGTTGGCAGCTGTCCAAGCGTTGTGACTTGCTCTCTATCAAGGTTAATTTCCTCGAAGGTTTCTCTTAGGGCTGTATCTTCAACTGAGCTATCATGCTGCTCTACTTTTCCGCCAGGAAAACAAATTTGGCTTGGGTGTGCTCTTAGGCTGGCGTTGCGTTTACAAAGCAAGATGTGCGCACAGCCTTCTACTTCAACTAGCGGCACCAAAACGGCACTTTGAACTCCCTGTAATGTTGTACAGGAGGTTGCAAAAGGTGACAGTCTAAAGCTACTAATTAAATGGTCGAGTTTCATTGCAGTATTGGTAAAATTTTATTGACCTTGTGATAAGTTTCTTGATACTCAGCTTCTAGCTCAGAATCGGCGACAATCCCACCTCCTGCCCAGCAATGGATTGTTTGCTTCTCACATACCAATGTGCGAATTGTAATTGAAGTATCCATATCACCACAGGCGCTTAGGTAGCCTATAGAACCACAGTACGCACTTCTGCGATGAGGTTCAAGTTCTTCTATTATCTCCATCGCTCTAATTTTCGGAGCTCCTGTGATCGAGCCGCCAGGAAACGCAGCGTGTAATTGGTCCACCGCCTTTTTACCTTCTGCGAGTTCACAAGTTACAGTGCTGACAAGATGGTGAACAGCTGGGAAGCTTTCTATGTCGAATAATTTAGGCACGCTGACGGAACCTGGCTTGGCAACTTTACCTAAGTCATTGCGAAGTAAGTCAACGATCATAACGTTTTCAGCACGATCTTTACTGCTATTTTTTAATTTGAGCGCCTGTTCAATGTCAGCTTGTTGGTCAGGCAAGCGAGGCAATGTCCCTTTTATTGGTTTTGTTTCAACTTTCCTTTGGCGTACAGAGATAAACCTCTCCGGAGATACAGAAACGATTGCTGCATCATTACCTAAATTGAAATAAGCAGAAAATGGCGCCTGATTGTGTTGTCTTAATTTTTTATAGGCTGCCCATGGAGAGCCTCGAAACTGCGCACTGAACCTCTGCGCTAGGTTAATTTGATAACAATCACCGCTTAGTAGGTAGTCTTGAATGCGCTGAAACTTATTTTGATATTCCTGCTTGGTCATATTAGATTGCCAATCGCTACACAATTCAAAGTGATGTTGCTCGGCATTGTCCGCAATTAAGGTCATATAATGTTCAAGACGATTCACCTCTGGCTGAGATACATAAAACCATTGCGCCTGTTTATTGTCGTAAATCAGGGCGTCAAGATAGAGGCCAGCAGACATGTCGGGAAGCGAAATATCTGAATTGGCATGCGCGGGTAATGATTCTATGTACCGGCCTAAATCGTAACCAAAATAGCCAAGCCATCCGCCGCAAAAGGGCAGTGCATGAATGCGTTGTGGACAAAGAGCATCTAAATGATGTTGTAGTATTTCAAATACACTCTGTTGTTGTTCGACACCATCTATATAAACAGTCCCGTTTTTAGCTTCTAGTACATGTACTGGCGCAAAGCTAATAATGTCAAATCGACTATTCTCGTGCGCTGCGTCACTAGAATCTAAAAGAATAGCGTGATGTTGAGTTGCAATTTGTTCAAAAACTTCAACGGTTGAGAGTGAAATGTCAACGGCAATGCAATTATTCTGTGCATTTATCATTTACTTGACCCTGAAAACTAGCCCGAAACGGGCGAGGAGGTTATCATAATTAGAAATGAATCTATAGAGTAGTGAAGTGATAACTCATATACCATATTCATACTGGAGTTTAGTTGAGCATAATAGGGGCACCCATATATTTTGTGACTTACTCGCAGTGTTACTGGTTATTCGTTAGCATATTACTACTTATCAAGAACATGCCATTTAGTTAGATTAAGTGGCTAATAAAGGAACCGTCATGAGCATTATCCGTCAGCAAGATTTTATTGATAGCATTGAAGATGCATTACAATATATCTCTTTTTACCATCCTCTTGATTTTGTGCAAGCATTAGAAAAAGCTTACAACAATGAGCAAAGCAAAGCAGCTAAAGATGCAATTGCACAAATCCTGATCAACTCGCGGATGTCAGCCGAAGGCAAGCGTCCACTTTGCCAAGATACAGGTATTGTTACCTGCTTTGTAAAAGTGGGCATGGACGTAAAATGGGACAAAACGGATTTAACTGTACAACAGATGGTTGATGAAGGCACACGTCGCGCATATACAAACCCAGACAATCCATTGCGTGCTTCAATCGTTGCAGATCCTGCTGGCAGCCGTAAAAATACAAAAGACAATACGCCATCAGTGGTACATGTGGATTTAGTCCCTGGTGCTGAGGTTGAAGTGATGATCGCAGCTAAAGGCGGTGGTTCTGAAAATAAAACTAAAATGGCGATGTTAAACCCGTCGGATGATGTAGCAGCTTGGGTTGAAAAAACGTTACCAACGATGGGGGCGGGCTGGTGTCCACCTGGCATGATTGGTATTGGTATTGGCGGAACAGCAGAAAAAGCGGCTGTATTGGCGAAAGAATCGCTAATGGATCCTGTTGATATTCATGATTTACAAGAGCGTGGTGCTGAGACAGCGGAAGAAAAGCTACGTTTAGAAATCTTTGAAAGAGCGAATAAGCTAGGTATTGGTGCTCAAGGTCTTGGTGGCTTGACGACGGTTGTTGATGTAAAGATCAAAACAGCACCGACTCATGCAGCATCAAAACCTGTAGTTATGATCCCAAACTGTGCGGCTACTCGTCACGTACATTTCACGCTTGATGGGTCTGGTCCTGCAGATCTTAAAGCGCCAAAATTAGAAGATTGGCCAGAAGTAACATGGGAAGTGGGTGAAGATACGCGTCGCGTAAACTTAGACACATTGACTAAAGAAGACATCCAAGATTGGAAGATGGGTGAAACTGTATTGTTATCCGGTAAAATCTTGACAGGTCGAGACGCCGCGCACAAACGACTGCAAGAGATGATTAATTCAGGAGAAGGCTTACCGGAAGGTGTGGACTTTACCAATAAGTTTATTTATTACGTTGGCCCTGTTGATGCAGTGGGTGATGAGGTCGTAGGTCCTGCTGGCCCGACAACTTCTACGCGTATGGATAAGTTCACTGACTTAATGTTAGAGAAGACAGGTCTTGTTGGAATGATAGGCAAAGCAGAGCGTGGCCCTGCAACTGTAGAGTCTATCAAGCAAAACAAGGCTGTATACTTGATGGCCGTAGGTGGTGCTGCTTATTTAGTTGCGAAAGCGATTAAGAAATCTCGCGTTGTTGCTTTTGAAGATTTAGGTATGGAAGCAATTTATGAATTTGAAGTGGAAGATATGCCTGTAACAGTAGCTGTAGATAGTGAAGGTGCAAATGCACATACTCAAGGGCCTGCTATCTGGAAAGCAAAAATTGAAGAGCTTGATAGTAAATTAAGCTAATTACTGCAAAGGGCAGGCTGTTCTAATCTCAGCCTGCCGATGCTACTGTTATTAGCACATTTGACTACCTGGAGTTATTTTTGCACATCGAGGAGTACCTGTAATCCCAGGGATCCCCGGAGGACCACCAGTCCCGCCTGCAACAAACATGGTTTTATCTAGTCTGACATTATTATCCGAGAGTGTCTTAAGTTCTTTTTTTACTAATTTAACTTTCACTTAAATATCCTTTTGAACTTTTAATTTTATTATTAAATTTGCCGATATGGTATTTTGTATATTATATACAACGCGTGATGAGTCAACAGGTTACATATGAAACATTTAATAGTTTAAAATACTGAGTAAAATTGAAGCATATTTGGCGTGTAAATTTATACTTACAAGGGATGCTTTGTTTACGTTTACGTAAACAGAAAGCGTGAGTTAAAAAGGTATTTATAATTAAATATGTTCATAAGTTAATCTATATTGGATTAAACCTTCCATTTGGCTGTTTATGTTGGATTGTTTATGTGAGATGGTGAGGTGTTCGGCTTAGATCATCTCATTTGCTGGATTGACTAATGGGTTAATGGTAGAGTCAGGCCAATTTCAGCGCTATCTGACAGGGTCAGACAATAATCGGAGAATAATCAAAGTGGCTGTATTTAACCAAGTTGAATTTGATAACCATGAACAAGTTGTGTTTTGTTCTGATGAAAAATCGGGTTTAAAAGCGATTATCGCAGTACATAATACTAAATTGGGTCCAGCTGTAGGTGGTTGTCGCCTATGGGATTATGCAGAAGACCAAGATGCAGTTTACGATGTTTTACGTCTTTCAAAAGGCATGACATATAAAAATGCTGTGGCACGTCTTCCGTTCGGAGGCGGCAAGTCGGTGATCATTGGCGATGCAAAAACAGTCAAATCTGAAGCATTATTCAGAGCATTTGGAAAACACTTAGAAAGACTAGGTGGTAGTTATTATTCTGCAGAAGATGTAAACATCACAACGGGTGATGTGATGATGATGCATAAAGAAACCAATTATGTACTTGGTCTTGAAGGGAAAAGTGGTAATCCTTCACCATTTACCGCGCTAGGTACGTTTTTGGGTATCAAAGCAGCTTATCAACACAAGCATGGTCATCAGGACCTATCCGGTGTAAAAGTCGCTGTTCAAGGCTTAGGTGCTGTTGCGTATAGTTTATGTAAGTACTTACACGAAGCTGGTGCACAGCTTTTTGTAACAGACATCAATGAAGCATCTGTAGCGCGCGTAGTGAACGATTTTAACGCAACCGCTGTGTCAATTGACGAAATCTACGACCTAGACGTAGATGTCTATGCGCCTTGCGCTTTAGGGGCGACTGTAAATGATGAAACAATCCCTCGTATCAAAGCCTCAATCATTGCTGGCTGTGCTAACAACCAATTAGCGGAACCGAGACATGGTGATGTGCTGCGTGAAAAAGGTGTTCTTTATGCGCCTGATTACGTTATCAACGCGGGTGGCATCATTAATGTTTATTACGAGACAAAACCAGAAGGTTATGATGAAGCACTAGCAACAAAGCATGTTGAAGGCATTTTCGATACGCTGGCGGAAATATTCAAGCGTTCTGATGATGAACAAAAATCTACCCATGTTATTGCGGATGAGCTTGCATTAGAAATCATTGAAAATGGACTGTGATAGATTAGTATTGCAGCTATAATAGAGGGCGATTATCGCCCTTTTTTTGTTGCTGTATTTATGAAAAAAATAAATCTAACTACTTGGGAACGAGCTGAGCATTTTCAGTTTTATCAGCAGTTCGATGACCCAAACTTCAATATTGTCACTTCACTTGATACTCATTCTTTATATGCAGATGCACAGGAGGCAAAGCTGCCTTTTTCCGATTGTTATCTATACTGCTTAACACAAGCACTGAGAGTATGTGATTTTATGCGTTTGCGAATTGTGGACAACGCACCTGTAGAAGTTGATGACGTAGCAATTAGTAGTACATTCTTAGCTGAGAACAAAACTTTCAGATTTATTTTGTTAGAAAACTGCGATTCAATTGATGAATTTGTCACAAAGAACCAAGCTAATAAGCAGCGAGGGCTAAAACAGCGATTACTAAATGAAGAATTTATCTCTCAAAGTGATGCTGTCGATCGAGTTTATGTTTCTATATTACCTTGGTTTGAGGTATATGGATTCAAGCATGCTCGTCATAATGGGGATAATTTAGGCATCCCTAAAGTTGTTTTTGGTAAATTTAACAAAGAGAAAAATAGCTTGTCTGTATCAATAGAGGTACATCATGGATTGGTGGACGGGTATCATTTATCACTGTTTTTAGATGAATTCCGTCGTCAGATCATTGCGTTATGTGAATATTTACAAAGTAAAAAAAATTTTGGGGGCTGATAATATTGTGTTATATGCAATTCTTTTTTCCTGCGAAAATATTCTAACGCAATGAAAAATAAAGCCAAACCGATGATTTTAAATGTAGATGGAAATAAGACTTGGTTAATTTTTAACTGTAATAAATTGTTAATTAAGTTGCTTTGTGTATGAAAAGTAAGTGATTTAAGTTTTTTTTCTTTGTTTTGTTGTTAATGCAATGTTTTATTTCAAGTTATTAGAAGTACTATCACAAAATTAGTTTTAAACATGAAGTTGACATGGGCAAATGCATTTAGCATTATTGCACGGTTGATACTTCTAAAAAGGTATCCGGGGTACTCTTCTTTAGTTGAGTGCAAAAATTATAAAAGTAACATTACTTAATTGGTTGGGAACTATGTCTGTTAAAATCAGAAAGAGTCTTGTAGCTTCAGCGTTATTTGGCGCGGCAGCATTTGCAAGCAGCAATGTGATGGCAGATCCTTTGAATGACATACAGAAAGTAGGTCAGCAAACTCAAAAGGCTGCTCAAAAGTCTCAAGAAAAAGTTGATAAAATTTACGGTCAGTCTATCGATATGATTGCTGAATATCGTACTACTGTAGATGAAACAGAGCTTCTAAAAGTATACAACGACCACGTTGCACGTTTGGTAGCGGACCAAAATGCAAATATTGAGTCTCTAGAGCGTCAGATCGCAACAGTTGATAAAACTAAGCAAGACGTTGTGCCTTTGATGTATCGCATGATTGATACACTCGAGCAATTCATCAAAGCGGACGTCCCGTTTGATACAGAAAAGCGTTTAGAGCGTGTTGAAAGACTACGTGAAACACTATCTAACGCAAAAGTAACCACTTCTGAGAAATATCGTCAGGTACTTGAAGCATACACAGTTGAAACTGCTTACGGTACTGCAATGACAGCTTCTCAAGGTTCACTGGAAATCGACGGTAAAAATATCAACGTTGACTTCGCACGTCTAGGTCGTATTGCATATGTTGCTCAGTCATTCGATCAAAAGAATGCATGGGTTTGGGACAACAGTGCAAAGCAGTGGCAATCACTAGGTGAAGAATACCTTAAGCCTATCAAAGACATGATCCGTATCGCACGTGGTCAGGCTGCCCCTGAACTAGTTAAACTTCCTATTTTCGGCGCGGAGTAATAAAACATGAAGAAGCTATTTAAAGGTTTTGCAGTTGCTGCAGCATTAACAGTTTCTGCTGGTGCCGCGTTGAATGCACATGCAAACACTGAAGCACTAGACAAGATCCTTGAGCAAGTTAAACAGAACCGTATCTCTGAAGGTAAAATTAACAAAGCTCGTGAGCAAGAATTCTTGTCTGATCGCGCTGACAAGCAAGCGCTATTAAACAAAGCTAAGCGTGACCTTGCTGCTGAAAAAGCACGTGGTGAGCGTCTTAACAAGCAATTCAAGCAAAACGAAGTAACACTTTCTGAGAAAGAAACTGAGCTAGTAAACGCACAGGGTACTCTTGGTGAGATGTTCGGTGTGGTACGTCGTTCAGCGGCAGATGCTATCGGTTCAATCGAAGCGTCAATCGTAAGTGCTGAAAAGCCAGGACGTGCAGAAGTTCTTCGTTCTCTAGCAGCAGCTAAAGAGCTTCCAACTACACGTGAATTAGAAGAGCTTTGGATTGCTTTCCAAACTGAAATGACTGAATCTGCTAAAACATCTACTTTCGAAGCTGAAGTAGCTGAACTAAGCGGTGACATCAATGTTAAGCCTGTTACTCGTATCGGTAACTTCAACCTAATCACACAAGATGGTTACGTTGTTTACGATGCAGAGAACAAATCAATCGTTCCTCTAGGTAAGCAGCCTGCATCAAACGTTGTTGCTACAATTGGCGATCTTCTTAACACGCCTGCAAGCAGCTATGTACCTTTCGTTGTTGACCCAACTCGTGGCGCAATTCTTCGTCTAAACACGCAGAAAGCAACACCAGAAGAGCGTTGGCACCAAGGTGACACGGTTGGTTACATCATCACTGCATTGTTAGCACTAGGTGCACTAATCGCACTTGTACGTTTTGTTGACCTTATGCTTGTTGGTGCGAAAATCAAATCGCAAATCAAGAATGCGAACAACCCAAGTGACAACAACCCTCTTGGTCGTATCTTGAAAGTTTACCATGACAACAAGAACCAAGACGTTGAAAACCTTGAGCTTAAACTTGACGAAGCAATTCTACGTGAAACGCCTCGCATCGAAGCTGGTATCAACATCATCAAGATCCTTGCTGCTATCGCACCGCTACTAGGTCTACTAGGTACGGTTGTTGGTATGATCTTAACGTTCGAATCAATTACTCTATTCGGTACTGGTGATCCGAAGATCATGGCAGGTAACATCTCTCTAGCACTTGTTACAACAGCTCTTGGTCTAATTGCTGCGCTACCACTAATCCTACTTCACGCTATTGTAGCTGGTCGTAGTAAATCAATCCTACACGTTCTTGACGAGCAAAGCGCGGGTATCGTTGCTGCGCACGCGGAGAAGGAGAAAGCATAATGCTAGTCCTGGTGGAGACGTGGGAATCTATCAGGGATTTTGTTGCTACAGGCGGCGACGTACTGTTCGTTGTCGCGATGGCACTCTTTCTTATGTGGGTATTAATGATTGAGCGCTATTGGTTCCTATTAGTTGAATTCCCTAGAATGCATAAGGGGATTGTAGCTAAATGGGATGCCCGCCAAGATACTACATCTTGGTACGCACACAGAATCCGTGAAGCATGGGTTTCTGAAGCGTCTGAAAAATTAGATGAGCGTATGTTGATTATCAAAACATTGGTTGCAATGTGTCCATTAATCGGTCTACTAGGTACAGTTACAGGTATGATTTCGGTATTCGAAACCATGGCTACACAAGGTACTGGTAACCCGCGTTTGATGGCGTCAGGCATTTCAATGGCAACGATACCAACAATGGCTGGAATGGTTGCGGCACTATCTGGTGTATTCTTTAGCACTCGCCTAGAAGCGAGAGCAAAAATGGCTAAAGAAAAACTTATCGATAGCTTGCCACATCACTAGAGAGAGATATAAATATGGCACGTAAACAGCGTTTTCGTGAAGAAGAAGAAGCAGCAGTAGATATGACGCCGATGCTTGACATCGTATTCATCATGTTGATCTTCTTCATCGTAACTACCTCTTTTGTTAAAGAGGCAGGCATTGAAGTTAAAAAGCCAAAAGCTGCACAGGCTCAAACTAAGAAAAATGCAAACATCTTCATCGCTATCCGTGAAAACGGTGAGATTTGGATGGACAAGCGTCAAGTCGATGTTGAGCGTGTAAGCGCTAACCTTGAGAACCTATTGGCTGAACAACAAACTGAGACTGTCATTATCCAAGCGGATAAAGGCGCTAAGCACGGTGTTGTTGTGAAGGTAATGGACCAGATCAAGGCAACTGATGATGGACTGAAGATTTCAATAGCTGGAGCTAAGTAATGATTCGATTTCTGTTTTCACTTCTCGCAGGTGGGGCAGTAACTTTCGGCTTATTCTTCTTTATGTCTTACCTCATCTCCGGTGGAGCTGAGAGGGCAGACAACCAAAAAGAAGAGATCATAGTCGAGATTATGTCGAATCCGCCTGAATCAGATGTGCAGGAGAGGAAGCGTGTGCCGCCTCCACCTCCTCCACCGCCTAAGCAGCCGCCTAAACCGCAGCCGCCACAGCCAGAGACTTCAAACCCTGCTGCTGGTGCAATTGGTTTTAACATGCCTAGCATCAGTATTGGTGGTACGGCAGGTGGTCTGAGTGGCCCGGGTGATTTCGGTCGTGATGGTGAAGCAACACCTATCGTTCGTATTGAACCTAAATACCCACCGCAAGCAGCGCGTGATGGTAAAGAAGGCTGGGTACAGCTTGAATTTACTATCAATGAGCTGGGTGGCGTAGAAGATATTAAAATTATTGCAGCTGAACCTAAGCGTATCTTCAACCGTGAAGCGCAACGTGCACTTCGTAAGTGGAAGTACAGACCAAAGATTGTTGATGGTAAACCTCAGAAACAATTTGGTATTCAGGTTCAACTAGATTTCAACCTTAACCAGGACTAAGGAGTAAGATATGAAGCAAATGTCAAAAGCAACAGCTCTTGCTCTGATGATGTCTCTAGCGGGCGGTGCACTTAGCACCGCTGCGTTTGCAGCGCCAGATCCGGCAAAGATCGAAGCGCGCAAAAATGCTAAGACTAAAGTTATGGGTGAGCGTGTTGGTAAAAAGGTCATTAAAGCTTTCGACCTTTACAACGAAGACAAAGTTGATGAAGCCATCACTTTACTTCTTGATATCGATGCATCTGACGATTTTGATAAGGCTACGGTAAATCGTTACTTAGGTAACCTTTATGCTCAAAAAGAAGAGTATAAAACGGCTATCAAGTATATTCGTCAAGCAGTAGCGCCTGACGTACTTAACTTTAAAGATCATGCTGATCTTATGAAGTTACTCGGTGACCTATTAATTGGTACTGAGCAGTATGAAGGTGCTAAAAAGGCCTATTACGACTGGATGGACTTTACGGGTGAACAAGACCCTAAAGTTTATGGTCGTATTGCTCAAGCAAACTATGAGCTTAAAAAGTTTGCTGATGTGATTGAGCCTGCTGACCAAGCGATTGCTCTAAATAAAGAAGAGCCTAACAAGTCTTACTACATGCTAAAAATCGGTTCATACTTTGAACTGAAGCAGTATAAGAACGCTGTTAGTGTTGCTGAAACGCTTGTTAAAATCTTCCCGGAAGATAAGCAGGTTTGGACTCAACTTGGTTCATTCTATATGCAAACAGAACAGTACCGTAAAGGTCAAACTGTGATGGAAATTGCATATGATAAGGGCTATTTTGAGAAAGAGAACCACTACAAGATCCTTGGTAGTTACTACTCATTGAATGAGATCCCTTATAAAGCGGCTGCTACGTTTGAAAAGGCGATCAAAGACAAGCACATTGAGCGTACAAAGCAAAATGTGACTGCGACGGCAAGTTACTTCCACCAAGCGAAGAACATTGACAAAGCAGCAAAGTACTACGAAGAAGCAGCAAAGTTTGATAACGACCCAGAGATGTACAGAAAGGCTGGTAGCTTATTGCTACAAGACCTTCAGTATGCAGCGGCTGTTGTTCGTTTAAACAAAGCACTTGATCTTGGCTCGAAGAAGAAGGGTACTATCTACTCTGATTTAGCCGAAGCTTATCTTTATCAAGAGAAGTACAAGCAAGCATACCGTGCAATTATTGAGGCTCAAAAAGATCCTCAAACTCGCAGGTTTGCTCGCAGCTGGGCTGCATTCATTAAAGAAAAAGCACAGCGTAAAGGCATCAGTCTTTAATTTAAAAGCCCCGACAGGGGCTTTTTTATTGCTTGTTACTAAAGTTTGATTCAAAACATATTCATGTCGAAAAGTTTGCGTAAACTATGCCATGCATTCCTTTGTGAAAGTGATCTCTTTAAATAATTACTCACGCCATATGGTAATAGGGCACTGATGTAATACTTACGAAGTGGAGATTTGATGTTGAGAAATTTTAGTATAGTAACTGTGTTGTGTTTAACGATGTGTTTAGGTGCTTGTAGCAACCCTAAAGAAACTATCAATCTAGCGCAATTTGATCAGCAGATCCGCGCTTTAAACTGGTTTTCTGCCGGTAGCCCCAATACAGATGTTGAAAAGGTTATGCCTTTTGATGATGCTTACTTATCTCGTCGTCATGCATTACTTGAGAACCTCGACTATACAGAGCTTAGCCGAGAGAATAAACACACTTACGCCTACCTTAAAATTCAGCAGCGATATCCAGAGCGGTTTCTGATATGGCCTGCCCAAATCAATGTGCTAGAGTCGGCGGTCAAACACTTTTCCCAACAAGAAATAGATGCTTGGCTATCTCTGGCAAAATTAACACTGCAAACGGGCAGAGAAAGTAAGATTTTGTTATCTCGTATTGAAAAGGCACAGATCTTATCCTATCTGGAGTCCACATCTTACAACAGTAAAGCGGCTCGCGAATTAGCGCACTATTTACACACGTACAATACTCGCTCAGGGATCGGTTTATATCAACATCCCAACGGAAAAGAGTGGTATCAAAGCAAAATCAACTACTATACCGATGGTGTCTATGCGCCCTACGAACTTGCTGATATGTTGAGTCAGACAACGCAGAAAGTGTCTGAGCCAATTCGGCTTAATTGGCAAGCTAATGAAGAGTTGATATCCCAGCCTATGGCATTGAACCTGTTGGGCGATAAATGCGAGCCTGTTGCAGGTATGAACTGGCGTGATCTGTTTATCAATATCCGCAAAACGGTGTTAGAGTGTGGAACTGTACTAAGTAAAGAGCAACTATCTGTTGCAGCGACTCTCGCAGAGGTAGACATTGGTGTACATATGTTTGCTTGGTCTCAACAGCAAGCAATGCATAGGTTACAATCACGTTTAGTGATAGACGAAGCGCAAGCCTATGCGTTACTAAAAAATATTGTATTTTTCCCAGCTACAACACTGGTCTATTTACCTCATTTCAAGCGTCTGTAAGAACTTTTGCTGGGCTGCATTGGCTGCATCTTTGGGTGGCTGGGTCTTGTTCTAAAAGGGCTTCTTCGATTTCTTGTTCGCAATCACAACAAAAGCCAAATTGACCGATGTCGATTTGACACAATGCTGCTTCAATTTGCACAAGTCGCTGGTAGCTAGGGAACTGACTTGGGCAAATTTTCTCATTGATACTATCTATCCAGTCTGTCGGTGACGTACTTTCTAGTACTTCCGCGAGTTCTAGAATCACAGGATTAGTGTTGGTTTTTAAGTCTTGGATAAAGCTTGTTCTAGTCTGAACAAGCTCGTTCCGTAATTTTACTTGGCATTGCTTTAGTAGATTTTCATTCATGGGCAGGTTCTCCTCTGAATGCCCATTATCTAATGCAATCAGTTAGATGTTATGATTTGAATCAAGTGACGGAGATTTTGCGTATTTCTCAAGCACGGTAACGACATCTAATTTTGTTTTTAAACGTTTTATTTCTTCAAATAAACCATGTGCTTCAGGATATTGTAACTTTAAGTACCCTAGCCATTGTTTGGTTCGCGCAGAAAAATACTTTTCGCTGACATTCTCGTCCTGATGCATTGATGAGTTGAGAATGTGGTATACAACTTCTTGCCAGCTCAAGGGCTGGTATATTTTATTACTAGCATGTGCCTTGATTTTTGCTGCTAAGTCCGGCGTTGCAAGTGCGCCTCGACCAAGCATGAGGTCTTCGCATTGACTTTGCTGCTGGCATCTTAGTGCATCTTCAACTTGCCATATTTCACCATTGGCAACAACGGGTATGGAGAGTCGTTTGAGCAATGGAGGGATCTTCTCCCAATATGCCGGGGGTTTATAGCCATCGCGTTTCGTTCTTGCGTGGATAGCTAAACTTGATGCCCCTGCGCTTTGCACTGCATCTACAATTTCGCTACTGTTGGCGTCATCATCAAAGCCTAGTCTAATTTTAGCGCTGACAACGTGCTCTTCGGGGACCGCTTCCCTAACAGCCTTAATGATTTGGTAGATTTGTTCTGGCTCTTTGAGTAAAACGGCGCCGCCTTTACTTTTATTGACGGTTTTTGCTGGACAGCCAAAATTAAGGTCAATACCGTGAGAACCCAGTTTGACGGCTTTGCGCGCATTGGCTGCGAGTACGTGGGGTACTTGCCCTAACAATTGGATCCTAACAGGTGTTCCTGCTCGGGTTAAACCGCCATTCAGTAATTCTGGGCAGTAGCGCACGAATACTCTTCTTGGCAATGTTAAGTCAACAACTCGCACAAATTCGGTGACGCAAAGGTCAAACCCACCGAGATCTGTCAGTAATTCACGCATTTTAAAGTCGACAACGCCCTCCATTGGGGCCAATATAAGTTTCATCAGTACTGCACCAAAATAAAATTCGCGCTATTCTATATGAGATGGAGCGAATTATTAATATAAATCTTATCTGTTCCTCATACACAACTGCCCATTTGTGTGGCTCTACACTCAAAATAGAAAAACTTTGAAATTAGTTTTTAGGTAATAGGGTCTATTAAACGAACCCGAATTAATGATTGAGAGAAATAACGATGAATACAGTAAAGAAAAATTCTTTAGCCTTAACATTAACTGCCGCAGTTGCGAGCACTGCAGCACTTGCTTCAGGTGAAGCAAATGCAAACCCATTTTCGTACGAAGTATTAACCGCTGGCTATCAATTAGATGCAAGCGAAGGTAAGTGCGGAGAAGGCAAATGTGGCGGCGATGCAAAAAGCAAAGAAGGCAAGTGCGGCGAAGGTAAATGTGGCGGCGATGCAAAAAGTAAAGAAGGCAAGTGCGGCGAAGGTAAATGTGGCGGCGATGCAAAAAGCAAAGAAGGCAAGTGCGGCGAAGGTAAGTGTGGCGGCGCAAAAAGTAAAGAAGGTAAGTGCGGCGAAGGTAAGTGTGGCGGCGCAAAAAGTAAAGAAGGCAAGTGCGGCGAAGGTAAATGTGGCGGCAGCACAAAAAATAAAGAAGGCAAATGCGGCGAAGGTAAATGTGGTGGTAGCCACTAAACTAGGTTTGGCTACCTTGCAGAGATAGGAACTGACAGCGTGATAACGAAAGACACTTTTGGCAATGTTGGGCTGGGGCTACGTAGAGAAATGCTCGATGATTTACTTGGCGCCCCCCCAAAGACTATAGATTTTTATGAAGTTGCTCCAGAAAACTGGATGACACTAGGCGGAAAGTTTGCCGCTCAGTTTGCTCGCTTAACCGAGCAGCATAATTTTGTCTGTCATGGACTATCGTTATCACTGGGTTCCTGTGACGCACTTGATACTCAGTTCATCGCTGAGCTTAAAGTATTTTTTGAACAGCATAATATCAAGTGCTATAGCGAACATCTCAGCTATTGTTCGGGCAATGGGCACATGTATGACTTGATGCCCATTCCATTTACAGAAGAGGCAGTGTTACATACAGCTAAGCGGATCGCCGAAGTGCAAAATCGCCTAGAGAGACGAATAGCTGTAGAAAACGTGTCTTATTACGCAGCTCCTGGTCAACAAATGAGCGAAATAGATTTTACCCTTGCTGTTTTGCAAGAGGCAGATTGTGATTTACTTTTAGATGTAAACAATATTTATGTGAATTCTATTAACCATGGTTACGATGCCGAAGCTTTTCTTGCTGCGTTACCGTCCGAGCGCATCGCATATGGGCATATTGCAGGGCACTATGTTGAAGCGCAAGACTTACTAATTGATACACATGGAGCCGAAGTGTGTGACCCAGTATGGCAGCTTCTGCAAAAAGCGTACAATATCCATGGTGTGTTCCCAACATTACTTGAGCGGGATTTTAATCTTCCTCCAATGAATGAGTTGCTGACAGAGGTTGAGCAAATTCATCAAGCGCAGTTATTACATCAGAATGAACAAAGAGGAATTGCCTAATGTCGTTTCATCAAGTGCAAGCTGATTTTGTCGCGCATATTAAGGACCCTCAAAATTTTGAAAAGCCGTCTGATGTCGAAGAGCGAAGAATGCAAGTTTACAGGGAGCTATTCTTCAATAATGTTGAAGGGTTTATTGCCTCAGCATTTCCAGTTCTGAAAAGCTTATACCATAGCGATGATTGGTTGGCTCTGGTTAGGCTGTTTTTTGCGCAGCATAAATGTGAAACGCCATACTTTTTGGAGATCAGTCAGGAGTTTTTAAGGTATTTAGACGAAGAGTATAACACCACCGAAACTGACCCAGCCTTTATGTACGAATTGGCCCATTATGAGTGGGTTGAACTGAATGTCTCAATATTGAAGCGCGCTCAAGATGATGATCTCTTTGAGGGCGATATTGACGAGTCGGCCCCGCTGTATCTGTCGAGCGTCGCGCAATGTGTACAATATACTTACCCTGTGCATCAGATCCAAGCTGATTTCCAGCCAACGAAACCGCAGGGGGGGCCTTTTAGTTTTGTTGTGTATCGAGACTCAGATGAAGAAACGCGGTTTATCGCCCTCAACCCGATGACAAGCCTGCTGTTGGCTAGCATTGAACTAAGCCCTGGCATATCGGTATCCCAACTTAGTGCTCAATTGTCTGAGCAAATACCTGGCTTTAGTGCTAAGCAACTTGAAGTAGGCGCATTGCAAACACTGCAGCAGTTTACACAGTTGGGTATTGTGGTTGATAAAGTAAACAGTTCACCTTTATTGAAAGCCTAAGTTCTACTATGATATAGCCGCGAATCGTGCTAACTCCTTGTTTTTCCTTTAATAGGGTCAAGGCTATATTTTTAAAGGTAACTCTCATGTCAGAAACTGAACGTAAAGATCCATTTAATGTTAAGTACTTTTTTGTTTTTTTAGTCTGCTTTGTTTTTGTTGGATGTCTAAATGCGATCCTTGGTTGGATGACTTTAGGAAGTTAAAGGCCAAATCATACCCCCAGTTGAGGTAAAATTTATTTTGTGGGTCACTTCTTCATCGAGATTGGCCCATTTATTGAGCCCTTTAGCGTTTTTTCTTCGATTTTTACCCAATCCCATTTAAACTCGATCCTTTCTTGTTATAATCATCTCCTTTCTAAAATAAATCTGAAAAACGAACGATTATGACACAACAAAATTTGTCTTTGATCAAAAATAGCATCGCGACAGTACCTGACTATCCAAAAGCAGGTATTATGTTTAGAGATGTAACAACCTTACTCGCCAACCCAGAAGCCTTTCAAGCGACAATGGATGCATTTATTGACGCATACAAAGGTCAAGGGTTTGATAAAATCATTGGTACAGAATCTCGCGGGTTTATTTTTGGTGCGCCCTTAGCACTTGCACTTGGTATCCCTTTTATACCTGTCAGAAAACCAGGGAAGTTACCAAGAGAGGTTATCAGCCAATCTTATCAATTAGAATATGGTGAAGACACATTAGAGCTGCACAAAGATGCTATTGATCAAGGTGACAAGGTATTACTTGTCGATGACTTGTTGGCTACAGGTGGCACCATTGAAGCAACAGCAAAGTTAGTTTCACGCTTAGGTGGTTCTGCAACCGATGCTGCGTTTGTTATTTCATTGCCAGAATTGGGCGGTGAAGAACGTGTTGCTGCATTAGGTATTAATATTCTAAAATTAGTAGAGTTCGACGGCGAGTAATATTAATGAGCTATCAGGTCTTAGCGAGAAAGTGGCGGCCGCAATCATTCCATGAAATGATGGGTCAAGAACATGTAAAGCAGGCATTGATTAATGCCTTGAATGAGCAGCGGTTGCACCATGCTTATTTATTTACTGGCACCCGGGGGGTGGGCAAAACGACTATTGCTAGGATCTTTGCTAAAAGCTTGAATTGTGAGCAAGGCATATCTTCCACGCCTTGTGGCCAATGTGGGACGTGTGAAGAAATTGAGTCTGGCAAGTTTATAGATTTGATTGAAATTGATGCGGCTTCACGAACAAAAGTCGAAGATACCAGAGAGATTTTAGACAATGTTCAATACGCGCCGACTCGTGGGCGTTATAAAGTGTATTTGATTGATGAAGTTCACATGCTGTCAAAGCATAGTTTTAATGCTTTGCTTAAGACATTGGAAGAACCACCTGAACATGTCAAATTTTTGCTTGCTACCACAGATCCTCAAAAGTTACCGATTACGATATTGTCTCGGTGTTTGCAATTTAATTTAAATGCAATGGCTAAAGGCCAAATTGTTGAGCAGCTCTCAAAAATATTGCCGCAAGAAAATTTTCAGTTTGAAGAAGAGGCATTACATATTTTAGCAAAAGCAGCTGATGGCAGTATGCGTGATGCATTAAGTTTGACTGACCAAGCTATTGCGCAAACAAATGGTCATTTGACTGTTAACGCGGTTCAGCAAATGCTGGGGCTTATGGATAGTGCTCACGCTATGTTGTTAATGAGTGCTGTGCTTTGTCAAGATGGCAATGCATTGATGGCAGAGATAGACAATATTGCTCTTAAAAACGGAAATTTTGTCAGTGTGATAGATGATTTAATCGCTCTGTTACACGTGATCCAGCTTACCCAGTTGGTTCCGCAAGCAGCTCATGTCGGTCAATTTGACCAACAGCAAGTAAAAACATTGGCAGAGCAAATCTCAACGCAGACAGCGCAGTTGCTATATCAATTGCTTTTGAGTGGTAAAAAAGATTTAAATTGGGCGCCAGATGCAAAGCTTGGTTTCGAAATGGTTATGCTTAGGCTACTTGCGTTCGAAGGTACTGATTTTGCGCAATCAAATACGACAATACAGGCTTCGTCAACAGGACAACCTGTGGCAAAAAAATCTAAAGCAGGTGCTTTGCGAGATATACTAAATAACAATCAAAAAAAAACAGTTATCGAGCCGAAAGTAGCTAATGCGGAGCCGCCTCAATCTGCACCAATCAATACTCCGCAGACTATACCTGCGGAACCATCGCCTGCAGAGCCACCACTGACTACAGCTGCTCAGACGGCACAAATACCGAATACACAGCAGACTTTGCCTGCGGAGTCATCTCAGACTCCAGCAACTCAGACAGCACCAATATCGAATACACCGCAGCAGACTCAGGTGCAAGCTGTGCCAGCACAGATGCAGACACCTCAAAGTGCACAACCTCAGCCTCAGCAAGGGCATGTACATACAGCTGCGGGCCAAACAGGTATGACGCCAGAGCCCGCGAAGTTGGACTCGGCATCGCCGATACAAAGTGCTCAACAAGATGCTATGCCAGAGTATGAGCAACAGTACAACGACATTATGGCGCAAGCAGCTGCTCAGGGATTTAATGAGCACTCTCAGCAGTCGAGTTACTCTAGTGATAATTCAGAAGCTCAGCATACAGTGCACAATGATGCTCCTACGGGACAGCTGTATGCGCAAAAGCAAGGACAAGCACAATCTGCTATCGCAAAAATTTTACAGAACAGACAAATCTCTGGTGCAGGTAAATTGCTTGGAGGCAATGATACGCCAAAAAAGCTTGAATCAAGCAATCGAGATACTCAAGGTCAATTGCCACCTGCAAATATCGATGGCAATATAAATCATGATATGCCGACATCGAGAGCCCGGGTGGATCAATCTCAGGCCATATCAAATAGCAATCATCAGCCAGCGGTAACGAATGTTCCCCGCAGCGAGCCGCCAAGTCGTCCAAAGAAAGTTGAAATTACGGAGAGATTTAAAAAGGACGAGAGCAAGCTTGCACCTGAGTTGCTTGAGCAGCTCTCTCCTCAACCAGCAAAAGAGGACGTGCAGGAACATGTCATTGAGATGCCTATTCCTGAAAACTTTACAAGCCCAATAAGCAGTTTAAAATTTGCGTATGAAAAGGATGATTGGGCAAACTTGATTGAAAAAATGGCATTGAGTGGTCGAGTGAGACAGTTTGCTTTGCATGCCATGTATGAAAAACAAGGTGGCGTTTGTGTATTGCAGGCGGAACAAAGTCAACAGCATTTAGACTCTCCTATGCTGCGTGATAAGTTGCAACAGTCTTTTTCTCTGGCACTAAATGAGCCAGTAGAATTGAGGATGGAATTTATCGACAAGGTACAGGCAACCCCATTTTTGATCCAACAAGAAATAGATCAACAGCGCTACCTAGAAGCGGTTGATGCTGTCAATTCAGACCCGATCATCCAAACTATGGTTGCTGAGTTTGATGCAGTGGTCAACGAAAAATCGGTAAAGGCATTGTAATTGGTTACAATAGCCCTTATCTTTTAGCCAATTAAATTATTGAAGTAAGAGAGCACACTATGTTTAAAGGTGGAATGGGCAATATCATGAAGCAAGCTCAGCAAATGCAAGAGCGCATGGAAAAAGCCCAAGAAGAAATCAAAAGCTTAGAAGTAACAGGTGAAGCAGGTGCTGGCCTTGTAAAAGTAACTATGCTTGGTAGCCACAATGTCCGTCGTGTAGAAATTGATGAGAGTCTTATGGAAGATGACAAAGACATGATCGAAGACTTACTCGCGGCTGCAGTAAATGATGCTGTACGTCGTGTTGGTGAAGAAACGCAAAAGCGTATGTCAGAAGTAACCGGCGGTATGCAAATGCCTCCAGGCTTCAAAATGCCGTTCTAAATTAGATATTAGTAACTTATTCGAGTTATTTGTAGCGGTCCAAATTGCTCAACGGCAATCGGGTGAAACTACTCACATGGGCCGCTTTATCCTCTCATTTACGTATCACTCTAGATAAACAGATATGCGTAGGTCCAGTATCCTTTTCCCTACAGACTTTAAATATATAATTGGTGCATCCTTGATAATGATAGGGTGTATGTTACTTGGTTTCATTGGCGTACCTATTGAGCGACTGGGAATAATTGCGCGAGAAGAAAACTATCTCATTGGTATTGTTACAGCGCCATTTATTCATGGCTCTTGGTCACATCTGAGTGGCAACCTTATTGGCCTGTGGATCTGTGGTTACATTGCAAGTAGACAAGCAAAATTTAAAAGAGTCAGTGTTGCTATTGTAGTTATGACCGGTGCCTTAGTATGGCTTTTTGCAGGAGATGGTAATCATATCGGCTCATCAGGTGTGGTGATGGGGTATTATGGTTACTTATCAGGCGTCGCAGTATTTCAACGTCACGTAGCAAGCTTTATCAGTTTAATAGTACTCGCGGTGTTGACGTACTTAGCAAATATTAATTTTCTTGGAACTCTGTTTAATTTCTCCGAAAATATTAGCACAGAAAGTCATCTATTTGGGTTTTTAAGTGGTTTACTATTGGCATATGCCATTAGGTCAAAAAGTCTGAAAAAAACAGCTAAGAGCGAAAATTAAACGCTGTTCGACAATTTTCGGACAAATTGACAAGGTTGTAATTTAGATGTCTTTCAATCGGGCGTTTGATCACTTATCATCGCATTTTATTAAGAAAAGTCAGTGGTGTTTTCACACCTATTTGAGGATATATGCAGTTATCACCTAAATTGGCAGCCTTAGTCGAAGCGCTAAGGTGCTTACCTGGAATTGGTCCGAAGTCTGCACAGCGAATAGCATTTCATTTGTTGGAAAGAGACCGAGATGGAGGGGCTCAATTAGGCAACTGTTTAAGCCAAGCAATGCAGGATATTGGCCACTGCGAATCTTGCCGAACTTTTTCTGAAACACCGGTATGTGATATTTGTCAAAGTGTAAAGCGTCAAGATACGGGGCTGCTATGCATAGTCGAGTCTCCTACAGATGTTCTTGCGATTGAACAAACGGGTCAGTATACCGGATTATATTTTGTGCTCATGGGTCATTTATCTCCACTAGATGGAATAGGACCACAAGAAATCGGTTTGGACAAGCTCCAGCAGACTTTGCAGAAGGGCCAGGTTCAAGAAGTTATTCTTGCGACGAACCCAACTGTTGAAGGGGAAGCAACAGCTCACTATATTGCAGAGTTGTGTAATAATCTCAACGTAAAAGCGTCGCGAATAGCACATGGTATGCCTGTTGGAGGGGAGCTAGATTTGGTAGATGGCATGACGTTAATGCATGCATTTTCTGGCCGAAAAGTATTGTAAATATTACATTTTTTCTTAGATATTTAAGATGAATGCGACTTGAGAATAGTTTTTGAGCTGTGCTTGGTGTGCCAGTATATTTTGTTTAAAAGTTGTAAAATTAAAAGTTGCAATTCGGAATAGAGAAATTTATTATCTTGTGACTGATGGTATTTAAACGACTAGCGTGACCCAAAGCATTGTTATTTAAACTCACTTTTTTGGACCAAAGCTTAATTGAGCCTGACACATGTACAAAAAATGTGGGTAAGTTGGACACGCTATCTTAGATAGATACATATAAGGTTTTTATTGTGATAATGCTCATCGCTGCTACATTGCTTTATATTCTTGTTATTGCTATTTGCATTACTGTGATAGTGAAAGGCCACAGTTTGAATTTTATCGAAAAGAGAATAAAGAATGTAGTTGTAAAAGAAACAGCTGTGGAAGATAAAGATATTTCGGAAAAAGAATATCATCAAGCATATGAGATCGTGGATGATCTAGCCGTTGTGTTGGAGTGTAATAACGACATGGTTAAATACAATGGTGTTAAAAGTGTGTTTAAGCGAGTTGAAGCCTTTAGGGATCAAAAGCAGCATACAGAGCAAGAGCAGACTGCGCCTGTAGCTGAAAAAACAACAAAAAATAAAGCAGCCAATTTGTGGGTGGTTAAATAGCATTTTTGCAATGAATGTCCGTGTGATTGCTAAACACTCCCCGTGTTGAGTTGGTTGATTAATGAATAAGAGAGTGACTTAGATATTATCGGAAAAGTCTTTTCAAATACTGGTGTCAATAGGTATACCTTGCTCTGGTTTGAAATAGCTGGGGGCAACCAGAAAGTATTAGCAAAATTTTATGAATGAGTTTTTGGATACAATTTCTTGGATTATCGTAGGGCTTCAGTTTTCGGTACTTGGGTGTTTTCTTTACCTATTTAAAGAACGACGACGAGAATTAATTTTTGGTGGAAGTAAGAGCTTAAAAAACAAATCTGACCACGAGCTACATTCTTGCTTTTTAACGACTATAACCTCGGTGTTTTGCCTCCTTCTTTTCGAGCATCTACTCAACAGTTTACTTGATTTACAGATAGACAAAATGGTGCGAAGGCAAATATTTTACTTCATTTCCGCATGCGGTAACGCGTCGTTTATCATAGCACTAACTTTATTGCATGCGATCAGAGGGTGCACTTTCTCCCCAGTTGCCAGATACTCTTGTTACTTATTTCTGATTGGTATGTTGTTAAAAACAGCACAGTTATTGATGGCTGGTTATTTAGATATAACCTCATTTAAACACTACTATTCAATTTTGGTTTTGATAACAATCGTCTTGCAATTTTTCCTTATAGCAAAATATCCGTTTGATGTAATAATGAAAAAAAAATACGCAAAGGAATGTTAGGATGCCATTTTTAATTGTACTGCTTTTAATTCACTGCTTAGTGATCTGCTTCATTCTCGCTGCAATTATTAACGGCCATTCTCTGACTAAATTTGAAGAGAAGATCCGTGAACTATTTATTAAACCTACGGGTAATGAAGAGGTGCCTGAGGAGCTCTATGATGAAGCGTATGAGATTGTAATGGATCTGGGTAAAGCGCTTGAGATCGACAATGACATGACTAAACACGACGCTGTTCAAGTAGCATTAAAACGGGTGGAAGATTTTAGAGATGACTCTAAAGACTATCAACTAAAACAAAGCAATGATGAGCAAGAAAAAGTAAAACTAAAAGTGATTAAGTGAATTAATTTCAGGGTGGATCTTAGTACGTTTAAAAGCCCCTATACCTTTATCATTAACCAACCTTTTTGTTTTCTACACTGGCGTGTTTATCTAAAAATGGCTCTAAATCTCTCAATAAAATTTTGCCGCAACTGTCAAAATTGACTTCTTTTCCTCGTTTAAACCAACCTAAATGACAAATAAATAATAAACTTTCTTTTGCAGTTTGAATAAATTTTGATTCAAAGTCTTTACTAAACGGCTGAGTGCTATCTTTTTGGGGTGCTTCAGTGATTAAAGTGGTCGGATTGGGTTGGTCCTCGCCAGTGATCAGCCAACAGGCGTGATTTTCTGTCAGTGGATGCGTAAAGAACTTTTCAATAACTGACAAAGTAGGTTCCCTTTCCCCCTTCTCATACTTGCGATAGGAGGCTGTAGGTATATCTAATATCTCAGAAAAACTGATTTGAGATTCTTCCAATGAAACCCTTAGTTGTTTCAATCTTGTAGCAAAAGATGTTGACATATAACCCAATCCGATCAATTATTTACTCAGTTGACCCAGATAGCCTACATGAAATGATATAAGTTGTCTAATTGGGTCGGGGTTAATTTTAATCATTTTTTCTGATGTATGTATCTAGTGAGCTCACTATTTGCTCAATGTATATTGTTAAATTCAATGTCAGAACAATGATATAAATAATATGGATATGTTATGAGTATAATCTCTAGAAATGAGCGCTCTCGAAGAGCACAAACGCAAGACGCAAAGCGCTATATTCAAATGACAATACGTAGAATGCGTCAAGATATGAATTTGACTCAAGCCCAGTTAGGCAAAAGCTTGGTAACACCCGTTGATCAGGCGACTATCTCAAATTGGGAATCTGGCAAAACCGAGCTATCCGCTTCGCAACTTTTGGATGTTATGATGTTATTTGGCAAACCAAACTTTTTGATGCTACTGGAACAATGTGATATTGCTGAAAGTGCTTTTGATAACAAGAAAACAGCTTAGTCCCCCTGGCTCATATGATTCAAGTCGCTGTGCTATCTCGTTAGGTAGCACAGCTAAACTACGACAATTAGATCAGTAATCGCCACAACCTATCAAGTAGAAAAAATTTTTACTTTCCCCTTGAAAAATGACATCGAAGCACAATATATCGTTTCATAATACGATTAACAGCTTAAAACCCTGTATACCAAATAGATTAGGATATAGTCGATGTCTGATATTAAAAACAAAGAAAATCATCAGTTTGGAACAGATGTAGGTAAACTATTAAACCTTATGATCCACTCTTTATATTCAAATAAAGAGATCTTCTTACGTGAACTTGTATCAAACGCTTCTGATGCAGCTGACAAGCTACGCTATCTAGCTTTGCAAAATGGCGACCTGTATGAGGGGGATGCTGAGCTTAAAGTAAGAATAAGTGCTGATAAAGATGCTAAAACAGTTACCATTTCAGATAATGGTATTGGTATGACCCGTGAAGAGGTGATTAACTCTCTAGGTACAATCGCAAAATCTGGCACTGCTGAATTTTTCCAAAATTTAACTGGCGATCAAGCGAAGGACTCACAGCTAATCGGTCAATTTGGTGTAGGCTTTTATTCAGCGTTTATCGTAGCTGATGACGTAACAGTTCGTACACGCAAAGCGGGTGAGCAGTCTGCTGTTGAATGGCAGTCAAAAGGTGAGGGTGAGTACAGCCTAGCTGAAATCAATAAAGCTGACCGCGGTACAGAAATTATTTTGCACCTTCGTGAAGAAGAAAGCGAGTTTTTAGATGATTTCCGCTTACGTTCAGTTATCACCAAATATTCAGACCATATTTCAATCCCTGTTGAAATGTTCAAAGCACCGGTCCCTGAATCAGAAGGACCAGATGGTGAAAAAATAGAAGCTCAACCAGGTGAGTGGGAAGCAATTAACCGAGCAACTGCACTTTGGACGCGTGATAAGTCGGAGATCTCAGAAGATGAGTATAAAGAGTTCTACAAGCATGTTGGTCATGATTGGGAAGAGCCATTAACTTGGGCTCACAATAAGGTAGAAGGTAAAACTGAGTACACAAGCCTGTTGTATATTCCAAAGAAAGCGCCATTTGATATGTGGAACCGTGATCGCCAAACGGGACTAAAATTATATGTCCAGCGTGTATTTATCATGGATGATGCAGAGCAGTTCATGCCGAGCTATTTACGCTTTGTAAAAGGCTTGCTTGATTCTAATGATTTACCACTAAACGTGTCACGTGAAATCTTGCAAGATAACAAAGTGACTCAGGCAATTCGTAAGGGTTGTACGTCTCGTGTGCTGAAAATGCTTGATAGAATGGGTAAGAACAAACCTGAAGAGTATCAAACATTTTGGAATGAGTTTGGTCAAGTTATCAAAGAGGGTCCAGCAGAAGACGCTGCAAACAAAGAAGCAATTGCTAAGTTACTGCGTTTTAGTTCGACACATACAGATGAAAGCACACAAAATGTTGCGCTATCTGAATACGTTGAACGTATGCAAGAAGGGCAAGATAAAATTTATTATGTTGTTGCAGATAGCTTTGCAACGGCTAAAAGCTCACCGCATCTGGAAATCTTCCGCAAAAAAGGCATTGAAGTCTTACTTATGTCGGATAGAGTTGATGAGTGGATGATGGGGCACCTTACTGAGTTTGACGGCAAGCAGCTACAGTCGATTACACGTGGTGACTTAGACTTAGGTGACTTAGAAGATGAAGAGTCTAAAAAGGCGCAAGAAGAGAGTGAAAAAGAGGTAGCTGGGTTAGTTGAGCGCATCACTGAATCACTTGGTGACAAAGTTAAAGAGGTACGCTTCACACACCGTCTAACAGATTCTCCTGCTTGTGTGGTTGTCGATGACCATGATATGAGCTCTCAAATGCAGAAGCTCATGGAGTCAATTGGTCAATCAGCGCCAGAGAGCAAGCCAATATTTGAGCTTAACCCTGACCATCAGCTTGTTAAGCACTTGAACGATGAGCAAGATGAAGACAAGTTTGCTCAATGGTCAGAAGTACTATTAGATCAAGCACTACTGGCTGAACGTGGTAGCTTGAAAGACCCTGTTGGCTTTGTAACGCGCCTAAACAAGCTGATGCTAGATTTAAGTAAGTAAGAGAGATACTAGTCTACAATCAGTATTAGAAAGCGTCCGATTACTCATATTGGGCGCTTGCAATGACGATTTTTGAAACTGCTCCACAGCCGTTTCTCTTCAATTGAATCATTAAAAAGCCAGCGATAGCTGGCTTTTTTGTTTTGAGATCTACTTTTTAGTTGTGATTTAAAGCGTATCTAGTGACTTTATAACGTCAGCATAGTTGGGTTCAGAAGCAAGGTTGCCGATGAGTTGCTTGTATTTTACTTTATGATCTTTATCTAGGATAAATACAGCTCTACTCAATAAGCCCATATCTTTAATCAACAAGCCATATTGCTCTCCAAAGTTTCGCCATACAGCATCAGATAACGTTTGAACTTTATCAACGCCTTCTTGTTTACAGAAACGTTTCTGAGCGAATGGTAAGTCTGTACTTATTGTCAACATCACAATATTTGGGTACTGAGCTGCCACTTTTTCATTAAAGTATTTGGTTTGAAGGCTACAAATTCCAGTATCCAAACTGGGAACAACACTGATCACAACAGCTTTTCCATCAAACTGTGACAATGACACTGGTGTGAAATCGGCATTAACTACTTTAAAGCTAGGTGCTTGCTCTCCGACAGTAACACCAGAGCCAAGCAAAGTAACTGGTTTACCCCCAGCAGTAACTTTGCCTTTATCTACTTGGTTTTCGTCGAGCGCAGCACTGGCTGAAAAACAGCTCAGCGCGAAAATGGTTGTTGTAATAAAGGGAACTCTACGCATAACGTATTCCTTTTTAAATTTTTCGCAATTCACGACAGTGTATTATACTGATTTTATATAACCAAGCTTTGGTAGTAATTTGGATTGTAAATTAATCATGCATTGATTAACATATTTAATCTAAACACTGCTGTTTGATAACTATAATTAGAATTTTGGGTATTGTACCCAATATATAGAGAGCTTTTATGTCAACACCCATCCTAATCTGTGATGATTCCAAACTAGCAAGACGGCAACTTGCACGGTCTTTGCCTGATGACTGGGATATAAAAGTTGAGTTTGCAGAACACGGATTGGATTGTATTGAGAAAATAAAACAGATCACGCCTGAAATTTTGTTTTTAGATCTCAATATGCCACATATGGATGGTTATGAGGTATTGCAAGCGATACAAGAACAAGGACTGAATGTTCTGACTGTTGTTGTATCAGGAGATATACAGCCCAATGCACATCAACGTGTGATGGAGCTTGGGGCAATAGATTTTATTAGAAAACCGTGCGATGCAAAAAAGCTTGAAGAGATTATTACTCAGCATGGTATCAAAGACAAAGCGATCCGCGAGAGCCTAGTTCACAAGCTTGGCGAGCAAATTGAACCTGAGCTCAGAGATATTTACCAAGAAATTGCAAATGTCGCAATGGGCCAAGCTGGCGATTTGCTGGCTAGGTTGCTCAATGTCTTTGTGGAGTTGCCAATTCCTAACGTCAATGTTTTAGAAGTCAACGAATTACACATGGCCTTGCAAGCAATAGACGCAAACGCCTCTACATCTGGTGTGTGCCAAGGCTTCATCGGTGGTGGTGTTTCGGGAGAAGCATTGCTGCTATTGAATGATTCTAGCTTCAAAGAAATAGCGTCTTTGATGAAATATGGAGGTGAGTTGAACCAAAAGGTTGAACTCGAACTGCTGATGGACATTAGCAACATATTGATTGGTGCGATATTAACAGGCCTCTCTAAACAGCTCGATATGCCATTTAGCCAAGGACATCCCGTTGTTCTTGGGCAACACTGTGAGGTATCTGAGTTGGTAAAAGCCAATAAAGCAAGGTGGCAGAGGACCCTAGCAATTGAAATTAGCTATGGAATTGAACACCATAATATTAACTGCGACTTGATGCTACTATTCACTGAAGATTCTTTGAAGACGCTTAAATTTAAAGTCGCATACTTATTAGAAGATTAGAATTATGCCAGCTTCTGATTTTGATATGAATGAAATCCATTGGCTAATGGATATGTTTAACACAGTTGATGTTGGGCTGGTTGTTCTGGACCGAGATTATCGTGTATGTGTTTGGAATGGTTTTATGGAAAATCATTCTGGATTATTGCCTAGTGCAGTAAAAGATAAAGATGTATTCGATCTATTCCCGAGCATTGATGAGTCTTGGTTCAGGGGGAAAGCCGAGCCAGTTTTTGTCCTCAAGAATCGCTCTTTTACCATATGGGAGCAGCAACCATATATATTTCGCTTTAAAAACTACCGGCCTATTACCGGTAAAGCTGAATATATGTATCAAAACGCAACGTTTATTCCATTGACAACGTTAACAGGGGATGTCGGTCACATATGTGTGATCCTCTATGATGTCACAGATGAAGCAATGAATAAGCTAGAGTTGGAAAAAGCAAACAAAACGCTTGAGGAAATGAGCCGTACAGATGCTCTGACTAAATTATCGAATAGAGGGTATTGGGAAGAGTGCTCGCGGACTGAATTTAAACGTTTAAAGCGCAATAATGGTTGTAGTTGTTTGTTGATGTTTGATATAGATTTTTTCAAAAAAATTAACGACGAGTATGGCCATAGTGGCGGAGACGAGGCGATACGTCATATCTCTGACCTTTTAAAGAAAACGCTGCGTGAAACAGATGTTGCTGGTCGATATGGCGGTGAAGAGTTTGCAGTTACGCTTGTCGATACCGATGCGGATGGGGCATTGATTTTTGCAGAGCGTTTGCGAAGCATGATAGAAAACTCAGTGATCTATTATGACAAGAAAGAAATTAGATTGACTGTGAGCCTTGGCATCGCTTGTTACGACAATAGCTTTGACAAGCATGAGCAGTGGATCGAAGCGACAGATTCTGCTCTTTATCATTCAAAAGAAACTGGTAGGAACAAAGTTACCGTATATGATCCGTCGATGTCTCAGTAGACGAAATACAGTGCTCAATAGGCTAATTGAGCACTGTAATGGTTATTAAACCCCAAAGTTGCGAGTCAGGCCTAAATCTTCTCAAACCGCTTCTCTGTGTCCGATATAACGAAATTCACTTCTACTAATGAAATCAGGTTTTGATAAGACCTTTAAAAAATCCAAGGCATGTAAAGGCTGCTGTCAATACCCGTTAATTGGATGTTCTTCTTCGACAGACGGCTGATTGAGTTTAACTTTACCGAATCTAAGCTTTTTAGTTAACGATATTAACTACATTTGTATGGTAATAGTTTAATGAAATATATTTCGTAACACTCAAACATATGCAGCGGACGTGTAGGGTGTACTTGGCATTACTAGAGTAATAAATGAAAAATGTGCGTCAGGACAGGCAAGCAAACAACACACGAGGGTAACTCGTGTGTTGTCAGGCTAATCACTTTCGGGGTTTTCTAACGGGCACTGGCCAAGAGTTGTCACGCTACCATCCTCTTCAGCTTGTTCTAATCTAACTTCAAACCCCCATAGACGATAGAGATGTTTGAGCACTTCAATTTTTGAATCTGCTAACGGAATCTTATCTTGAGGGACGTACCTTAAAGTCAAAGATCGGTCCCCACGAACGTCTACTTTATAAACTTGTATATTTGGTTCATTGTTACTGAGGTTATAATGTGCCGATAGGCTGCTTCTAACTTTCTGGTAACCCGCTTCGTCATGAATAGCCTTAACTTCAAGATGAGGTGAGGACTCTTTGTCTAATATGGTAAATAACTTAAAGTCACGGATTATCTTGGGGGATAAGAACTGACTGACAAAGCTTTCATCTTTAAAGTTTTCCATCGCGAAATGCAGTGTATCTAGCCAGTTTTTACCTGCAAATTCAGGAAACCACTGTCTATCTTCTTCTGTGGGGTTTTCACATATACGTCTTATGTCCACCATCATATTGAACCCCAATGCATAGGGGTTTATTCCCGAATAAAACTTACTGTTATAGGGGGGTTGATAAACCACATTAGTATGGCTCTGTAGGAACTCAAGCATAAATGCATCGCTTAATTTTCCTTCATCATACAGGTGATTGAGAATGGTGTAGTGCCAAAAGGTTGCCCACCCTTCGTTCATGACCTGAGTTTGTCTTTGAGGATAAAAATATTGAGATATCTTTCTTACGATACGTATGATTTCGCGTTGCCATGACTCGAGCAAAGGGGCATTTTTCTCAATGAAATAGAGTATATTTTCCTGTGGCTCTGATGGGAAGTGTGGTAAATCCTCAGTGTCTTCCTGTTTGCTTTTAGGAATGGTTTTCCACAATTCATTAACTTGGGATTGAAGATAATCTTCACGTTCTTTTTGACGTTTTTGTTCCTCAAATAACGAAATTTGCTGTGGCCTTTTGTACCTATCAACACCATAATTCATCAGTGCATGACAAGAATCTAGTAAATTTTCGACTTCCTCGATGCCGTATTTTTGTTCGCATTCGGCGACATAGTTTTTTGCAAAGACCAGATAATCAATGATAGAAGACGCATCAGTCCAGGTTTTAAATAAATAGTTACCTTTAAAAAAAGAGTTGTGGCCGTAACAAGCATGTGCCATCACGAGTGCTTGCATTGGCAATGTGTTTTCTTCCATTAAGTAAGCAATACAGGGATCTGAGTTAATGACTATCTCGTATGCGAGCCCCATTTGCCCACGTTTATAATTTTGTTCCGTCTGGATGAATTTTTTACCATAAGACCAGTGCGCATAACCGATGGGCATACCTACACTAGAGTATGCATCCATCATCTGCTCTGCGGTGATCACTTCAATTTGATTGGGGTAAGTATCAAGCCGATAGTGCTCCGCTACACGAGCAATTTCGGCTTGATACAGTTCTAATCTTTCAAAAGTCCAATCTGGACCATCATTTAAAGGGTTGTAGGTCATTTGCGCTTCCCCTCTTTGTTATGCTGCACCTTGCTGCTTTTGCCGGTTCTTTTTAAATAACTCTCTGAAGATTGGGTAAATGTCTTCTACTGAGCGTATGTGCTGCATAGCAAAATTATTATAAGCTGCAGATAGCCCTTGGTATTCTCTCCATAGGCTCTGATGTGCTCTTGTCGTGATTTCTATATAGGCGTAATAACGCACCACTTTGAGCAGTTTATTTGCAAGGATATCGGTACAGTGTGGCGAGTCGTCTGCCCAATTGTCACCATCTGACGCTTGTGCTGCATAGATATTCCAATCCCCTTGTGAATAGCGCTCTGCAACTATTTCATCCATCAACTTCAACGCACTTGAAACAATTGTGCCACCTGTCTCTTGAGAGTAAAAAAATTCCTGTTCATCAACTTCTTTTGCTTGCGTGTGATGCCTAATGTAAACAACCTCAATGTCTTTATAAGTACGCGTTAAAAATTGATACAACAAAATGTAAAATCTCTTTGCCATATCTTTTGTTGCTTGGTCCATAGATCCAGATACGTCCATTAAACAAAACATAACTGCTTTGCTCGTTGGGTGTGGACGCTTTTCATAATTTCTAAATCTAAGATCATAGTTGTCAATGAAAGGCACTGCCGCAATTCGTCTCCGTAATGATTCAATTTCAGCTTCGATCGTTTCAATTTGATGCTGAGGTGGAACAGGTTCAGCCAATAGCAGCTCAAGCTCAGTTTCGAGCTCCTTTAAGCGGCTACGTTTACTGGCTGTCATTGCTATCCGTCTTGCGATCGAGCCTTTTAGTGAACGCACTATGTCTAAATTACTTGGCATCCCGTCATTACAGAAACCCGCGCGGTGTATTTTCATTTGCACGAGCTTGTCTAACTGGCTCTTTTGCAAGTTTGGCAGTTCTAGATCTTCAAATAAGAGGTCTAAATACTCATCCTTTGAAATAGAAAACACAAAGTCGTCTTGTCCCTCACCTTGATCACTGGCATTGCCTTCACCTGCGCCCCCTCCTTGACCGGAAGGAGGGCGCTGTATTTTGTCACCAGTACTAAATTGATCATTGCCTGGATGTATATGTTCCCTATTTCCCCCTTTACCTTGGTGAAATACAGGTTCACTAATATCTCGTTGTGGTATAGATATGCTTTCTCCACTGCTAATATCCGTCACACTTCGTTTGTTTATCGCATCCGAAACCGCTTCTTTAATCTGCTTTTTATAGCGTCTTATAAAGCGCTGCCTGTTAGGCGTGCTTTTGTTTTTACCGTTCAATCTTCGATCGATGAAATGTGCCATTGACCATCCTCCAATCGTTAGATTACTGTGATTTTCTAACTCTCAAATACCATTCAGAAAGTAGTCGAACCTGCTTCTGGGTATATCCTTTTTCCATCATCCGATTGACAAAGTCTTCATGTTTTTTCTGGTCTTCAGCAGACGTCTTGGCATTGAAAGAAATAACGGGCAGTAAATCTTCAGTGTTAGAGAACATTTTTTTCTCTATTACTGTTCTTAGTTTTTCATAGCTAGTCCATACCGGGTTTTCACCGTTGTGATGGGCTCTAGCACGTAGAACAAAGTTGACGATTTCATTTCTGAAATCTTTTGGATTTGAGATGCCCGCAGGCTTTTCAATCTTCTCAAGTTCAGCGTTTAAAGCTGCTCTATCAAAAAGCTGCCCAGTATCTGGGTCCCGATATTCTTGGTCTTGGATCCAAAAGTCAGCATAGGTGACATATCTATCAAAAATGTTTTGTCCGTATTCTGAGTAGGACTCAAGATAAGCTGTTTGTAACTCCTTACCAATAAATTCGACATATTGAGGAATTAAGTAACCTTTTAAGTGACTTAAATATCGCTCTTGCACTTCAGCACTAAATTGTTCACGCTCGATTTGTTGTTCTAAGACGTAGAACAGGTGTACTGGATTGGCTGCAACTTCTGCGTGGTCAAAGTTAAAAACGCGCGACAATATTTTAAATGCGAATCGAGTGGATAAACCATTCATTCCTTCATCTACACCCGCATAGTCTCGATATTCTTGATAAGACTTTGCTTTTGGATCTGTGTCTTTCAAGCTCTCGCCATCATAAACACGCATTTTAGAATAAATACTTGAGTTTTCTGGCTCTTTGATTCGAGAAAGCGAAGAGAATTTTGCTAATGTCTCGAGTGTTCCTGGCGCACACTGCGCATCTTTGAGCTCACTATTCTCGAGCAGTTTTTTGTATATTTTAACTTCTTCCGATACCCGCAAGCAGTATGGCACCTTGACGATAAAGACGCGGTCTAAGAAGGCTTCGTTATTTTTATTGTTTTTGAATGTTTGCCATTCGGACTCATTTGAGTGGGCAAGGATAATACCGCTAAATGGCAGCGCTGAAATGCCTTCTGTGCCGTTATAATTGCCTTCTTGTGTTGCGGTAAGTAGAGGATGCAGCACCTTGATAGGTGCTTTGAACATTTCTACGAATTCCATGAGTCCCTGATTTGCTAAGCACAATGCCCCTGAGTATGCATAAGCGTCGGGATCGTTTTGTGCAAAGTGTTCAAGCTTTCTAATATCAACTTTACCTACCAACGCCGAAATGTCCTGATTATTCTCATCACCGGGCTCTGTTTTTGCGATGGCGACTTGATCCAAAATAGAAGGGTAGCGTTTTACAACTTTAAACTTACTTATATCTCCGTTGAATTCATGGAGACGTTTAGTTGCCCAAGGCGACATCACTGTTTTTAGATAGCGTTTAGAGATCCCATATTCTTTCTCTAGTAACTCACCATCTTCTTGCGGGTTAAATAGACTAAGCGGGTGGTCATTGACCGGAGAGCCTTTAATTGCGTATACAGGCACTTGTTGCATTAGGTACTTCAATTTTTCCGCGATTGAAGACTTACCACCACCAACCGGTCCTAATAAATAGAGTACTTGTTTACACTCTTCTAATCCTTGGGCTGCATGTTTGAGGTATGAGACGATTTGCTCAATGGCATCTTCCATACCATAAAATTCGTTGAAAGCAGGGTAACGTGCTATGACCCGATTTGAAAACAGTCGACTTAACCTCGCGTCCGTCGAGGTGTCTATCATTTCAGGCTCACCGATGGCCATGAGCAACCGTTCAGGCGCACTGGCGTAAGCTGCCTTATCCTCTTTACAGATTTCAAGAAATTCAGCAATTGTGAATTCTTCTTCTTTTGCTGCTTCGTATCGGGATTGGTAATGCTCAAATATTGTCATATCAAACTCCAATAACCAGTTAAATTAAATGCGTGGGCTAAAATGCAAGGCGTACTTAAAGCTTAGTCTTGTTATTGGATATTTGCTTAAAAAATATAAGAATTTAATGTGATCGCGGTATGCAGAGACATAAAAAAAAGGCACCTGTGTGCCTTTTTTATTGCTTAAATTGGTACAGTTATACCTTTGTAATTAAGCTAGATTTTGGTTCGCAAAATCCCAGTTTACAAGTGACCAGAAACCTTTCAGGTACTCAGGGCGAACATTGCGATAATCGATATAGTAAGCGTGTTCCCACAGGTCAACTGTTAAAATTGGAGTAACGCCTTCTTGTGTAAGCGGTGTTTCAGCATTTGAAGTGTTAACGATATCTAAAGACCCATCAGCTAGTTGAACTAACCAAGTCCAGCTTGAGCCAAAGTTGTTTACTGCTTTGTCATTAAATGCTTCTTGGAATGCGGCAAATGAACCCCATTTCGCGTTAATTAGTTCTGCTACTTTACCCTGCGCTTCACCACCACCATTTGGCGCTAGGCTGTGCCAGTAGAAAGTGTGGTTCCAGATCTGAGCTGCATTGTTAAAGATACCGCCTTCAGAGCTAACAACAACTTCTTCTAAAGTTTTGTTTGCAAAGTCAGTACCTTCTACTAGACCATTTAGTTTAACCACGTAAGTGTTGTGGTGTTTGCCGTGGTGGAACTCTAAAGTTTCTTTAGAAATATGTGGCTCTAATGCATCGATAGCATAAGGAAGTGACGGTAGTTCGAAAGCCATTTTAATCTCCATTTTTTGGTTGAGTACTCTAAATATCTAAAAAGATGCCACTTGCTTGGCACATTTCAGTACGATTTAGTGTTATATAGTGATACTATAATTCCTGAGTATTTTACTCAAGTTTTGGCAAACAGCAATGCCCGTGACCAAGACTTGTAGTGTGAATTTATCGTATGCGTTAATTTTGAGCGAAAAGTACGCGTACGAACAGATAATATCGTCATTTGAGGTATATATGGAAACCATTGATAAGATCAAACAGCAAATTGCAGAAAACCCAATTCTTCTATATATGAAGGGATCTCCAAAATTACCTAACTGTGGATTTTCTTCTCAAGCTTCACAAGCATTGATGGCGTGCGGAGAGCAGTTTGCATACGTGGATATTCTTTTAAACCCAGATATTCGTGCTGAGTTGCCTCATTATGCAAACTGGCCAACATTCCCACAGCTATGGGTTGAAGGTGAATTAATCGGTGGTTGTGACATCATTATCGAAATGTTCCAAAAAGGCGAACTCCAGCCTTTGATCACTGAGACTGCGGCTAAATACAAAGAAGAAGCGGCAGAGTAATCAGTCAGATCACCAAGATACAGTAAAAGCCCGAATGTATTTCGGGCTTTTTTATGCCTACCAAACTAACTTATCTCATTGAGACACACTCAGTAAGCTTTTTAAAGCACATCACAGCTAACGTTTCCTCTACTAGCGTAGTCTTGCTTTGAATCAATATACCTCAAATAAATGCTTAGCATTAAATTTGTGAATATTTATTCATTCATGTGTGGGTTTACGTTTACGTAAACTGATCTTTGGTTTTCTTTTTTCTTCTATTTATTAACATTTGATACCGGTGTCAAATGTTTTTTAGGGACGAAATTTGCTAGTTTGATGCGTTGTATTAAATTTTGGTTACGAAATGGGGTCGTTGAAAAATATTCAATGTGGTGAATATTTATTCTTTTCTTTGTTGACTCGTTTTCATTTCAGCGCTAATTTTGAATATCTGCCAGCAAATCGTCGAAGTCATTCAGCTGGCAGGTGTAGCAAGGGGAGGGGTCTATGTTATATGACTCGGCATTAGAAAAAGATAACTGCGGGTTTGGTCTTATTGCGCATACTCAAGGCCAGGCAAGCCATAAATTAATACGTACAGCGATCACGGGTCTAGATCGCATGCAGCACAGAGGCGGTATTGCAGCAGACGGCAAAACTGGTGATGGTTGCGGTTTGTTATTACAAAAGCCTGATAGCTTTTTCAGGGCTATTGCGGCTGAAAATGACTGGCGATTAGGTAAAAATTATGCGGTTGGCATGGTATTTTTAAATGCCGATGACGCGTTAGCTCAGTCCGCTAGAGATATTATCAATGAAGAATTAGAAAAAGAAACACTAAGTATTGTCGGTTGGAGAGAAGTGCCAATTCAGCCTGACATGTTGGGTCCGATAGCCAAATCTCAGTTGCCTCAATTTGAGCAAGTGTTTGTGAGTGCGCCAGAGGGTTGGAGACCTAAAGATTTAGAGCGTCGTCTCTATATTGCAAGGCGCCGAATTGAGAAAAGAATTACAGCAGATGAGCAATTTTATATTGCGAGTTTGTCGGGCCTTGTAACTGTCTATAAGGGTCTGATGATGCCAGCAGATCTGCCAAATTTTTATCTAGATTTAGCAGATCTTCGTATGACCAGTGCTATTTGTGTTTTCCATCAAAGGTTTTCTACTAATACCCAGCCCAAATGGCCGTTGGCGCAACCATTTCGATATTTGGCTCACAATGGTGAGATCAATACGATTATGGGCAATAGACAGTGGGCGCGAGCGCGTGCTTACAAATTCTCATCGCCATTACTGCCAGATTTACAATTGGCCGCGCCATTTGTCAACGAGTCAGGCTCAGATTCGTCGAGCTTGGATAACATCCTTGAGCTATTTTTAGCTGGTGGTATGGATATATTCCGTGCTATGCGAATGCTGGTTCCGCCTGCATGGCAAAAAAACCGCGCCATGGATGACGATCTGCGCGCATTTTATGATTTTAACTCAATGCATATGGAGCCTTGGGATGGACCTGCGGGTATCGTTATGTCCGATGGCCGGTTCGCCGCATGTAACTTAGATAGAAATGGACTAAGACCAGCTCGTTATGTAGTCACACAAGATGGGTTTATTACCGTAGCGTCTGAAATTGGAATTTGGGATTATGAAGCGGACGAAGTTGTTGAAAAAGGCCGTGTTGGACCCGGTGAATTGCTTGTTGTGGATACGCTCCATGGCAAAATATGGCAATCCAGTGAAATTGATCAAGACCTAAAGGCACGGCACCCATATCGGGCTTGGCTCGAACAAAACGTGCAACGTCTCACGCCATTTGAACAACTCGATGAGAAAGATGCTGGTCAGCGCGATTTTTCTGATGAAACATTGTTGACCTATCAAAAGCAGTTTGGCTATAGCAATGAAGAAGTAGAGCAAGTTATCAGCGTGATGGGGGCCAACGGACAAGAAGCTACTGGCTCTATGGGGGATGACACGCCATTTGCGGTGTTGTCTCAAGGCGCACGCTCTTTGTACGATTATTTTCGACAAAAGTTTGCGCAGGTAACTAATCCACCGATCGATCCGTTGCGCGAAAATCACGTGATGTCGCTTGCAACTTGTATTGGTCGTGAACAGAATGTGTTCAATGAAACAACTGGCCATGCAAAGCGTTTGCAATTTGACTCGCCGATTTTAACCTACTCGGATATCAAGCAGCTTACAGCAGCTGATGATAAACATTACCAAGTTGGTCAGGTCAATTTAAATTACGCACCTGAAGAGGGCTTAGAATGTGCACTGCGTCGTGTTTGTGATGAAGCGCAGGAAAAAGCCGCCAATGGGTGTGTCATGATTTTGCTCAGTGATAGAGATATCGCAAAAGGGTTTTTACCTATTCCAGCTGCGATGGCGGTAGGTGCAATTCAGCAACGGTTAGTGAATGAAAATCTGCGTTGCGACTCAAATATCATTGTAGAAACGGGCAGTGCGCGTGACCCTCATCAGTTTGCTGTATTACTTGGCTTTGGCGCAACTGCGATCTACCCCTATTTGGCCTACGAAACCTTGGTTTCTCTGTGCGACAGAGGTGTGATCAAAAAATCATATCGTGACGTGACGCTGTCGTATCGAAATGCGATTAACAAAGGCTTGTATAAAATCATGTCTAAGATGGGGATCAGCACCATTGCATCTTATCGTTGTTCAATGCTCTTCGAAGCGGTAGGTTTGTCTGATGAAGTTGTCAATTTATGTTTTAAAGGCGTAGTGAGCCGTATTAAAGGTGCGGACTTTACGGACTTTGAAGCGGAAAGCAAATTGTTAAACCAGCTTGCTTTTAGCAAACGAAAATTGTTGAGTCATGGTGGCTTGTTGAAATTTGTGCACGGCGGCGAGTATCACGCTTATAACCCTGATGTAGTGCAGTCGCTGCAAGTGGCGGTTAAGTCGGGTAAGTACGAAGACTACCTGAAGTATGCGGACATTGTAAATAATCGACCGGTGACTAATTTAAGGGACTTGTTGAAATTAAAAACGTCGCAACAAGCAGTCTCGATAGACGAGGTTGAACCGGCCGAAAATCTATACAAACGTTTTGACTCAGCAGCAATGAGTATAGGAGCTCTTTCACCGGAAGCGCACGAAGCACTGGCGATTGCCATGAATCGCCTTGGCGGATTTTCAAACTCTGGAGAAGGTGGAGAGGACAAGTTACGCTTTGGTAACGAGAAAAACTCTCGCATCAAACAGGTTGCATCAGGAAGATTTGGTGTGACGCCACATTATTTACAAAGTGCTGACGTGATACAAATTAAGGTTGCGCAGGGCGCAAAACCTGGTGAGGGTGGTCAGCTACCAGGCGAAAAGGTAACGCCATATATTGCCAAGTTGCGTTATTCTGTTCCTGGTGTGACTTTGATTTCTCCACCTCCGCACCATGATATTTATTCTATTGAAGACTTAGCTCAACTAATTTTTGACCTAAAGCAGGTTAATCCGCAGGCAATGATTTCCGTTAAGCTTGTCTCTGAACCGGGCGTCGGCACTATTGCCACTGGTGTTGCCAAGGCTTATGCCGACCTGATCACTATCGCTGGCTATGATGGCGGTACCGGTGCGAGTCCGTTGACGTCTGTGAAATACGCCGGATGTCCGTGGGAGCTTGGATTAGCAGAAACCCAACAAGCACTGGTAGAAAATGGTTTGAGACACAGAATACGTTTGCAAACTGATGGTGGCTTAAAAACAGGATTAGATATTATCAAGGCTGCTATTTTGGGCGCTGAAAGCTTTGGGTTTGGCACAGGGCCTATGGTGGCATTAGGGTGTAAGTACTTACGTATATGTCACCTGAATAATTGCGCGACAGGTGTTGCAACGCAAGATGACACGCTAAGACAGCGCCACTACCATGGGTTGCCTGAAATGGCTATGAATTACTTTAAATTCATTGCACAAGAAGCCCGTGAACTTATGGCTTCACTAGGTGTAACAAAATTAACAGACTTAATTGGCCGAACAGATCTTTTAGATGTACTTGAAGGAAAAACGAGCAAACAGCAAAAGTTAGATCTATCACCAATTTTGGCTAAACCCAATAACCCGAGTAATCAGACTTTGTACTGTAGCGCAGAGAATACGTCGCACTACCGTGGGGAGTTAAATGAGTCGTTATTGAGTAAAGCTAAACAAGCAATTGATGAAAAGTCTGGCACATCGCTTGTTAGTAGAATCAAAAATACGGATCGCTCCGTTGGCGCTATGTTGTCTGGCTACATTGCTGGCAAATACGGTAATCAAGGAATGGCAGCAGATCCCGTGTCGATAGAGTTACATGGTACGGCTGGACAGTCATTTGGTGTATGGAATGCAGGTGGGCTAGAGCTAACTTTGGTTGGTGATGCCAACGACTATGTTGGAAAGGGTATGGCTGGCGGCAAGCTGGTAATAAGACCGCCATTGGGTTCTAGTTTTATGTCTCATCAAGCGACTATTGCAGGTAACACTTGTTTATATGGCGCAACAGGAGGTAAGTTATTCGCGGCTGGACGTGTTGGTGAACGTTTTGCTGTGCGTAATTCCGGTGTACATGCTGTGGTTGAGGGGTTAGGAGACAACGGCTGTGAATATATGACGGGTGGAGTTGTCTGTGTCCTTGGTCAAATTGGTGTTAACTTTGGTGCCGGGATGACAGGTGGGTTTGCATATGTACTTGATGAAGAAAATGACATGGACAAACGTTTTAACCCAGAACTGGTGGAGGTTCTGACCTTGAACAGACTACCGTCACATCAGGAGCATCTAAGAGGGTTAATAGCAGAACATTTGGAGTGCACAGGCTCAAGTAGAGCTGAGCAAGTACTTGCAAACTTCGAATTGTATATTCCTATGTTTAAGTTAGTAAAGCCTAAGTCAAGTGATGTAAAGAGTTTATTAGGGCATCGAGCGCGCAGTAGTGCTGAACTAAGAGTGCAGGCGCAGTAGAGGAGGAATTATGAGCGAAAACGTTTACCAATTTATCGATGTGCAGCGTGTTGACCCGAGAAAAAAACCAATATCAACGCGTAAAAACTCCTTCGTTGAAATTTATGAGCCATTCTCTGGGCAGCAGGTAGACTCACAAGCAGACAGGTGTCTAGATTGTGGAAACCCTTACTGTGAATGGAAGTGCCCCGTGCATAACTATATTCCTCAGTGGCTGAAGTTGATCCGAACGGGACGTATTTTGGAAGCGGCTGAATTGTCACACCGTACTAATAGTTTGCCTGAAGTCTGTGGGCGTGTATGTCCACAAGATAGATTATGTGAGGGTGCCTGTACGCTAAATGATGAGTTTGGTGCCGTTACAATCGGCAACATAGAGAAATACATCACTGATACGGCATTTGCACAAGGGTGGAAGCCTGATTTGTCTTACGTCACTTGGACTGACAAAAAAGTGGCGATTATCGGCGCAGGTCCCGCAGGGCTTGGCTGCGCTGATATCTTAGTTCGCAATGGGGTTAAAGCAGTGGTCTACGACCGCAATCCAGAGATCGGAGGCTTACTCACTTTTGGGATCCCATCGTTTAAACTTGAAAAGTCAGTCATGGAAAAACGCCGTGAGGTGTTCACCGAGATGGGCGTTGAATTCAAATTAAATACAGAAGTTGGCTCTGATGTAACAATGGATGAGTTAATCGCACAATATGATGCGGTGTTTGTCGGTGTTGGAACATATCAATATATGCGCGGTGGATTGGAGAATGAGGATTCAAAACAGGTATATGACGCGTTACCATTTTTGATCGGCAATACTAACCGGGTGATGGGTTATGACGAGTCTCAGCAGCCCTACATTAGTATGGCTGACAAGCGTGTTGTTGTGCTTGGTGGAGGAGATACAGCAATGGACTGTGTCCGCACCTCGGTGCGACAAAAAGCCAAATCCGTGATTTGTGCTTATCGACGTGATGAGGACAACATGCCTGGTTCTAAGCGAGAAGTTAAAAATGCTAAAGAAGAAGGTGTAGTCTTTCAATTTAACGTTCAACCCAAAGGGATTGTTGTCGATGAAAAGGGCAATGTGAGCGGCGTTAAAATGGTGAAAACACAATTGGGTGAGGCTGATGGCAACGGACGTCGACAAGCACAGGAAGTGGCTGGCTCTGAGCATATTATAGACGCTGATGCAGTAGTACTGGCATTTGGCTTCAAACCACATAACTTAGATTGGCTCGCTCAATATGATGTCGAGATAAATCATTGGGGCGGTATTGTCGCTCCTGAACAAGGCGCATATACGCACCAAACTAGCAATCCTAAAATTTTTGCAGGAGGGGATGCGGTACGCGGCTCTGATTTGGTTGTTACGGCTATTTTTGAAGGCAGGAATGCGGCAGAAGGGATCTTAGATTACCTTGAGGTATAAGCTACGCTTTGAACTAATCTAATGCTTTGATAAGCCCCAGCGCATAAACGCTGGGGCTTTTTTGTTTTATTAGGAATTTATCTAGTACGGCTTATCTATTCACATTCTATTTTTCAGAATATGTTGTCCAGCATTAACCGAGATACACTTATGGGGGTTAGTATTAAAATAATCTCTTATAGCTTGGTTATATTTCGGGAAATGATTGAGGTATTTATGACACTAAAAAATACAGACACGGATTATGGTACCATCGCCAAGTGGATCCACTGGATAACAGCGATATTATTTTTGGCAGCCTATATGAGCGTGTATTATCGTCATTGGTTTACTGAGGCAAAAACCTCCGAGAACTGGACGGCATTGCAGCTGCATTTATCATTTGGTGTATCCATTATGGTTGTTGTTTTGTTGAGGCTCCTGTGGCGAGCAATGAATAAACCGCCAGCGCCGGAACCCGGCACCAAAGTGGAACATTTGGCAGCGCATGCGGGTCACTACGCTTTGTATGCCATCATGATTATCGCACCTGTGACTGGGTATATTGGGACAGGTGCAAATACGGAGTTTTTCTTTTTATTAGAGATCCCGAAATTCGAGGACACGGCTCTGTTTCAATACTTTGTTCTAGATGGTCTAGGGCTTACCTTTAAGGAATTTGAGAAGCCCATTGATTTTATTCACAAAGACATACTCGGAGCATGGTTGATTTGGTTATTAATAGCAGGTCATGTCGTCGCTGCACTTTTTCATCACTATGTGAAAAAAGACCGGACACTGAAAAAAATGACATCCAGTGCACCATAAATAAAAAATGTAAGTGATATCGACAAGAGATATCACTTACATGCACGCTGTTTTAGCAGCTTTGCACACTCAGCAGCTCCTTTGCACTGGCTCTGGTGGTGTCACTGACACTGTCCCCGCCAAGCAATCGGGCTATCTCATCTACGCGTTGATGCATATCTAATGGCACCATAGAGGTGTATGTTTGCGCATTGTTCACCGCTTTTTGGACAAAAAACTGTTGGTGACCACTACAGGCAACTTGAGGCAAGTGTGTTACACAAATGACTTGTGTGGAGTTACCGAGTAACCTTAATTGTTTACCAACTTGAGAGGCGGTAGGTCCTGAAATCCCGACATCTACTTCATCAAATATTAAAGTCGGTGTGGTGACCTTATTAGCAATAATTACCTGAATTGCAAGGCTGATCCGAGATAGCTCACCGCCAGAAGCCACCTTTGCAAGGGCCTGCATTGGTTGTCCTGGATTAGTTGACACTAAAAACTCGATGTTATCCATGCCCAGCTCATTGGGGCGTCTGTCGGCATCTTTACTTAATTCAATGGCAAACCGGCCATTTTCCATTGAAAGCTCGTGCATGCTTTGGGTGATCAGTGTGTTTAATTTGCCAGCTGCATTTGCTCTGCTGTCACTCAACTGGCTTGCAGAGATATGGTACGCATGCAGGGCTTCAGCAATTTCATGTTCTAAGTCGTCAATACGCGCGTTATCTGAACAAATGTTGTCTAATTCTTGCTTTAAGGCTAAATGATGTGAAGCGAGCTGGTCTGGCTGAATTTGATGCTTTCGAGACAGTGCCATTGCCTGTGTGATCCGCTCTTCGATCTCTTGCAGCCTTATTGGATCTTGCTCAACGCTTTCTCCATAGCTGCGGATCTCTCGACATGCTTCTTCCAGTTGTACAGCTGCTTCACTGAGCATCTGGCTAATGCCTTCAAGTGATTTATCTAACGTACTTAATTCACTGAAAGTTTGTACACTATGCTGCAATTGACCGAGCACTGTTTGGTCGTCCTGTTCGTATAAACTCATTAGCTCTCTTTGCGAGCTTTCTACTAGAGTTTGTGCGTGGCTTAAACGGTTGTGCTCTGCTTCAATTTGTTCAAATTCGCCTTCTTGCAAAGCAAACTCATCAAGTTCCTCAACCTGATACTCTAATAGCTGTTTTTTAGCTGCTTGGGCTTGTTGTTGTTTGAGTAAATTGGCATGCTCTCTTTGTAACTTATAGTAGTGGTTAAATTGCGCTTTAACCGCGCCAAGAAGATTCTGATGCCCAGCGTACGCGTCTAATAAACCAAGTTGATGTTCCGGTTTGAGAAGTAATTGGTGGGCGTGTTGGCCATGAATAGCAATGAGCATTTGCCCTAGCTCTTTGAGCTGAGCTGCGGTCACGGATGTGCCATTAATAAAACTTTTACTGCGGCCGTTACGGGTGACTACACGCCGTAAAATGCAATTTTGCTCCTCATCATCAAGCAAGAGCTCTGAGAGGAATTTTTGTGCTTGTGGTAAATTGCGAATATCAAATTGGGCTGAAATTTCCGCTTTACTGCTCTCTGGGCGGATGGCATTTGCATCTGCGCGTTCACCAAGACATAGGGATAAGGCATCAATGGCGATTGATTTACCAGCACCGGTTTCACCAGTGATGGCTGTCATGCCAGAACGCCAGTCAATGTTGAGTTCACTGACTATGGCAAAATTTTTAATTTGCAAACTGGTAAGCATGCTGTATATCCAAACAGTATTTTACTGTTAATTTATACAGCATTTTTGCAAAAATCAACTTTTAATTGATTATATCGGCCGCTTGCCTTGGTTGAGGTGATGCATGTTCGCCATCATTGTTTGGCTCAATTTTTTCTTCACCATCCACTTCAACTTCATGCTCAATTTTCTCATGAGTATCAGGAGTTTGAATACGAGAGATTAATGCAGGGAGTATCTCTACATAAAAATTTTTATTGTACGCTATACCAGCTGATGGCAGCTCAGCGGCAAATAAAAACAGCTGTTCACTTAACAACTCTACATTGTCGTTACTACGACACTTATTAAGCTCAGAACCTATTTGGCTCAACAAGTGCTCACTGACCTTCTCTAGACGTGCCAAGTTTTCCTCGTTGTGTGATTGCACAACAAAAAAGTTACTGACGATGGCGTTGAACTTAGGTGCATGTTTTGGCCTAATCAGTTTACAGTCTACGTACTCTGCTATTTTTCTTTTGTATAACGAAGAGATATCTTTCACACGCTCATTGAAAATTTTTTTCTCAGCGTCACGGGCTTTTTGTCGATTGTTCTCAATGACCATGTAAACACCAAGGATAGTGATGAGCAACACTATCGATACAAACACTATGTAACTCATGTTGTATTACTTTTCCCTAAATTAGAAAATAAATCTGCTCTATTCTGCTTAACTAATTAGCTTTAGTAAAGCCTACTGCCCCAATTTAGTTTTTCTCTAAGAACATGGTAGTAGGAATAGCTCGTTGGATGAATAAGTCTTAGCTTTTGTGCTGCTTTTTTAATCACCACTTCATCACCTGGTAGTAAGGCCAACACCACGTGACTATCACAACTAACCTGTAAGCTAGCTGTGTTCTCAGCGCTGAGTTTGAGTTTAACTTGTTTGTTAGCATCAACGACTAAAGGACGACTTGAGAGTGTATGGGGAAACATGGGAACCAGTGCCACGGCATTTAACTCTGGTGTTAAAATAGGGCCTCCACCAGACAATGAATAGGCTGTTGAGCCTGTGGGCGTTGTGACAATCAAACCATCAGAGCGCTGAGAAAATACAAACTGATCGTCAATGAAAGCCTCAAACTCTATCATATGTGCGACTTTGTCGGCATGTAAAACAGCTTCATTGACAGCTAAATTAGCACTTTTGAGTTGCGCATGGCGGTAGACTTCGACTTCTAGGAGGAAGCGGTGCTCTTCAACAAATTTGCCACTGAGTACTTGTTCTAGTGCAGGTTCAAAGTCATGAGGATTTAAATCGGTTAAAAACCCAAGGTTACCCCGGTTCACGCCGATAACGGCGACATCAAACCGCGCAAGTACGCGGGCAGCGCCAAGCATATTACCGTCACCGCCAACAACGACGGCCAGATCACACTTTTCACCTAGCTCTACAAGGTCTAGTAACTGGCTATCTTGTAATACATTAAGTTGTCTGCCTGCGCGGCGCTCTACAAAAACTTCATAACCTAGCGCTTGCAAAAAAGTGTAAAGGCGATGTAAGGTCTGAGCCGCGCCGTCATGATTCGGTTTGCCAATAAGGCCGATGGTGGTAAATGGAGTGCTCATTTTTAACGCAAATCCTTGGTGTGTAATCTCACCCAAGATTATCTTAAAATTGAAGCGCTTGAAACTTTGAAATTCACCCCAACATAAATAATTATGAAATTAAGTGCTCGTGATAAACAAGTTTTCTCGGCTGTGATGACACTTTACTGTAACGGTGAAGGACTTCCGGTCGCGTCCAGTAAAATTGCTAAGATGAAAGGTATGGCCATTTGTTCTGCGACTGTACGCAATGCGATGGCTCGATTAGAAAATCAGGGGTTGTTATTTTCACCCCATACTTCAGCTGGTCGAGTGCCTTCAGATATTGGCATCAAATACTGGTTACAAGAGTATTTTGAATTAGATACGATTGCGACTTACTGGCAACCAGAACAAGAGCAATTGGTTACTTTGGCACATTCACTAAGCCAGCATTATCAAGTGTGTTGTGTCGTTGGATTACCTCAAGTGAGCAGTCAAAAAGTGTTTCGTGTCGAGGTCTTGGACTTTGACCGCAAACATTGGCTTGTTTTACTTATCGATAAAGCTGGGCAATCACAAAATATTTGTATCAATAAGCCCGCAGATAACTCTGATGAAATTCGATATCAATTTGCGCTGTGGATGAATACGGTATTTAGTCAGCAAACACTCAAAGAAGGGTTGCATCGTATGCGCGCGATGGCCAACAGTGCTATGCCTAATTGCCGAGAGTTGTTATCTCAGTGGACACGTGAGCTGAGCCTTCAATTGGGAACTGACAACAGTATCGTAGTAGGTGAGCGTCATATATACAACCGCTTGGAGCAGGGCAATGATGTCAGCCTCGGCGTGCCATTTTTGCACCAAGTCGAAGATAAGCTCGCTTTTCGTGATGGCCTTTCGGTGTTGCTTGGAAGCGACATTGATGCCGACAGTTTATCGCGGTACGTAATTTTAAGTGTTCCTTATTTTATGGACCAAGAATATCAAAGTCGTTTTTGTGTGGTGTGTCCTTCAGAGGCGCCAATTGAGTCAATAATTGACGAATTTAGCCGTATCGAGCAAAAAGACTCTTGAAACTAAAAAATCAATCCCCATAATTACGGCAGTTGTAAAGAATCGGAGATTAACTTTCATGTCTGAGCAGACAAAAGCACCAGAGCAGGAACAAGAAACTGCACAAGAAGAAGTAGTAGAACAAGCTGCTGAAGCGCAAGCACAGGAAGAAGCGCCACAGTCTGAACAAGGCGAAGTGAGCCCTGAAGAAGAAATTGCTGGTTTATACGCTGAGCTTGAAGCTGCAAAGCAAACGATTGAAGGCCAAAAAGACGGTGTAGTACGCGCTGCGGCGGAAGTTGAAAATATGCGTCGCCGTGCAGCACAAGATGTTGAAAAAGCGCACAAGTTTGCACTTGAGAAATTCTCAAATGAGTTACTGCCAGTGATTGACAATCTTGAGCGTGCAATCGAATTTGCTGATAAAGAGAATGACGCGACAAAATCAATCCTAGAAGGGATTGAGATGACATTAAAGAGCTTTTCAGAAGCGCTGGGCAAGTTTGGTGTTGAAGCGGTTAACCCTCAAGGCGAAACGTTCTCTCCAGAGTTCCATCAAGCAATGTCAATGCAGCCAAGCAATGATGTAGCACCTAATACTGTGCTGGCTGTCATGCAAAAAGGCTATACCTTAAACGGTCGTTTATTGCGTCCAGCAATGGTAATGGTATCTAAAGCTGCTGAGTAACGTACTGAATTACTTTAATAGTACGTTATTAATCGTTAACAATACTAGTTAAAAGGGCTGCCAATTAGTTGGTGGCCCTTTTTTATTGTTACTAGATCACAAATGCGATAAGGAAAGTTTCGTAAAATGAAAAAGTAACTTGTATAACAGGCACACTTTTGGCACTGGTCGGTTACTTGTTACAAGAAGCGACTTCCCATATGCAAGGAGCAAAACATTGGGCTTGTATCAAACAATCAACAGCGAGCAGCAACAATGAAGGATCACCGTCGGCACCTTTGTGGTACTGAAGGTACGTTGATTAATCAGTTTAAATCTCAGTAGTAAGCTGGTAAACAACAGGAGGGGGTGTAAGTCGACTTGTTGTCTCTAGTCAAATTCATCCGTTGTAGTTTATTATTGAGTTTAAATAGCGAGCCAGTAATAACGTAGGAAGTATTATGAAACGAGTAGTCGTTTGTATCTTGGCAGCTGCGCTGCTGAGTGGATGTAAAACATCACCAACGGGAAGAACGCAAATTATGATGTTCCCCGAGCATAAAATGAATGAGTTGGGTGCGGCGAGCTTTGATCAGATTAAAACAGAACAGCCTATCGAAGCTGATACAAAAACAAATCAATATGTAAAATGTATTGCAGATGCACTGATAGCTCAGCTGCCAAATAAATACGCTCAGCAAAACTGGGAAGTTGTGGTATTTAAAGATGACAGCGCGAATGCATTTGCATTGCCTGGTGGGAAAATTGGCGTACATACAGGACTGTTAAAAGTAGCCAAAAATCAACATCAACTGGCGGCAGTGATGGGCCATGAAGTTGGTCATGTAATTGCACAGCACGGTAATGAACGCATGACGCAAAGTAGCTTTTTACAAGCGGGTTTACAGGTGAGCAATGCGGTATTAGAAATGAATGATGTACAGTACCGCAACGCCATTATGCAAGGACTCGGTGTTGGGGCACAAGTTGGCGTGGCATTACCATTTGGCCGAGCGCACGAAAGTGAAGCCGATATTATAGGTCTTGAACTCATGGCAAAGGCGGGCTTTAAACCCATAGGGTCGGTTGAGCTTTGGCAAAATATGGAAAAGCTGGGTGGAGATAGGCCTATGGAGTTTTTGTCGACACACCCATCACCTGACAACAGAATAGAAAAGTTAAACAGTAAAATGGCTGAAGCCAACAATTTGTTTAGAGCGGCTCAGCAACAGGGGTTAAAGCCGCATTGTAAGGTGTAATCGAGTTTGGCAAAGGTCAAGCAACGCTTTGCCTTTGTCACACATTAACTCTGCGTATAAAAGTTTAACCCCAGCTCATCCAATACCACAAATAGCCGCAGGTCTAATTCTAATTGATGATAGTCGGGCTCCATATTACAACACAAATTGTAAAATGCTTTGTCGTGTTCGGCATGTTTGAAGTGGGCTAACTCATGCACGATTAAGGCGCGTAATATTGCTTCTGGCGCGTACTTTAGCTGGTTGTTCAATGCTATATCGTAGCGCGCTTTCAGCTTTTGGCCATGGCGGTGCTGCTTGTGAGTATGAGTACCGAGCGTCCCTTTCATCATATCGGTATGTTTGTTAAAACTGACGTTATTTAATCGTGGTGTATTCTTCAGATAACGCTGTTTTAAGGCCGTACAATATTGATATAGGGCCTGCTGATTTTGTAATTGGTGGCCCAACGGATATTTGCTTTTGAAATAAGGCTGCAACTTCTCATCTGCTATCAGTGTTTTCACCTGGGCTTGTAAACTGTCGGGGTAGTGCTGGAAATACTTTAATTGTTGCATTTTTTGCGCTTGGAACATGGCCGTTTTAAACGTATTCTATCGCGTGATTATAACGCAAGGAAAAGAGTAAATGTATAAGGCGAGTTGTTTATGCAATGCGGTTCAGCTAGAGATCAATGGGCCCATTGAAAGTATTATTCACTGTCATTGTTCCCTGTGTAGAAAGTCCAGCGGAACGGCCTATGCGACCAATGGTTTTATTGCGACGTCCTCATTGAAAATAGTAGCGGGCAAGGAGTTGATCCAATCCTATGCCTTTAAGCCTGGCAAGCTGAGGCATTTTTGCAGCCGCTGTGCGTCTCCTGTGTTTAGTTCCAACGCTGAACTACCGGAAAAATTACGTCTAAGGCTTGGGATACTTGATTCGGATATTGAAGAGCGACCCGCGTCACATAATTTTGTGTCGTCAAAAGCAAATTGGGACGAAATAAATGCTCAGATCCCCCACTATGACGAATTTGAACCGGGAAGAATGAAAGTTAAGTAATTCGGTTGTAGAAAAGGTGAGTGCGGCGCACTCACTTCCTATTATTTGTAAGTTTCCATCGTGCAGCAGTCTGACGCACGAGAATTACCACCACTAGGGCCTAAGGCTGCTTGGCAGCAGTCTGATGCACGGGAGTTGCCCCCAATCTGGCCGCCGGCAACTTCGTTAGTCTGGGCTTTTGGGAGACGTACTTTATCGAAAGATAGAGTTTTGACTGGTTTTTTTTGTAGTTTGAGTATCATGGTTAGTCCTTATTTATTTTTATATAATCCAATTTCACCTTGCCAGTCTTAAGGTGCGCTGTCAAACTTCACAGCAATGACTGCTGTGTAGGTTGTTGTTCTGCTGGAAAAGGCAGGAGGACTTTGTGCTCTATACCTAAATCTTGAATAAACTGCCTTGCAAGCAGCGGTGCGTCGTAATTATCCGCAGTATGGAAAAAAACGATAGGCTCCTTTCCTTGTGTTATCCAGGTATCTATCTTTTTTAACCAAGGTTGATAAAAAGGTCGATTATTCTCAAGTACAGAGCAGCCAACAAAGCGCAACATGGGGCGATTGCCCGTAGCAATTACGTTGACAGGTACTCGTGGCTTTTTACGCTGTGCGTCTTCAATAGCTGTTGTGCTCGGCGCTTCGCTAAATAGAGGGCGTGTATCCATCATGATGCGGTTAATGCCATTACTCATCAAAAATTGGTTTAAGCGTCTTTCATGGTCGTCTTTTCGAAAAAACGCCAAATTGCGCACCTCTATGCCAAGGCATAGTTCACGCGGCAATTGTGCAATGAAGCTTTGTATTCTTGATAGGTGTTCCGGTCCGCAACTTGCCGGCAGCTGTAACATGACCATGCCTATTTGATCAAACAGCGGTGCGAATAGGCTCAACCAGGTTGCTAGCTCTTTTTGGCAATTTTGCAGTGCCAATTCGTGAGAGATGAGTTTAGGTAATTTGAAAGTAAACTTAAAGTCATCAGGGACGGCGTTCTTCCACTGTAATACGGTCTCAGGTTTTGGGTTTGCGTAAAAGCTGGTGTTGCCTTCAACACTATTGAACATAGTTGAGTATTCGCTGAGCATATTTGCATTACTGCAGTGTTTACTAAAGAAACGTCCTTTCCAGTGCGATGAGCTCCATTGTGGGCAACCTAAATACAACATAGTTATCTTCGTTTGTGCTTTTTTTTGAGTTTATCAAATTGAGAGTACCTAAAAAAATCAACTTTGCGAAGATTCCTTGCTTTATAAGGATGACAAAGCCCCCCAGTTTTATATAATTGGCGATTATTTTTGTTAATTACGATAGCGATAGGCTGAATAGCACTTTTCATGCAGGCCTAAGCAAATAGGAACGATATGCGCTCTATATACTGCGGAAATTTAAATAAAGACCACGTAGGTCAAGAAGTCGAATTATGTGGTTGGATCAACAAGCGCCGTGACTTAGGTGGATTAATTTTCGTCGACTTAAGAGACCGCGAAGGTTTGGTTCAAGTTGTTTTTGACCCAGAAGTTGAAGGCTTGATGGATGTTGCGAATACGCTGCGTCAAGAGTTTTGTGTGAAAGTGACAGGTAGTGTACGTGCGCGTCCTGACAGCCAAGTTAACAAAGACATGGCGACAGGTGAAGTTGAAATCCTTGGCACAGGCCTTGAGATCATTAACCGCTCTGAACCTTTACCGCTAGACTTCAATCAGCAAAATTCAGAAGAGCGACGTCTAAAGTACCGTTACTTAGATCTTCGTCGTTTAGAAATGAGCGATCGAATTAAACTGCGAGCGAAGGCATCTAGCTTTGTTCGTCGTTTCCTAGATACCAATGATTTCTTAGACATTGAAACGCCAGTATTGACTAAAGCAACACCAGAAGGTGCGCGTGATTATTTGGTACCAAGCCGTGTACACAAGGGCAGCTTCTACGCACTGCCGCAATCACCACAGCTATTCAAACAATTGTTAATGATGTCTGGTTTTGACCGCTATTACCAAATCGTAAAATGTTTCCGTGATGAAGATTTACGTGCTGACAGACAGCCTGAATTTACTCAAATCGATTTAGAAACGTCATTTATGAGCTCTGATCAAGTACGTGAAGTAACAGAGCGCATGATCCGTGAAATGTGGCAAGAGCTACTGAATGTAGACTTAGGTGAATTCCCTACGATGCCATATGAAGAAGCGATGCGTCGTTTTGGTTCGGATAAGCCAGATTTGCGTAACCCACTAGAACTTATCGACGTTGCAGATATCGTTAAAGATGTCGAGTTTAAAGTACTAGCTGGTCCTGCGAACGACGAAAAAGGTCGCGTTGCTGTACTAACTGTGCCAGGTGGTGCTGAATTGTCTCGTAAGCAAATCGACGAGTACACTAAGTTCGTTGGAATTTATGGCGCGAAAGGTCTTGCTTGGATGAAGGTGAATGACCGTGATGCAGGTATGGAAGGTGTACAATCACCAATCGCTAAATTCTTAAACGAAGACGTGATCAGCGCTTTACTAGAGCGCACAAATGCACAAACTGGCGATATCATCCTATTCGGTGCTGATAAGCGTAATGTTGTTAACGAAGCAATGGGTGCACTACGTTTGAAAGTTGGTTTGGACAGAGAGATCACTGATCTTAACAAGTGGGCACCGCTTTGGGTTGTTGACTTCCCGATGTTTGAAGAAGATGACGAAGGTAACTTGCATGCTGTACACCATCCGTTTACGGCGCCAAAAGATATCAGTGCACAAGAACTCGAAGCAAACCCTGCGGCAGCGATCTCTGATGCGTACGATATGGTACTTAACGGCTATGAAGTCGGTGGTGGTTCAGTTCGTATCCACAACAACGAGATGCAGCAAGCAGCATTTAGAATTTTAGGTATTGAAGAGCAAGAGCAGCAAGATAAGTTTGGTTTCTTACTCGATGCACTGAAGTATGGTACACCACCACATGCTGGTTTGGCGTTTGGCCTTGACCGCCTTGTGATGTTGTTATGTGGTACAGATAATATTCGCGATGTGATTGCATTCCCTAAAACAACTCAGGCATCTTGTTTGATGACCAATGCGCCAAGTGTTGCAAACCCAGATGCATTAACTGAGCTTGCGATTGCAGTGCAAGCACAACAAGAACAAAGTGTAGAGCAGTAATCACTGACTTTCTATGAAAAGGCGGCTTTAATAGCCGCCTTTTTTGTTTAACACTGGAAATCCATACAGTATTTTGGCATGATGTTGAAAAAAGCAAAGAGGGCAGTGCCTTGGCAGTTATTTTGGGCATAGACCCTGGTTCGAGGTTTACAGGTTACGGCGTTATTGAGCATCAAGGTGCAAAATTTAAGTACCTTGGTAGTGGCTGTATTAAAGTTGGAGAGCATGATTTCCCAACTCGGTTAAAAATGATCTTTCAAGGTATAAGCCAATTAATAGAACAGTTTTCACCGGACAGCTTTGCGATAGAGCAAGTATTTATGGCGCACAACCCAGATTCTGCATTAAAGCTTGGGCAAGCGCGAGGAGCGGCCATTGTTGCTGCGACGATGCAAGATGTCATTGTCCATGAATATTCAGCGAGACAAATTAAGCAGGCAGTGGTTGGCACAGGTGGTGCAAATAAAACTCAGGTGCAAGAAATGGTTAAACGCATTTTAAAGTTACCCGGTACACCTCAAGCAGATGCTGCAGATGCTTTAGCGATTGCAATTTGTCATGCGCACTCTGAACAAAACTTAATTCGTTTGGCAGGTAATGCTAAGAAAACAGTTCGTGGAAGGTTAAGATAATTATGATAGGTAAATTAAGTGGTACTTTATTAGAGAAGCAACCGCCAGAAATTTTGATTGATGTAAATGGTGTGGGCTATGAAGTACAAATGCCAATGACTTGCTTCTACGAGCTACCAAGTACAGGTCAGCCAGCTGCAATATTCACTCATTTTGTTGTTCGCGAAGATGCCCAGTTGCTTTTTGGCTTCAATCATAAAACTGAACGGGCGCTATTTAGAGAGCTGATAAAAGCGAATGGTGTGGGACCTAAGTTAGCTTTGGCGATTTTGTCAGGGATGTCGGCCGAGCAATTTGTACATTGTGTTAATCAAGGTGATGCGTCTACACTGGTTAAGATCCCGGGAGTGGGGAAAAAAACCGCTGAACGCCTAGTCTTAGAAATGAAAGACAAGTTGAAAGACTTTGGCCATGACTTGTTCACGCCATTCAGTGACAATGCAGTTATTCCACCTCAGGACAATCCGACTGTGGGTAACTTACCTGCGGATGACGCAATTGCTGCGCTGGTGGCTTTGGGCTACAAAGCTGCGCAAGCACAAAAAGCAGTTAAAGCAGTGAAAGGCGAAGGTTTAGATACAGAAACCATTATTAAAGAAGCCCTTAGATCTATGATGTAATTATGATAGAAGCAGACAGACTAATAGAACCTGAAGTTCAAGGTAATGAAGAGCAAATTGATAGGGCTATTCGCCCTAAGCTGCTGAGTGACTACACAGGCCAGCCTCATGTTAAACAGCAAATGGAAATCTTTATTGAAGCGGCAAGATCGAGAGACGAAGCGTTAGACCATTTGTTGATATTTGGACCTCCTGGGCTCGGCAAAACGACCCTTGCCAATATTGTCGCCAATGAATTGGGTGTAAACATAAAGACGACTTCAGGGCCTGTGCTTGAAAAAGCAGGAGATTTGGCAGCAATGCTAACAAATCTTGAAGAAGGTGATGTGTTATTTATCGATGAGATACATCGCCTAAGCCCTCAAGTTGAAGAGATTCTGTATCCGGCAATGGAAGATTACCAGCTAGATATCATGATAGGCGAAGGACCTGCTGCGCGTTCAATTAAATTGGACTTACCTCCCTTTACTTTGGTGGGAGCAACAACACGCGCAGGTTCATTGACGTCACCGCTGCGAGATCGCTTTGGTATTGTGCAAAGGCTTGAGTTTTACTCGGTCGATGATTTATCACAAATTGTCAGCCGCTCGGCACACTTTTTAAATCTAGAAACAACCGAAGAAGGTGCGCGTGAAGTTGCTAAAAGGGCACGCGGTACTCCGAGGATCGCCAATCGTTTGTTGCGGCGAGTAAGAGACTTTGCTGATGTAAAAGGTGATGGTAGCGTTGACAAGCACATTGCAAACCAAGCGCTCGATATGGTGGATGTCGACAAATGTGGCTTTGATTATATGGACAGGAAGTACTTGCTGGCAATTATTGAGAAGTTTACAGGTGGCCCTGTTGGTCTTGATAACTTAGCTGCTGCAATAGGGGAAGAAAAAGAAACCATTGAAGATGTCATAGAGCCTTACCTAATCCAGCAAGGATTTATCCAACGTACGCCAAGAGGGCGTATTGTTTCAGACCGAGCTTATCTACACTTTGACCTTTCCAGAGAGTAACTCTCATTGAGCCATAGTTTTTACTGTGGCTTTTTTATTTGCATGCGTTATTTCCTAGCAATGCCAAATTTTGGGCAAAAAAAAGCCCGCACATGTGTGCGGGCGAAAACAACAAGTTGAAGGAAGTAATCCAGGGAACTGATGAGTCTGTTAAGGTTTTATCCAAAAGTTTCTCATCAAAAGCAACAGAGTAAATCAGAACTCTATCACTCGGTAACTGGCTTTGCATTGCGTTAAGCAGTGCGCTCAGTACAGGGTGTATATTAGAGATATTCTGGTTCGTTATCAAACTAGAAAAATTGCAACTTTCGAATAAAAAAAACTAATGCGAAATGTATTTACTATTTCTTACATAGTCGAAAGTATGCAATATTGTGTTTTATAAATATATGAAATATAAGGCTTTGTACTATTTATGCGCAAAATGTAAATATTAGATAATCTGTTGTTAATTGGTATTACCAATGTGTTTTTGAGCATTTATTCGCGCAAAGTGAATAAATCCTTGCATTTATGCAGGGCGAGTAAATATTTACGCTCTCTTTGGCGGCGAAGAATAAAAATGTTAATAAAACAGTAAAAGCAACAAACCAAATGGATTTATGTGAAAAATATCCTTATTTAGGGGCATAAGTGTCGTAGGATGAAGCATTGTGTTATTTATCGACATTTAAGCTAATTTTATAGCTTTGACGTTGTAAGGCATTATTTGTGTGGTTAAACTACCTGAACCTTTTGTCGTGCTTGAAGTCTATCTGTTGAAAGGCGCCATGCCGGGTACACAATATTATTAGGAGTGTTAAAACGTGGAATCGGGTTTAAATTTCATCGATCTAATTTTAGAAGCCAGTGTGTTGGTTCAACTTGTTATGTTGACGTTAGTCGGCATGTCCATCGCCTCATGGGCGATTATATTCCAGCGCCGCTCTGTGATTGCTGAAGCACAAAGTGATGCCCGTAAGTTTGAGCAACAATTTTGGTCAGGTATGGACTTAGGTAAGTTATATAATGAAATCACGGCACGATCAGGCAGTTCGAAAGGATTAGAAGCGTTATTTGTTGCTGGGTTCAAAGAGTTTGCAAGGCATAAGAAGAATAACACGGGCTCAGCAAATATGATTTTAGATGGCACACATCGTTCGATGCGTGTAGCGTTATCGCGAGAAGTAGAAAAGCTAGAGTCGAGTTTGTCTTTTCTTGCTACAGTTGGATCTATCAGCCCCTACATAGGCTTATTTGGTACTGTATGGGGTATCATGAACGCTTTCATCGCTTTAGGTAATGTTAAGCAGGCAACTCTGCAGATGGTTGCGCCAGGTATTGCAGAAGCGCTGATCGCAACTGCAATGGGCCTATTTGCTGCAATCCCTGCGGTGATGGCGTACAACCGTTTTGCGAAACATGTAGAAAAACTGGAAGTGAACTATGCCAATTTTATGGAAGAGTTTGCCAATATTTTGCATCGTCAAGCAGCCACTTTAGTGGAGAGCAAAACCAATGTATCAGCCTAAAAAAAGAAGACCGGTTGCTGAGATCAATGTAGTTCCCTACATTGATGTCATGTTGGTGCTGCTGATCATCTTTATGGCAACAGCACCGCTTATCACCCATGGGGTAAAAGTTGATTTACCCCAAATGCAAGAATCCGATCTGGTTGAAACCCAAGATGCGCCACCAATAATCGCCACCATTGATGCTGAAGGGAAATATTACGTGTCTGTAGGCACAAACCCAGAAGCACCAATGGATGCAGTAGAAGTCGCTGCGGTTATAAAGCTTAAATTGCAACAAAACCCTGATACGCCAGTAATGATTAAAGGATCTGGTCGCGTGTCATATCAAGAAGTTTTACTGCTGATGGACTTTTTGAAAAATGCAGGTGTGCCATCTGTGGGGCTTATGACAAAATCATTCGAGGATAATTAATGGATGCGTTAACAAGCGGAATTATCAAGTCGTTTCTGCTTCACTTCGCGTTAGCTGGTATGTTGTTCGCGTCGGCTAACCTACAAATGTCAAAGCCTACGGTCATGCAAGTGCAATTAAACCCGGTTATGGAAGAGACGCCGGATGAAAAAGTGGTGTCTGCAATTTCTGTAGACCAACAGGCTGTAGAGCGCAAGGTTGCAGAATTGAAGCGCAAAGAAGATGCACAAAAGCGTGCAGAAGAAAAGCGTATTCGCGATTTGGAACGCCGTGCTGTGCAAGCGCGAAAAGACCGAGAAGCTGAGGCCCGTAGGATTAAAAAACTTGAACAACAGCGTCAGGCTAAACTTGCTGAAAAGCGCAAAGCTGAAGCTCAAGCCAAAAAGGCTCGAGAAGTAGAGAAAAAGCAACGCGCGGATGCAGAAAAGGCTAGAAAGGAAAAGTTGCAGGCTGAACAAGCAGCAAAAGCGGCGGCAGAAAAGCGTAAGTCTGAGGAAGACCGTTTAAGAGAAGCTGAAGCCAAGCGCAAGCGTCAAGAAGAAGAAGCGAAGCGCAAAGCACAAGAAGCTGAGCAAGCACGACAAAAAGCATTGCAAGAACAATTGTTACAAGAGCAGTTAGCTCAAGAGCAGGCTGCGCGCGCAAAAATTAGACAACAACAAGTGCTTGGCGAAGTAGACAAGTACAAAGCACTTATAATGCAACGTATTCAATCTAACTTACTTATTGATGAGAAGATGAAAGGAAAACAGTGTCGCTTGAACATACGCCTAGGCTTTAATGGTCTTGTGACTCAAGCAAAATCATTAGGGGGAGATAAGTTAGTGTGCGAAGCGGCACTGAGGGCCGTGCGCATGGCGGATACACTGCCTGTTTCAAAAGACAAAGATGTTTTTGAACAGCTTAAAAATATTAATTTAACGATTAAACCAAATCTTTAAAGGAAAACCATGTTAAAGCATTTTAAAAACATATTTCTGGTTTTTGCTTTTGGTATGACGACTTTGGCTCATGCGGCACTTGAGATCGTCATTACTGAAGGTGTAGACAGCGCAAGACCAATTGGGGTTGTGCCTTTTAAATACATCGGCAACGGTAGCGTCCCTTCAGAGATAAGCACAGTCATCGCGGCTGATTTGATGCGCAGCGGCAAATTTAAGGCTGTTTCTGAAGAGCAAATGCCACAGTTGCCTACTACGGATGAAGATGTGGATTACGATGCATGGGTTAGTCTAGGTGTCGAAGCAATCGTCGTTGGCACAATCACTCAGCAACCGGCTAATCGCTATTTGGTTAAGTATGAGCTAATTGATGTCTTGCGTGCTCAGATCACCGGTGGTGAAACGCGTATGATGAGTAATGGCAAACTAATGAAAAGCCAAGACCATATTTTGGAAAGTCGCCAAAGTGTGATCGATAGTGATTCGTTCCGCTACTATTCACACCAGATCAGTGATGTGGTTTACGAAGCACTGACAGGTGAACGTGGTGCATTTAGAACAAAAATTGCGTATGTGATTGTTCGTGAAGAGCAAGATAAGCCGTATCAGCTAGTTGTTGCCGACTACGATGGCTTTAATGAGCAGGTGTTACTGCGTTCGAAAGAACCATTAATGTCACCAGCTTGGTCACCTGATGGCAATAAGCTGGCCTATGTGACTTTTGAAAATCGCCAATCACAAGTTTATATTCAAGATATATATACCGGTAAACGTGAAAAGTTAACCAGCTATCCCGGTATTAACGGAGCGCCACAGTTTTCACCTGATGGCTCACAGATGCTGGTCGTGTTATCAAAAGACAAAGGCGGCGCGACAGAAGTCTATGTAATTGACTTAGAAACACGCGTGGAAAAGCGCTTAACTAAGCATAGAAGTATAGATACCGAGCCAAGTTGGCACCCAAATGGCCGAGAAATTGTGTATACGTCTGAAAGGGGTGGTAATGCCCAGATTTATAAGTTAAATTTAGACTCTGGTAGATCTAGACGCGTTACATTCGATGGTGATATGAACTTAGCGGGTTCAATTACGCCGGATGGTAAACAATTAGTAATGGTAAATCGCACGCTAGGTCAGTACCATATAGCAAAGAAAGAATTTGATTCAGGGCTGTTTCAGGTGTTAACTCGTACGAGACTCGATGAATCACCGAGTATTGCGCCGAACGGCTCTATGATTATTTACAGTACCCTGCATAATAATAAGCAGGTTTTGGCCCTGGTGTCGATGGACGGTCGCTTTAAAGCGAGACTGCCTGTGCTTGACGGGCAAGTGAAGGCACCGGCCTGGTCGCCATTTTTACAGTAATTTTTACTGGTTAGACTTATAAAGATATAGGAATATACTCGATGCAACTTAACAAAACTTTAAAGGCTTTATTGGTAGCGTTGCCTGTAATGACTTTAGCTGCATGTAGCTCATCATCTGGTGATGTTGAAGGTGGTGATAGCCAGCAAACCAATGCTGCTTCTAACAGCAACGACAAGGTTGATGTAAATACAATCGACCGTCCAAAAACTGCTGAAGAGAAATTACAAGAGAAGTACACTCAGTTGCGTCAAGAGCAAATCGTATACTTCGATTTTGACCGCTCTACAGTACGTAGCGAATATGTTGAGTTACTACAAGCACATGCAGACTTCCTAGTTAAAAACCCAAGCGTAAAAGTACTTGTTGAAGGCCATGCGGATGAGCGCGGTACTCCTGAGTACAACATTGCACTTGGCGAGAGCCGTGGTAAGTCTGTTGCTAAATACCTTGAGAGCCTAGGTGTTTCTGATAGCCAAATCTCAGTAGTGAGCTATGGTGAAGAAAAGCCAATGGTTAAGTCGCGCACTGAAGAAGCTTTTGCTAAGAACCGTCGCGCGGTATTGGTATACTAATTTAGACAAGAGATGTTATGAAGCCGAAAACTATTTTGGCAGCCATCATCTTTCTTAGCGGGAGCTCCCAAGTCTGGGCAGCTCCCGCTACTGTTTATGATGCTGCAAATAATCAAAAGTCGCTTGAACAGCGCGTTGCTGAACTTGAAAAAATGATGACTAATCGGAATCGAGTGCAAGCAGATCTTCAATTACAGTTGCAGCAATTGCAAGACGAAGTAAGCCAAGTACGCGGTTTTACCGATGAGCAAAGTTATAAGCTTGAAAAGGTACTACAGCGTCAGCGCGAGCTTTATCAAGAAATTGAAAATCGTGTTAGCCAAGTTTACGAGCAAACTAAGTCGGATATAGCAGCTACTGCCATTCCAACAGTGGGTGAACAAGCAGTAAGCTCAAACCTGTCTGAAAATGAAGCCTATGACCGCGCCGTTGCCTTAATTATGAAAGATAAGCGCTATGATGCGGCTATTCCAGAGTTTCAGAGCTTTTTGCAACAATTCCCAGAGTCTGTGTATATTCCAAATGCACATTATTGGCTAGGGCAGCTACAATCAATTAAGAGCAAGCCTGCGGAAGCAATTAAGCACTTTACTATTGTGGTCGAACAGTTTCCTGATTCAAACAAACGCCCTGATGCGATGCTAAAGCTGGGTACTCTGGCTGCGAATGCAGGTGATAAGGCCAAAGCGACGCAATTATTCAATGCGTTGATAAAAGAATACCCAAGTACGACTGCTGCAAAATTAGCAACAGAGCGGTTATCTAAGCTGTAATCAGCTGCTTTATGTACACAGTGGTGTAAAAATAGGCGCTTAGACATAAAATTTAAAAAAAACAGCGTAATTCAGTTGCACTAGAATTTTAAATAAGTATTATAAGCGCCCGCAGCAGGCGATACGGTATCGACTTCTTGCTGCAATGAGTGGGTCATTAGCTCAGTTGGTAGAGCAGTGGACTTTTAATCCATTGGTCGATGGTTCGAGTCCATCATGACCCACCACTTTTGCTTAAATTTGATATGAGCGGGTCATTAGCTCAGTTGGTAGAGCAGTGGACTTTTAATCCATTGGTCGATGGTTCGAGTCCATCATGACCCACCATTAAGCTTAAAATTCCCGAGCGGGTCATTAGCTCAGTTGGTAGAGCAGTGGACTTTTAATCCATTGGTCGATGGTTCGAGTCCATCATGACCCACCATTTTAAGTTGTCTTCATATCCTCGAGCGGGTCATTAGCTCAGTTGGTAGAGCAGTGGACTTTTAATCCATTGGTCGATGGTTCGAGTCCATCATGACCCACCATTAAGCATATAAATATCCAGAGCGGGTCATTAGCTCAGTTGGTAGAGCAGTGGACTTTTAATCCATTGGTCGATGGTTCGAGTCCATCATGACCCACCATTAGCTTAAATCTGGATACCCGAGCGGGTCATTAGCTCAGTTGGTAGAGCAGTGGACTTTTAATCCATTGGTCGATGGTTCGAGTCCATCATGACCCACCATTAAGCTTAAAAATTTCCCGAGCGGGTCATTAGCTCAGTTGGTAGAGCAGTGGACTTTTAATCCATTGGTCGATGGTTCGAGTCCATCATGACCCACCATTTAAGCTTAAAAAAATTCTTGAGCGGGTCATTAGCTCAGTTGGTAGAGCAGTGGACTTTTAATCCATTGGTCGATGGTTCGAGTCCATCATGACCCACCATTCAAGATTAAAACTTCCCGAGCGGGTCATTAGCTCAGTTGGTAGAGCAGTGGACTTTTAATCCATTGGTCGATGGTTCGAGTCCATCATGACCCACCATTCAAGTTTAAAAAATTTCCTCGAGCGGGTCATTAGCTCAGTTGGTAGAGCAGTGGACTTTTAATCCATTGGTCGATGGTTCGAGTCCATCATGACCCACCATTTCCTTTACGACTCTTTTATTCTTAAATATTCTTTCCTAATCTTGTCATTTACTAGGATTATCTCCGTATTTTTCGTATAATTCGCGCCAATTATGCAATGTGGACTATGTGGTCGAGAGAATGAGTCTAGCAGAACAAATCATGCCTGAGGATTATATATTTCCTCCAAAACCAGCACCGTTGAATGATGAAGAAAAGCAGCAGTATAAAGCGCGGATCAAGTCATTGTTAAAAGAGAAAAATGCGGTCTTGGTTGCCCATTATTACACAGATCCAGAGATCCAAGCGTTAGCGGAAGAGACTGGTGGTTGTGTCGCAGATTCACTTGAAATGGCGCGTTTTGGTGCCAAGCAAGAAGATGCGGAAATCATTATTGTGGCAGGTGTTCGTTTCATGGGCGAAACGGCAAAAATTTTAACACCTGAAAAAACCGTAGTGATGCCAACATTGGCTGCAACTTGTTCACTGGATGTGGGTTGCCCAATTGATGCGTTTTCTAAATTCTGTGATGAACACCCAGAAAGAAAAGTCGTGGTTTATGCAAACACATCGACAGCGGTAAAAGCGCGTGCAGATTGGATTGTGACGTCTTCTTGTGCTCTAGAGATAGTCGAGCACTTAGACTCTGAAGGTGAAACCATAATTTGGGGTCCTGACAAACACTTGGGTTCTTACATTCAAAAGAAAACAGGTGCTGACATGATCATGTGGAACGGTGCGTGTATCGTCCACGATGAGTTCAAGACAAAAGCGCTAAAAGATATGAAAGCGCTTCATCCTGATGCGGCTGTGCTGGTGCACCCAGAGTCTCCAGCTGAAATCGTTGATCTTGCTGATGCTGTTGGTTCTACAAGTCAATTGATCAAAGCGGCACAAGAAATGGATAATCAAAAATTCATCGTGGCAACAGATCGCGGTATTTTTTACAAGATGCAGCAGCTTTGCCCTGAGAAAGAGTTCTTTGAAGCACCAACAGCAGGTGAAGGTGCAACTTGTCGTAGCTGTGCGCACTGTCCATGGATGGCCATGAATGGGCTACAAGCGATTGAAGAAGCGCTAATTAATCCAGAAGGTAAAGAAGTCTTCGTCGATATGGAGTTACGTGAAGGGGCACTGCGTTCACTGAACCGTATGTTAGATTTCTCTGCAAGTTTAAAAGGCTAATGGATATTGTTTGTAATCTAGCCAATTAAGCGAGATTACAAAAAAAGTACTTGCTAAAAGGCGGGGGTTTTCATAGTATTAGCCCCGCATTCAGTGCGGAGAGATGGCTGAGTGGCTTAAGGCGCACGACTGGAACTCGTGTATACGTTTATAGCGTATCGAGGGTTCGACTCCCTCTCTCTCCGCCATTCCTTTCCCTTTAAAATCAATTATTTATACTTTTCTTGCTTAGGTTTGGGACCATTTTGGGACTTTTCTGGCTAAATCCAAGTTGCTCACTAACGCGTTTTGACATGTCTGGTACTTCATTGTGCATCCATTTTCCATAGTGCTGTTCGAGCATCTTTGTAGATGTATGGCCCAGTTGATTTGCTATCCATCGCTCGTTAACGCCAGCCGTTAAAAGTTGGCTTGCAAATGTGTGGCGCGCTTGGCTTGGGCCTCGGTATCTAATTTTGCACTTTTTAAGGTGTGTTTTAAAAAATCGGTCTCGGTATGGCGCTTCGCCTTTCAATTCTTCATTTGATAGCGAATTAACGAACACAAAGCGCAGGGATTCAGTTTTAACGGTTTTATTGTCTTGCTGCATCACTTTGATAGTGTGAGGCTTTAGCATCGCGCTCAGGGCTAATTGTGACCGTAATATTTCAATTGCTGGCTCGAGCAAGTGAACTGTGCGAACGCTTCCAGCGGTTTTTGGTACTTTATATTGTTTAAGGACAATTGCTCGTTGCACTTTGATGGTGCCGTTATTTAGGTCAATATCCTCCCAAGCTAGCGCAAGCAGTTCAGACAGTCGTAAACCTGTCCAACAGCAGAAGATAAACGCATTTACTTCCTGTGGGCGTTTTGTTGGTGTGCTTGCAAATATGTCTAATTCTTCACGGGTGAAAGGGTCAGGCTCATCACGAACAATCTTTAGGTTATCAACATACTCCAATGGACTGAATTCAATAATACGGTCCGCTCGTGCATCATCAAAAATTCCACGAAACGGAATGAGTACTTCATTGATTGTTTTGTTGCTTAACGATGATAGGTCAACGCTAATCCACTTTTTGATGTGACTTTGACGCACCTCATTTAATTTGAAATGGCCCCATACAGGCAGCACATGATTTTCAACCTTGCTTTTGTATGACCGGATTGTACTAAATGCGACTTGAGTCTCTTTGATGCTAAGCCAAATTTCCATTGCTTGTGCGACGGTTGGAATCTCTTCGCGTTTAGGTTTGGCGCTCCACAAAAGAGCGCGTTCAGAGTTGGGGAAGTGTTCTGCGTAATCAAATGTGCCTGTGGCAATCTCATGTAAAATAACTGCTCGTTTGTTACTGGCAAACTTAATGTTCGACTTTGTGAGTGATAAACCTTTGAGTGCTTCACGGCAGCGCACAGACTTAAAATAAAAATCAATTCTAATGCTCTTGCCGTGAATGCTTACACCTTCAAACTGCTTGCAGTACTCCTTTAAACTATTCATTACTGGCCGTTCTCTACAAAGTTATCCCAATTTTCAAAGTGGTAGTAAATGCGGTTGTCGCCAGCCTTCTTCCAAATCACACCTTCCTCAAGTTGCCCCTTCTTCCTGCGGTTATCAAGTTTCTCTTTATCGAGCCCTTTAAACTGCTCCATAATGGTGGGTAGTACCCAGCCTAGTTTGATGTATGCATTCATGTTCAAATCTCCTTCTATTTGATAATATCAGTTTCGGTAACGCCGCTTCCTGTAAAACTATACGTAAAAAAATACATACATGTAAAGTTTTAAGTGGTTTTATTTGTTTTTGTGTGGTTTTGCTGTTAATTTTTAATTCTCAATGGAGTAAAGGAACTGATGAAAAATGTATTTTTAAAAGTAAATAAAAGAAAAATTAAAGAGCTTGATGCAAGTGCATGTGGAATCGTTTTTGGGGCCACTAGTGGTGGAGGTTTAGACCCAACCGTAGCGCAAGCGCAGGCTCGTGTTGCTAATAAGAATTGGGCTAAACCTTAGGGAATAAAATGGAGCAAAAATTACTTTCGTTTTCTGAACACATCACTTTTGCTTATATAGCAATGTGGTTGATTTATTTGATTGTATACAGGCGCTTAGATAGTAAGGTGATAGCATTAACGAGTGTTGTTTTTTTCTCTCTATTAATGAATTACATCACGCCATACGTGCTTGCATATGCAAAGAATAACGCAGGGATATTACCAAAGGCGGTGTTTCATTTGACTTTTTGCGCTATTCAGTTGGTTGCAGTATTTTCAATTAGATTGCTACATGACTACTTTAGGCTAAAAATGAGCAAGGCAGCTCTAGCTGTTATCATTTTATATATATTACAGGTGTCTATACATTTAATTTATTTGGCTGAAAAGGCTGTTTTAGGGACATTTAGCTTGTCATACATTTACACCATTTCGATTAACACTGTTAATGTCTTGTTGTGTTTTGTGTGTGTTTTGTGTATCTTGCAATTCAAGGTGTCTACGAGCACCAAAGGTGAGTATCTGTAAATATGGTGAGTTAGATGGAGCTTGTTATAAGCGTTATAGTAATTTGCGCGATAGTTTTTACTCTCTGTATTGCTTGTCGGGAAGCGTTTTTTTCGGTCAGGCAATATAGGGCTACTAAGTCTAAGGAGAGTTTTTCAGACGTTGTAGATATTAATTATTTAATAGGTTGTAGGGCTTTTGGTGTTAAACCACAGCTTGATGGGCAGAATAGTCTGGCAGGACAAACAATCCTTTTAAAACAGCGAGACAACATGCTGAAAAGTATAAGAAAGTAAAAAAGGCTCCTAGCGAGCCTTTTTTAATGTGTGAATGGCTGTATTTAATTGCTCTTGTTTTGATTGGTTTATTTTATAAAGAACATCGTAAACTTCAGCAACCCGATCAGGTCCCATCTTTTCATAAACATTGAAAAAGCCAATAATTTCTTCATCACTTAAGTTGTCTAATCTAGCAAGTGTTTGAAACGCTTCGGTTAGCGATGCCGTATCCAATTCGTGGGCCGATTTAGCCTGCTCTTCCAAAAAAACATTTCGACTAATTCCTAAAAACTTCGATAAATCATCAATTTGATTCTTCGACAAGCTATTTCGCCCACTGAAGTAGTGGCTTACAGCACCCTGACTCTTAACATTGAAGATATGCAGTAGATCGCGCTGCTTCACTCCTTGCTTCTTCATTACGGATTGAACCGTCTTTACCCATGGGGGTGGTGTTGGCTGTGTTGGTTGTGTCATGTTTTTTGTTTAATTGAAGAACTTGTTATCGATATTACAGCCCCCTGTATTTTTAATCAAATTGATTACTTGGCTAGATTTCTTTCTCCTTACTTAATGTTGACATTAATAGTAAATGGATCGTAATGTAATATATGAAAGTTTACGAAAAGTTTATTTTTAGACTGGCTCCTTGATAGAGGGAGTGGCATGGCCATGTCACCCCTCTGCTTTACAAGGAAATTTATTATTCAAGGAGAAAGAAATGCAAATTCTATTACCTCCATCATTTTCATATAAAGAGCAACGCGCTATTCAGCATGCTTTGATTTACAGAATTTTATTGTTTAAAGACCGAAAAGCTAAAGCAGTAAAGATGAGGGAGAAGCAGGGTTACACGTGTTGTGTAAATACCATCAATGATTGCAACTCGGCGCTTAAGAAGTTGAGGAATGCAAGATGGAATTAATCAAAGACCCAAATCACTGGGCGCACCAACGCCAAAAGCTAAAAACACTGAAATCCGAATTTCAGCGTTTAAAAACTCAATTCGCTGGCAATTACACCCCCGCCCCCCAAGAGCAAAAATCTCCAGGTTCTTTGCTTCGTCATGCATTAGTCAAAACCGCACCAATGGAAAACCAAGGCTTGAAATATAAAGTTTTGCGTGAAGTGGCAATGAAAACTGCGGGAGGCATGACGCTATGAGCTTTGTTGACTTACACCCGGAAGACCTTGATTTAGTAGCCTCAATTTTGCTCGTTCCTGCAATTACTGCGCATATGCGAGATGCAACTAGCAAACAGCTCCCCCCTACTCAAAAGCAGGTCTTATACATCAAAATTTTGATTGCCAAATTAGCTGTCAGAGGTGAGGTTGCTAAGCAATTGATTAAAATCATAGAAGATACGCTTGCAGCTTGGGTAAAGGTTGGGCGGTAACGTGCAAGCCACATTAGATTCTCGTTCACTACCGATAGCGTGGGAGTTGGTTGGAGACTGCGAAGAATCCCGCAAAATGCAGCCGATTTGCATCACCGCCAAAGCGCCATTTTGCTATACGCAATTTGGCTTTGATGCTGTTGCAGAGCGCACAAAAGAGTTATTGCGCTCAATCCCTACCAATAGATTACGCCGTATTGCCGCGCACGGATACGTTAAGCGTTTTCACTCAACTACAGCTAAAAACCCTGAGCGTTCGGCAAATATATATTTGCGTAAATTGGTTGCCCGGGTCACTGAAATTTTAGAAAAAACACCACTGACAGTTGGTGAGTTGAACAGTTCAAAACGCAGAAAAGAAAAAGCGAAGCAATTAGCGCTGATCTGTACGCAGATGTGCATTGTTGATTTTGACGAATCGACGACTTTAGAAGATGCAGAGCAACTAGTTTTTGCATGCTATATCAAAGCTGTGGATTTCACGCTCTCACAGGGGATTACACCGCCTTACTTATCGACTTTTAACAACGCTTGTTCAGTTTGGGATAGGTGCCCGACTAAATGCAAAGCCTGTGATACAGACGAACTTGCTAACAAATTGGAACGCGGCATTAAGCGTATGTGTTGTGATAAATGGTGGATACGCAAATTAAAGCGTATTCGAGATACGACACTCGAACACCTGAATATCACTATGGGGTTGGTTCGAAAAAATGTGAGTCCATACGCAAGCAAAGACGCAGTACAAGAGTTCAGAAGTAGCCGAAAATCTCAGGCTGAGTGGGTTGATTCGATGCAAATCGAAAGCGAGGCAGGACATGAGGTGGATTTGCGCGAAGTGTTTGATGGCTCTGTTTCAAACCCTGAAATTCGTAGGATTGAAACGATTGTTCGCATACGTGGTTACGCAGAGTGGGCCAAGTATAACGAAATGAAAGGTATGTTCTACACGATTACCGCGCCCAGTAAATACCACGCTAACAGCTCGAAATACAACAATGCATCACCAAAAGACACTCAAAATTACTTAGTGTCTCAGTGGGCGAAAGTTCGAGCCACACTTGCGAAAGAGAAAATCAAATTCTTTGGGCTGCGCATTGTTGAGCCGCACCAAGATGCAACACCGCACTGGCACATGCTCATGTTCATGAGAGATGAAGACGAGCTATTCATTACAGGTGTCATGCGTAGGTTTGCGTTGCAAGAAGACGCAGACGAAAAAGGCGCGGATAAGAATAGATTTGATGCTGTAGAGGAAGACCCAGACAAGGGCGACGCGGTTGCCTACATCATTAAGTACATATCGAAAAATATTAACGGCGCGCATTGCGATGGTATGTACGACGATGAAACGGGACTACCAATAGACGAAGACGGTGTGGTGATGAATATCGGTGCATGGGCTTCGCGCTGGCGTATTCGTCAATTTCAATTCATAGGCGGTGCGCCTATTGGTATCTGGCGCGAATTTCGACGATTTACAGAGCAGGAAATCGAAAAGTTAGCCGTACTTGGCAAAGAAATTTTTGAGGCTGCGGACAATTCTCGATTTTCTGAGTTCATCGAATTGCTGGGTGGTGCATTCGCTACAAGAAAAGAGCGCCCGGTAGCAATTGCGAAAGAGGGCGACGGCGAAAACGACTATGGCGAAGCCAAGTCTCGTGTTGTTGGCGTAGCCATGAGTGCGGGAACGTATGTGACCAGAGCGATAAAATGGGTTTTGAAAAAAAGAGGTGCGCCAGCATCTCCTTGGAGCACTGGAAATAATTGTAACCCTGAGCCAAATGACTGGCAGGTCAGGCACGGGGATAAATTGAATCCTATCAATTTAATACCCCCAGAGATTCGCAATAGCGTGCAGCGGGGCGCTAGATACATTGAAACCGATGAAATCAATAAAACTGTGACCGAGTATAGCGTTCTCGGGGGTCAGCTAATGCAGGAGAGTGTGAGCTATGTGTGAGGATTTATCAGGCCTTTTAGTCTCGGTATTTCTATTTTGTTGGATGCTGTTAGTAGGAATGCTGTGTTGGCAGGCGAATCAGGAAAATCGAACTTTTCAGAGTGCATATAAGCGCTCAAGGCGGCGTTCCTGTTTTAAAACTTCAGTTGTTCCAATAATAGGAGGGCGTCCCTCAAGAGCATTACATAATAAGCGCAATGGCGGTGATTCAAGTAGTAAGGCGCATGAGAAATACACCATTTCAACAAGCCGTCACTGGTGACGGGGGGGCTCATGCGCAAACTAACACGAAATCAAAAGTATGAACAAAAGCAGAAGGGTAAAGGCTTAAAAAAAGTAACTTTGTGGGTGCCAGCAGGGGCTGAAATTGAGGTTAAACAGATGTGTGAATTTCTGTGTGAGAACACCGATTACATTCCCTTTATGGCCCGTTCATTAACCACAGGAAAAATGAAAAAGGCGATTTGATGGAAAACGTACTTTGTAAATTGCAGCAGTGCAAAAAACTTAAACAAAAAGCTGATGGTTTGTCTGCTTGGCAACTTGACCAAAAAGTAAAACTTGCAGATGAGGCAATCAATTTAAGTATAAGCGCCATGGAAGAAATGGCGCTCACAATTATTAAGCTTCAAGAAAAGTTAGGAGAGCAAGCATGAACTTAGTACCAGTTGAGGGTGGCCATGTACCAATGAGCGCTAGCAAAAACCCTGTTCTTGGGGTCTATCGTCATCATTGTGGGGAGATTTCTACTGTTCATCAACCAAAAGGTCAAAAGAAGGCCCACTTAAGGTATTTGCTTTGCCCTAAGTGTAAATGTGATCAGGCAAGTGGTGCTGAATATCAGCAGTTAATCCGTGAAAATACTCACAGGACCATTGAAGAGTTAGAAGCGGCCGAAGCATTAGAAACCCCAAATGATGCGGTTTACAGCGATATTGACCATCAAGAAAGTGAAGCATTAAATCAGTCGCTAGAAGTAGTTGAAAAAGAATTAGCTGATCAACCGACAGAATCCCCAAATGACGGGGTTAAACAATTATCAGATGAACCCGAAGTAAAACCGATTGCACAGCCAAACACCACAGCAGCTAATGAAAGTGGAAATGCCAAAAAAATCGCATTTTGTGCAGTATTTGGTGCAGTGATAGGCAGTTTGTTTGCGATTGCATAACTTTTAACTTAAGGACAAACCATGAATGACATTACCCCAGAAACCGCTATTGATGCGGTATCTCAATCAGAAAACCAGTTTTTAAACGGTCGTGAAAGCGAAGCCAAGGCAATGGAACAGAGCCTTGCACAAACCGATTTGGAAAACGATTTTGTACCGCCAGAACAAGCCGAACCGCAAAGCGCGGAGTTTAGCGAGCAGCCCGAGACCAATAATATGAGTCCCGAAATGGTTGCGGGTGTTGCGCACATGGCGCTAGGTACTTATGAGGCCATGATGCAAAGTATGGTGGGTAAAGCATTTAAGTTACCCGATGATATGAAAGCCGAAGCCGTTGAGAAGTATGCCCCAATTATTGCTAAGTATGGCCCTACTGCAATTGGCACGTTCGGTCAGTACAAAGATGAAGTTATGGCGGGTTTATTTACTGTGGCGTTAGTACGCGAGTCATTTAGTCAGGTAAGGCAAATCAAGGCGGAATCGGCCACAAGAGAAGATAAAATCGACCCACAAACTAAGACTGATGAAGTATCGGAGAAGGCTGCATGAATCCGATAAACCCAAACGAAGCATTAAGCGCGCTGCATTGTTTGTATGCAGGCACTACTGGTGCGGGTAAATCTACCGCGGTTAAGCAAATGGGGCGATTAAAACCGACTGACCAAGTGCTGATTTTTGACCGTTATGGCGAACATAGGGGGAAAAAGTTTCTAGACCGTGAAGTACGCACCTATACAAATCTAAAAGATTTCTTCAATGCAGCCAAAGCGGGAAGACAAACTAATCGCGGTTTTAAAATTGCCTTTACTCCAGCCAAAGACCAAACCACCACCGCAGCACGAAGAAAGGTGTTTTTAGAGTTCTTGCGAGCATGTTGGGCGTTGGGAGACGGAAAACACAAAAAACTATTACATATCTATCTTGAAGAAATTAACCGCGTGACGGTTACGTCCGGCAATGAAGACTCTGTGTATGGCGAGCTATTAGAGGTTGGCCGTAAGTTTGGTTTTGTTGTGCATAGTGTGAGCCAGCGATTACAGCCTATTCCAAATACAGTCATATCAATGTCACCGTACAAATGGATTGGGATGCAAGAAGCAATGGGGGATGTAAAGCGAGTATCGAGCGAACTAGGTGTATCAGACCAAAAAATCATAGATTTAAAGCCGCTGGAATATTACTTCAAGTCGCCAGGATTTGGCAACGTTAAGAAAGGGAAATTGAAGTTTAAAAAAGCCGCTTAAGCGGCTTTATCTATAGCTTGCAGCAGATTTGTCAATCGTATCATCATTAACTTCCACACCAACTGATTCTAGAAACATTTTCAAGTCTGTTGAGTCTTTATCGATAGGACATTTAGGCCCTAAAATAATTCTTTTGACTACACTTGGATCAAATTTGAGATTGCTGAATGAAGTAATAGCCCCATTGGACAATTTAAATTCTACACTTGGGCTTTGTTGATTATCTTTCTCTTCACGTAAATTAGTGCTCAAATTATTTTTACTAAACTTTCTAACTACACGAATTTCTTCTTCTTCTTTAAATGCCTCAGTTTTCATCTTTGGAATGACTTTTAAAATATCACTTTCAAATGTACGATGCGAAGTTTGAGGGGAAGCAGTCGTAAGACTATTTTGCCATTTGAACAAATCTATCAAAAAGCTGTCCGATATCTCTTTGAAAACTTTTGACTTTTCTTCAAGCGTATATGCGCATTCATGTATATCTATACTATTCGACAATGGATTCGAGTTGTTCTCTTTTATGTAGTTCCAAAGTTCATGCTTATCAAACCCAATAGCAATGCCACGAGCATCATCGCTATAGCTTCGCCACTGGCTTAGGCTGTCACCTTGTTTTGAAAAGCTAGCGATATGATATAGATGCTCTTTTTCGTCAGCCTCTACAATGGGCGGTATCTGGTAGCTAAAAAACCGTTTGTCTGTCTCTCTTATATGCCCTTCACCTTTGGATCTAGAGACAATCTCTGCTAGAGCTTCACTCAGTACTTTAAGCTCTTTCGAATCATTTAAAGCCTCTGGGCTAGACATTCGTATTTGTTGACTTGAAAGAATGAAATAAGCAGCTTCAGCAGAAGTGTAATGATAGATAATGTCTGAATTTTCCGTACTCATAAGAGTTAAATCCTGTTTTTTTTCACTAATTTAACCTAATAGGTTAGCACACCAAAATCCCCGTTGACGTTAACCGTAAACTTTTTCTAGTGTTGTTCCCACTGAAGCAGCAACGAACAGCAAAACACGAAAAATGAAATTAAACATACTGGTGGCTTTTGGCTCAGCGGTTGCCGCTTTTGTAATTACAAAAATCGCAAAAGGAACAAAGCATGTTTCGGACATGGAACGTCCGCCCTCAGCGGATGGAAAAAACGAAAACTCGGATAACACCGAAAAGGGCTAAAAAATTGAAGCGCAGAGCGGAAAATAAACGCAAGCGTAGTAATTGGTCAATATGGGGCGATGCACGTCGCCAAAAGCAAACATTGTATTAATTAGGGACAATTCAATGAGTAAAGATATGAAAGGACATCTGATGACAGCTGGTATCGCAGCGGTTGTAGCAGCTGTAGTGGTATGGGCGTCAAACAACTTTGACCCAATAGAAGATATTATTGGTTAGGTGAATTTATGGCAAAAAATGATATTTCAAAAGTAAAACTAGCCGCTTTTGCTGGTAATAACTATGGTGAAGAATGGACATGTAAGCTGCAAGCTGGTTGGACATACCATGATATTCAGTTGGTCACAAATTTAAAGTCTGAAACTGCAATTGAGCATATCAAAATCGACATTGGCGGACGTGAGCAAATTAAAATCACAGGTAAACGCCTACGCTTATTGAATGCCTTGTATCAAGACAAAGTGCAGCAGGGACGTTTTGTTCTGTGCTTGAGTAATTTCAGGTATCGAGCCCCCGCGGGTATTTTCAAAACACAATTAGCAACGTCTGAACTTGAAGATGTAACACTGTCTGTTCAGTTTGGTCAGCGCGGCACAGGCGACCCTGAAAAGCCACAAATGCGCGGCGTTGCGTATGTGTCTGATACTGACAATATGGGTAAAATATTTTCACCAATCAAAAAAGAATATGTGCAAATCACTGCGGCAGAAGGCGAGCATGTTTGGCCGATGCCAAACCCTAAAATAAATGAGTTTGCTCAGCGTTTGATATTTGACGAAAACGAAGTGCAAATAAAGAAAATTCTTGTCAAGCGTGGCGGTGCTCAAGTGCATGAATACTCGAGAGAGGATTTAGATTTTGATTTGAGTGAATACTCAGATATTTCGTTACAAGAAGGGCATTGCCTGCTTGATTTTACGATGTTTAAGTTTGGTAGTAATGGAGCATTAACTACCGCTGGTCTTGAGTTCACTTTTGAAGTGACAGGAAAGGGTTCAATAAAAACATACTTTGAAGGATATAGCCAGAATGTTATCCCTCAACCAAGAGCTGCATAGGAGAGCCTATCTATGTGGCAATCAATAATTGATGGAACGATGGAGTCACTTGATGATTTCGGTACATCTATTAAAAATGGCTGGGCTCAAATCCAAAACGAAAGGGCGCGGCAGCCAGAGGTGAAAAAGGCACAAGAGCCGATAAAAGCCCCGCGACCAGACGGCTCAACAAAAGTGTTTCAACCAACTGTACAGCCGCCTTTTGTTTTTGATCGAAACACCATGCTAATTGGTGGAGCGTTGCTGCTCGGTGCGATCATGATGTTAAGGAGTTAGCATGCCGTTATTGTTATGGCCTGCAATAGCAGGGATTGGTGGCCTATTTGTTGGTGCATCATTGGGAGGGTTTATGCGCTCAATTGTTAAGTTATCAGTCGTCGCAGCGGCGGTATATAGCGCGTATTTGATGTGGGGTAAGTAAATGCTCCCTATGCCACAGAATTTTACAAATAACGGTCAAATGCCTATCAATGGCGGTCATGCTAAATCAGGTAATGGCGATAGCACATATAACAATAATACTAGGTTTGGCGGCACGGTATACAACAAAGGCATGCCGCAATGGGTGTTATATGTGGGGTTAGCGTTAGCGGCATACTGGGTTTTATCTGGTGGAAAGAGTTGATTTAACGCCAGATGTGTTGAAGGTTCTGCGCCCCGCACTCTATGGAGCGCGAGGGACAATAAAGCGCGAGATACGACACGGAATCAGCCAGCTTTATCAGCACAAGGAGCTTTTCATAGTGCTACGCAAGGAAGGAAAAGAGCTGGTTGTTGTCGCCGCCGCGGGGCGCAATTTGGGCGATGCAGTACACCCAATAATTGAACACGCATATGCAAACGGCTGTAAATCGATACGTTGGCATACACGTAACCCTAATCACATCCGCCATGGAATGGCGAATATTGACGCCAAGCTGGTAACGAAAAAGAGAGGGATTTTCCACGATGAATATGTATTTAGGTTGGAGCTTTAGCGATGGGAGGTAAGTCTAGAAGCAGCCAAAACACAAGCACAAATCAAACATCATACAGCCAAGTAAACGATGGACAGTTTGCAGGTGCGAGCAATGTCGATGCATCACGCACTGATATTGACTATGAAGTTGATAATTCAGTACGCAACGACATAGATAATTCAGTACGTAACGATTATGACTACGACTATGAATATGATTATGAGCTTAACCAAGACATAGATAATTCAGTACGCAATGACATAGATAATTCAGTGCGTAATGATTATGAGCTTAACCAAGACATAGATAATTCAGTACGTAACGACATAGATAACAGTATTGAAAATGATGGCGAATATGCTGGGAATAGTGGCGTAATTAATATCCTAGATGGCGGTGCAATTGACGCGTCTCGAGAGATTTCGCTGCATGCAATCGAGTCTAGCGAACATGCGTTATCGCAAATGAATGACGTGACAAACAATGCGTTAAACTTTGGTGAGCATGCCATTGATGAAGTGGGTGACATTGCGCGATATTTATCGAATGAATACGTTGGGGGATTGGCGACAGCAAACGCTGTGAATGCGTCAGAAATGGCTGACGTGTCAAATCATAGTGTTGACGCAATGGAAAGCTTGAGTAAAGCGATTGCGCTAGGTAATCACGCGATGGTCTCTGACATTTCGGGCGACTTGCGAGATATACACGCAGATAACACAGGGTTACTAAATTCTCTTTCAGAAACACTTTCTGATAATCAATTTAACTCACTGTCTGCGGTGTCTCTGTTATCTAACAATGTGCTCGGCAATCAAAACGAGATGCTGACAGCTGTAACTGAAAATTTAGGTAATTCACATGTCCAGAACTTAGCCAAGTTATCAGATGTTCAGACTGATGTAACTGAGTTTCTAGCAAATGCTACTGAGTCGAATATCACAGCGAATGACGCAGCACTAGAACGTGTCGCAGCGTTAGCAAAATCGACAAGCCTTCAGGGACAGGATTTAGTCGCAAAATCTGCCAGTGATATGGTCAGGTATATTTCAATTGCTGTTGGTGTTGGCGTAGCTGTCGTAATGGTGGCAATGATTGCGACAAAGGGGAGTGGTAAATGAAGTTAACAATTCAACCTTTCGATAGCTTTCCGCTTCTAGTGACAAAGCGTTGGCTGAATATCATTAACGCATCACACCCCTTTAGGATTTCATTTGAAAATCATAGCGGGATTGTGGGTGCGGCTAGCCGTCAATATGACTTGGGTGAAATTAGCAGTATACAAATAAATAACGAGAGTGATACTGAACTTGTTATTGAATATGACATTGCGAATATCAATATCACGTCTGCCGCAGATGGCAATGTCAAAGTTGTAAACAGTATTCAAGTAGACAGCATTAGAGAAGAAGTGAAGGTGCTTTCGCGTTCTGAGGTCGGCTTAGGACTAAATTCGCTTGATGATACTGATTTATCACCGCAAGAGTCGAAAATGGTCGCAAGCGCTAACATAAACCGCAAAGAGCTTATTCTGCAAAATACGAGCGTGAACCCAGTAGATATTCGCGTTGGTGGGGCTAATGTGGGTCAACGAAATGGCGGTTTAATCAAAGCTGGCGGTTCGTTTGTGTTAAGCAATGGTGCAGCGGTTTATGCGTTTAACTCAGACCAAAGCCATAAAGCAAAACTGAGTGTTATAGAGGTATTGCAATGAGCTATATCAGCAATCCTCAAAATAGCGCCAGTTTACTTGCTGAGATACTCACAAAGATTGACCCATCACAGCATGATGCTGTGACGCTAATGAATGAGCTTTACAGTTCATTCACAGGTGTCAGTAAAGCATTGGGTGATGTGTTAAGCCGTGAGTTAACAGACTATAACAACCATCGCGCCCAAGTTGACAATGTGGCAGCACTGACGGCTATCTCGATTAAACACGGTGTTGAAATTAACGATCTAATAAATGCTGTCTCGGGTAGCACAAATATTGCTATTCAAAACGGCCACGACTTAAACACAGCGCTCACTGCACTGGTTGAAAGTCTGAATCTAAACATCAGCAACGGCTTTACCGCAAATAATGCGCTGGGCCTTGCTATAGAAAACGTCATTGCTGATGTTCAGCAAGGCAAACACTTACTTTAGTTAATCAAGGAAATGATATGACTGAATTAGAAAATATCGGCAAATTAGCAGCGACTGCTAGTGAATTAATAAGTGCGATTCGCGGCGGTGAAATTGCAAACATGAAAGCTGAGCATACACAAACACTTGAAGGTTTTGTGACAGCTTACAACGCTAAAATTGACGAGTTCGTGCAGCAAAAAGGTGAAGTGTTAAATCAGTTCAACACAGACAAAGCGCAAGCGTTCGCTGAGGCGGATAGTGAACTACAACAACGACGTGTTGCAGTTGACGCAGTGTTAAACGATTTGTACTCATCTCACAGCCACGTGAGAAAGAGTTACTATGATAGGCAACTTCACAGTAAAGAAAGTATGGTTTTGGTTCAAGACCCTGCGAACTCTCACATGTCTAAGTGGCAACCAGTTCCCGTATCCTCTGAATACGAAATTGCACGTTTTCAAACACCAAGTTACGGCGCGTTGACTATGCTGCATCTTATTCGGGCTCGAACACTTGGTGTTGCTGCTGATGGTTCTTCAAATCATACAAAGTTGCAGTTTGTTATCGCCTCGAATGATGCTACGTCAGAGCAAATCAACGAAAAGCTAGCAGCTGATGGCGTGGTGTTAAGAACGATTGGTGCTGATTTGGTTACGCCAAGCGTTGAACAAATCGAAGCGCTGCATATTGCTGGGGGCCATCCATACGCAATGTTATTTGTTCGATTTGTGAATGTACCATACAACGGCGCGAGTCTAGCGGATATTTCCAAAGGTGCGTCTGTATCATTCGTTATAGACCAAGTTGTTAATTATCCAAACATCAACATCAAATAAAGGGAATATCATGATCGAGTTTGAAGGAAAGAAAATTTTATTAGATGGTCATGCGCGTGGAGCACTTATGAGCTTAGGTGCAAGCGAGCTAGAAGCTGACGAACTGATTAAAAGCGCAGTGAAAATTGAAGAAACTAAAGTAGTCATTGAGCAGCGTCAGCAAGCATACAATCGCGAAGCTGATCCACTCTTTATTGAGTATCAGTTCGACCAGACGGCTGAGGCTGAGCAGGCTTGGCGTGAGAAGGTCTTAGAAATCAAAGCGCGCTATCCAAAGCCGTGAACGCTAAGTATGTCGCGGCAGGAGTTGCCGCGATTCTAACAATAGGGATATTAACTATGTCTAGTCGAAAAAATCGCAACGTGCGAAACAATAACCCGCTAAATATCAGAGCAAACAAAATAAAATGGAATGGTGCAGTGGGCGATGATGGCGAGTTTGTGAAATTTGAATCGCCAGAACTGGGTTTTAGAGCAGCATACAAAACGCTGATGACATACCGTAACAAACACGGGCTAGATACAATTGACGGTATCATTTCGCGCTGGGCACCTGACAATGAAAACCATACTGACGGTTATATTACGTATGTCCGCGAAAAAATGGGTATTCGCTCTGATGTTTTTATGCCATTAGAACGTTATCCAGAATTGATTTTCTGGATGGCTGAAATGGAAGGCGCAAAAGGTGCATTCACAATTGAGCAAATAGAGCGCGGGATTGCGTTAGCATGAATCCAACCGTGAAAAAAATTGGTGTCACGGTCATTGCAGGTTTGCTTGTCACTGTATTGGCTGCGCAATTGAAAAAACACACTAATCTAATATAGGGAAATTGAATGTCTAAAAAAATTAAATCGCTTTGCGAAACGCGTAAATTTAGTTGTTTTGCGGGCTTTGTCGGTGGGGTATTGTCTACTGCTAATCCAGAGGCTGCGGCAATATTAAAATCGTTGGTTCCGCTATTTATTTAGCATACGTGGAAGAGGCAAAAGGGAGCATAACGCTCCCTTTTTTGTTTTTCTAAAAAATGATAGCAAAAAATGCGTTTTTCCCAGGACTAAATAGCACTAAATGCAATCAATATTTGTCCTGGAAATATCGAGCTGAACTATAAAATGATTGCATTTTTATGTTTTTGGGTTAGTGTAGAACTGTTTTTGATTGAAATGGAGATTTTGAGATGGCTATTACATATAGACCTAGCAGTGACATAGCAAAAGAAATTGAGCGTTTGAAAAGTTCTCTAAACATAAATACTTCGACAAAATTAATCGATCATCTAGTAGCACAATATCAAACGCAGCAAGATGAAATAAAAAAGCTAAAAGCTGAGAACTACAAAAAGTCTGATGAATTATACGATTGTAAAGATAAGGTTAGTGTGTTTGTCGATGCATTTAATGAGTTGTCAGCGTTAACAAAATAGTTTTTTTGCAGCTGGGGCTAATCTGGGGCTAAAAGCAGTCTCAATATAACCAAATATAACCCCGCATATTTTTCCGCAGTGCAGTTATAGCGGGGTATTTTTGGTTATTTAGTTTTTTATGTTGGGTTCGACTCCCTCTCTCTCCGCCATTCCTTCTTTATATTTCTCAAATTCCGATAGTTCCTTTACTCAAATTATTAATCTTTGCTCTGCATTACGATTTCCATTTAGAATTTCACAAGATGTTCAGGTCAAAAAATCTACCATTTGGCGACAATCATTTATTATTAAACTTATAGTTAGGATAGAATATCAGCTGTTCGCATTAGTTCTAGATCCAAGGTAGGTAGAGTGTATGCAAAATGAGGACTGTTTTTCTGTTACGTATTTAGCGCCGATAAAGCACATTGCCTCTGGTGGAATGAGCGATGTTTTTCTCGCTAATGATACACGCCTTAACAGGCAAGTAGCAGTAAAGCGTGTTACGCTGACTGACCGGCACGATGATCACAAAATACGGGAACAGGCTCTGTATGAAGCGCGTCTAATGGCGAAAGCGAACCACCCCAATATTGTTCAGCTGTATGACATTGTAGAAGTCGATTCTCAGCTTCTTCTTGTGCTTGAATATGTGTCAGGGCAAACCTTAGCGAAATATGTGAAGCAAAAATTTCTTACTTTAACTGAGAAGTTAGCAATTTTGGAAAAAGTAGCCCATGGGTTGCAGTACATTCATCAATTATCGCTGGTCCACTGCGATGTAAAAGCCAGCAATATTCTTATCTCTGATACCGGAGAGGTCAAGCTTTCCGATTTTGGTATTGCCAACTCACTTCATAGCAACGTAGCTGGGCAGCTTCAATCGAACAGCTTTGGCAGCATCCGAGCAATGTCGCCAGAACAACTGGAAGGCAGATCCCTTGGCTATGCGACAGATATATTCTCTTTTGGAGTACTGTGTTTTGAGTTGTTGTTTGGCTGTCACCCATTTAGTAGCGCTGAGGGAGAGGAGCTTGCAAGCAAGATTAAACGAGGTGCATTGATTGAACCAGAGAGCTTGACTCCCTCAATACCAACGGAATTAACTACTCTATTGCGTCAGATGCTCGATAAGTCAGAGGATGCCCGTCCTTCGAGCAAAGAAATTATCAATGTATTGAGCAGAACACTAGCATTGCTAGAAGCGGGCGACGCTGACGATACGGCTTCCTTGCCTTACGTAAGTGAAACTAGCAGACAGCTTGGTCCGTTAGATCAGCTAAAGCGCTTCGCTATTGGGTTTATCTTGACCTTGTGTTTTGTTGTTGGTGGGTATTTCAGTTGGTTGTTTTTAAAACCAGAAACCCGAGTTCAGTACACCTTAGTACTTGAGCCACAAATCACTGTCGCAGGTAATGGCAGCAAAGAAAATACAGGCCTACTATTGGCGACGATTGATAGTGCAGTTCGGCAAGTGGTTTTAAACTCTGTAAATGCTGAGTTGGTAAATCATAGGGCTTACGGTGATATATCAGATGTCGCAAGTTTGGTTAAAGCGGCTGGGGCGACAACGGTCCTTCTACCTGAAGTTCGATGTGAAGTTGCACAATGTAATGTGCGACTGTCTTTGTTAAGTGCCGATAGTCAAATCGTTGAAGGAGAATTAAACACAAATGTAAAAAGAGATGCTTACTTGGCAATGAGCTCTATTTACTCGTCATTTGCGGCAAAATTACTTGGACAACCCAATGTAAGAGAGCGACAAAGCATAGCGGCAACGGAGTTTACGTTTTTTGAGCAGTACTTGCACGTATACCATGATGTGAACTTTAACGGGGATCTCTCTTTGCAAAGTTTACAGCGAACACTCGATTTAATCGCGCTAGACCCACATTATTTACCTTTGTACAACTTGGCAAGAAATTTATTGATAGAGCGTTATAAAGTGGATAGGGATCCTGTGTTTCTTGAACAGTTGCAGAGGTTACTTGAGGGCGCTCCTGGAAATTATAAGTCTTCCAAGCCTTATTTGGTGGATATGCTTGTGCTCGCCATCGAAAGTCAACAAAAAGAAGCAGTGGATGCGTTATTTGAACGGCTTTCTTTTTATGGAGAAACAGCGTTAAGTTACCAGCTACGAGGCTATTATTTATATTCTCAGCATCAAATAGAAGATGCGATAGAGATGTATTTGAATTCAATTTTACTTATGCCTGACGCTCGCAATAAGTACAATTTGGCAGTTATGTATTTAAGTAATGGACAAGTAGAGGAGTCGAAAGCACTACTTTTACAGGTTTCCCAATCATTCAAAGGTTTCACACGTGCAGGTCGCTTAAGTGCAGACATTAGTATGTTGGAAGGGAGCTGGCAAGCAGCAGTTTCGGGGTATCTTTCTGTGGTGGATAAAAGCAATAGCTCAGAGGACTATAATAATTTATCGTTAGCGTATTTATATTCTAAGGATATTGAGAAGGCATTGCTGGCTGCCAAAAAAGCGCTTGAACTAAGTCCAGAAAACCTTGTTATGCGACTAAACTATGCAGACTTGTTATTATTGAGCCAAAACGATATAGGTGCAGCCAAAGAGTATGAAAAGATCACAAATGCTCATCGCGAAAACATGTCTTTAAATGAGCTGATCGCGGTTGGTCAAGCCCATGCGCATCTCAAGCGTTACAAAGAGGCTTTGCAATATCTATACAAAGTCATTAAGTTAACATCCGATAAGGTAGACTATGCATATGGGGCAACTATCATTTTTACATTTGCTGGTGAACTACAGTCTGCATTACTTCACTATCAAGAGACAATAAAAGGCGGGTATTCACCCAAGTGGTTCAATTTGCCTTGGTTCAAGCCACTGTGTAAATACCCCGAATTTAATGATTCTCATAGGGCATTATGCTCAGTTGGGTGGAATTGGGCGACTAATGATGAGCACGGGATCAATAGTTAAGGTGGTTTTCTCTTTGTCCGTGTATAAATTGGAGCTTGATACCTTGGCTCTACTTTTTAATTGAACACCAAATTTTAGTTCCGCATATTTTTCACCAAATACGTCGTTCTGTAGGGTTAACTCTAATATAAGCACACTATTGGCAATACCTTTTCTATTGGAAGTAATCTGTTGTTCAATTGAACTTATACTTTCTTTGAGTTCTTCATTAATTCCGACAATACAGTATTCACTGGCTGTTTTTTCATCTAATTCATAACAGAACTTTCCCGAGGTGGTCTTACCTAGTTCTGCTTTAAAAGGCTCTTTTGCGTAATTGGTTATGTCTTTTGGTTTTAGATCGGGGGAAATGAATATAATATTTGCTCGGTTTGTTTCTAACTTTGTTTGGTCGTAAGAGGCCTCGAATTCAAATGTTGAACCTTGATGGGAACTTTCATTAATTTGGGCGAGCTTTTCATCGGTTAGTATATCATTCACTTTTTGTCTCCTTGGTGCTGTTTTGATGTCAAAATATAGTTAGGTGTTAACTCATCCTTTTTTGTTTTACTCAGCATAGAAGAAGACAATATTACACGCAATTACACGGGGCTTTGTCCGTTAAAGGTTATGTGTATAGGGTTTTTGTCAGGCGCTGCTATACTTTTGATATATTGATTAGCTTTTTTCAACAATGAAAAGACAACATATTCCAACAGAACAAATAGGCTCTATCCCTCGAACAGCAGAGTTGATTGAGGCATATCAGCAATACCGCGACAATAAAATTGATTACGATACGTTAAATCAATTGGCAGAAGAGCACACCAAACAGGTGCTCAACGACTTAGCAGATCTTGGTTGTAGTGTCGTGAGTGATGGTGAGCAGCGTAAGTTCGATGGTTTTGCGCACTATTGTTTGCATAATTCGCCGAGATTTGGTTCGGAAGGTTTGATTGTCGATTTTTCCGATGGTCATCGGCGAGTATTCGCTCCCCATCTTAAAAAAGCACCGTTTAAATATGAAAATACGGCTGACGAATACTTAGCATTTGCTTTGAAACATACCAATTTGCCTGTTAAACAAGCTGTTATCTCTCCGTCTATGTTGAGTCTAGTGTATCCAGCAAAGGGAATAGAAGGATATTGCCACCAACAGTTTATTGAAGATCTCGTAGCAGAGCATGTCGCGGAAGTCAGACGGTGTTTGACGTTAGGTGCCCATAAAGTACAAATTGATTTTACGGAAGCTAGGTTGTCCTTAAAGCTAGATCCGTCTGGTGGCATGTTGAGCGCATTTGTCGAACTGATCAATCGTTGCTTGAGCGCGTTTAGTGCACAAGAGAGACAAAGGATTGGCGTGCATACCTGTCCTGGTGCAGATATTGATGCGACGCACAGTGCAGAAATCGACTACAAATACTTGTTGCCGACATTATTTAAAATAAACGCTGGTAATTTTTACGTAGCACTCAAAGGCGAGCGTGAACCTCGAAAAGTACTCAGGTTAATTGGCCAGATCATCTCGCCCGATCAGCGTGTCTTTATTGGTGTGACAAACCCGATTGATCCCATAATTGAAAAGCCTGAAGAGGTGTGTGAATTGATTATAGCTGCCACCGAGTTTATCCCTATCGAACAACTTGGTACGACTGACGACTGTGGCTTTTCGCCATTTGCGGACGATATATCTACAGGAAGAGAGATTGCCTATCAAAAGATACGCGCGCGCCTAGAAGGAACAAAAATGGCTGAACAACAGCTATTTGCAAAGCCATGTAAGTAGACTTGGCTATAGCCTTATGAACACATTGGATCTACATGAGAGAATTGAGCAACTAGAGCAGGAGTTGCTCGCGCTGGAGATGGAGAACCATGAGTTGACCCAAAAGGTGCTCAAAGCGCAATTTGAAGATCATAAGCTTCGCGAAATTCAAAAGCTGGCGAAGGTTGGCACCTGGAGCCTGAATCACTTGAGTTACAATTTGTCCATATCAAGTGAGCTCAGTATGATTCTATTTGGAGAAGAGCTGGCACCACATAGCCTTTCATGGGATTATTTTTTGCAGTTGATTGGGGGTTTAGCAGAGCAAAATGTCGGCACGACCATAATGCAAGAAGTGATAATAGGTGGCCAACAAAAAACATTTGAGCACAAGATGATCAAACCGGATGGCGAGATTCTGTATGTAAAACATTGCTGCGAAACATTTTATAATTCGATTGGTCAACCCTTAAACTCAGTTGGCCTAATGCAAGATATCACCTTAGAAAAAGTCAATGAAATAAGATTGGAGCAACTCTCTATTACCGATGAACTAACTGGCTTAAATAATCGGCGCAAAACCAATGAAGTACTGGTGGCTCAGCATGATCTTGTGCAAAGGTACGACAGTGACTGTACAGCGATTTTGTTTGATTTGGATTTGTTCAAGCAGTTTAATGACTTATTCGGGCACCAGACAGGGGATGAGGTGTTGAAAACTGTAGCGCAGAAAATCAAAGATAATTTGCGCAGTGCAGATATATGTGGTCGTTGGGGCGGAGAAGAGTTTTTAGTGATCTGTCAGAATACATCGCTGGGTGATGCAGCTATGGTGGCTGAAAAGCTACGTTGTGTCCTCGCTGCAATTAATTTGTCCTGCAAGATGCCTGTCACAGCTAGTTTTGGTGTTGCTCAGTTCGCAAAAGGGGAATCACTTCAAGCGTTTTTAAAGCGCTTAGACCAAATCCTCTACACGTCTAAAAAAGCTGGCCGGAATCAAGTGAACACTGCTGTATATCAAGCTTGAGCTATTTTCTAGCAAAACCCCGTTATTACGGTAATTGGCATTGATGAAGCAAGCTTTCTGATCGATACTTAGTTTTATTGAAGTACTGCACTGCAAAGCAAGTGTGAGTATCTATTTTATGTAACTGAAAACATAGAGCAGGCAAGTGATGCAAGAAGAACTATTAAATTCGGTTATAAAGATAACAAAAACGCGGGATATAGACTCACTTGAGTATAGTTTATTATCTACAATTCAAGAGTTTATTAATTGTCAGCGTATTTCTGTATTTAAGATTATTCAAGGGCAAGGCCCGTGTACGGTTGAGCGCAGTCTGACATTGAAGGTCCATGATGTTGGAGAGTATGAGTGGTTAGACAGGGTTATCATTGATGACCCTCATGCGGAGTTGAGTTCCTGTTTGCAATCAGCGTGTAGTATAACAATGCAGGATGCGGCAGGCACTGAGCGGCGTTGGTTACCCATTGTAATACATGAGAAAACCGCGGGTGCAATTGAAGTACAGTGCGAAGGGCTTGATAGTGCACAACAGGTGATGCTGAACGCATTTGTACGTATTTACGAGAATTACCTTACTATATTGCGTGAAAATGAGCGTGATAAACTCACCGGGTTACTTAATCGTCAAACGTTTGATAAGAAGTTAAAGCAATTACTTGAAAAGCAAATGTTGGAACAAAACCGAGCAATTCGAGACGGCTCTGACTTGCGGTCTTTACACCGAGGGGCTACATCATGGTTAGCTATGGTAGATATTGATCACTTTAAGAGTGTCAATGATACCTATGGGCATGTATGCGGCGACGAAGTATTGTTGATCTTATCACAGCGCATGCAGGAGTTTTTCCGTTCAACTGATCTGTTGTTTCGTTTCGGTGGTGAAGAATTTGTCATTGTATTTGAACCAACCGATTATGAGTCAATAAAACAAAGAATGGAGCAGTTTTTAAATTTAGTAAGAAAGACTTCTTTCCCGTTTATTAAAAAGTTGACGGTAAGTGTCGGTTTGGCACGTATTAGTCCTTATGACTTTCCAATCACGGTGTTAGAAAATGCAGATAAAGCCTTGTACTATGCAAAAGAGCATGGGCGAGATCAAGTCGGTTTTTATGAAGATTTAATATCCCGCAAGCAAATTACTCAACATATTGAAAGCAGTGACATAGATTTATTTTAGTAGATGCAGCGAATGTAATCGATTTTAGGTTACTCGCTGCACAACTGCGTTGTTTTCAACTTTTTTCTGTTATACACAGCATATTTTTCTTAAACTGTTCAATCTAATCGACTTTCAGCTTAAATAAGTATGTTGCATATAATTCAATCCAACCGAATGGAAGCGTTACAGGCGCAGTTTAATACTGTAATGCAAACAGCGCCATTATCTGATCCGTTTCAGCGAGATATTGTACTGGTTCAATCTCCCGGTATGTCGCAGTGGTTGAAAAACGGATTGAGTAAACATATTGGTGTGGCAGCTCAGATCGATTTCCCGCTGCCTTTGAGCTTCATTTGGCGTCTGTACCAACAGTTTTTGCCCGACGTTCCATCTGAGTCGCCATATAATAAAAACAATATGACTTGGAAGCTTTTTAATGTACTGCCAAGCAAATTGGCGCAGCCTCTGTATTTACCGTTATCAAATTATTTATATGCCGATGTACCAGAAGATGCGCAAGCAGATAAAGAGCTGGATGGCTTAAAACTATTTACATTGTGCGAAAAAATTGCCGACGTGTACGACCAATATCTAATGTATCGCCCTGACTGGCTGTCAATATGGGAATCTGGGACCAATCAGTTAGCTGATGTCGATGTTGAGGTAGCTTCTTGGCAACCGGATTTGTGGCGCTCGTTAGTTGAATATACACACCAACTTGGACAAAGTTCGTATAACCGCGCCAACATGCATGAGCAACTGCTCGCAGCTTTGGAAAGTGCCGACCGCGGGGTACTTCCTGAGCGGATCGCCATCTTTGGTTTATCAGCAATGCCGACCAGCCAGTTAGAAGTGTTTCAAGCACTCGCCAGCAAAACAGAAGTCTTACTATTTTTCTTTAACCCCAGTGAACATTATTGGGGGGATTTAGTGGATGAAAAAACACAAGCTAAGATCCACGCAAAATATGCAAAACGACCTGAGATTGATGCTAGCCTAGATGAAGAGCAAGACTACTATAATGTTGGTAACCCGTTACTATCTTCTTGGGGTAAGTTAGGTCGAGACTATCTAGAGCAATTGCTACAGCTTGATGCTCGCTGGCTTGACGGGTTTGTTGAAGACTTTAATGATTCACTGTTGTCGCAGATCCAAAGTGAAATTTATCAGCTGGCATTTAAAGGTGAATCTTTACAAGCGGATCCAAACTGGTTCGTAAATGAAACTGGTAAGTTGCCTGTTTCCGAAGATGATAAAAGCATTTACTTGCAAGATTGCCACACTCCGCTAAGAGAAGTTGAATGTTTGCACGACCACCTTCTCAATTTATTTAATCAATACCCAGAACTTACGCCTAAAGATGTCATTATTATGATGCCAGATGTGGGAAGTTACAGTCCTTATATTGAAGCGGTATTTGGCAGTGCACAAAGTAAAAGGTACATCCCTTACGCTCTGGCCGACATGGCGATAGAGCAAGAAAAACCTGTACTGTCATCATTTGTGACTTTAGTTAATTTGCCATTTAGTCGATTTGGCGTTTCTGACATTTTGGATTTGTTGGCGGTAGAAGCTATTTCAAGTCGCTTTGAACTTGATGCGTCTGAGTTTGAGCAAGTTAAATATTGGCTTGACCAAGTCGTCATTAAATGGGGGCTAGATGCAAAAAATAAGGCCGACCACGGTTTACCTGAAATGCCACTCAATACTTGGTTTCATGGTTTAAACCGCCTATTGCTTGGGGTTGCTAGTAGCAGTGAGGAGATAGAGTTTAACGGCGTATATCCGGCTGATCTAGTGGAAGGCATGGCCATTAATATTTTAAGTAAGTTGGTTGCTTTTGTGGAAGCTCTGGACATAGCAAAGCAGCAGCTCGCAAATGCCGGTGACCTTGCGCAAAAAGCGGACTTGTTACGGCAGTTACTTGGCCGTTTCTATCATCAAGATGCCGAGCAAACCTGGGATTTAATGCAGCTCCATAAAGTAATTGAAGGTATTGAAAAGCACTTTGAAAACGGTGATATGCGCAGTTCCATAGAGCCCAGAGTATTGGCTTATTTGGTAAAGCAAGGGATCCAAGAAAAAGGGGTTGGACAGCGATTTCTATCCGGCGCCGTGAATTTTTGTACTTTGATGCCAATGCGAGCCGTGCCATTTAAAGTGGTATGCCTGCTTGGCATGAACGATGCTGATTATCCTCGTCAAGTTCAGCCAATAGGGTTTGATTTGGTGCCAGCTTCCTCAAGACGAAAAGGTGACCGTTCACGGAAATTAGATGATCGGTACTTGTTTTTGGAAGCGCTTTTAAGTGCGAGATTGCATTTTTATGTCAGCTATATAGGTCGTTCTTGTTTTAACAATGAAATTCAAGTGCCTTCAGTGTTAGTGAGTGAATTATTTGAATATATAGACAGAAGCTTTTACTGTGGGGGTCGCAACGAGCCGCTCAGCGTACGGTTAAAGCATCAAGCACCACTTCAGCCATTCAACCCTCTTCACTATCAGTGTGGTCAGTTGCAAAGCTACAATCCCAATTGGTTATTTTTGCCAGCAGAAGAGGAGAAAAGTTCGCCATCGCCACTGATTTTAACACCACCAGAGGAGCTGGAGCTCGCTCAACTGCTACGTGCATTTACAGCGCCACAAAGTTATTTTTATCAAACATGTTTGGGTATTAAGATAGCGTCTGCGACAGAGTATCAGGACGATACTGAACCCTTTGCGTTAGACCCTCTAACACGTTACCAATACTTGCAAGAAATTCTCGATACCCATATTAATGAGCAGCCACTTGGTACCGAGCAGATGTTACAAAGAGGTCACTTACCGCAGGCATTTGTGGGAGAAATACAATTAGAGTTGTTGGAGCAGCGGGTACTGCCCATGGTCGCAGTATTAAAGTCAAAACTGATGGATGCTAGTGCCCCACAAGAGGTCGCTATCTCGGTAAATGGCATCAAGATAGTCGGCTGGTTGGACAGGCTATTTGGTAGCGAACAAATTTTTTATAGACCTGCGAGCATTAAAGCGAAAGACAAGATCCGAGCCTTCATCTATCACTTGCTTGCCAATGCGGCTGTGTCAACGATGAATACGACCATAATTGGCTTAGATGAGCAGGTTACTTTTGATGCGATAGACAAACCGAGCGCATTGCAATTACTGGAAACCTGGGTGGGCTTTTATACGCAGTTGCTCACTCAGCCGGTGCCTTTTTTCCCAGCTTCGAGTTATGCATTTGCCGATACGGAGGATATTGGGAAGGCGAATGCAAAGTTTGCAGGTGGCCAATATATTGGGGTAGGAGAATCTGAAGATCCCTATGTCGCTCTTAACTTCAAAGATTTAGAGTCGTGCTTGGAAGAGTTTATGTCACTGAGTAAATCTTTACTTGGACCAATTATAGCGTTAGAAAAGGAGCAACAACATGGAGATGCTTAACCCGATCACCATGCCGTTGTATGGCCACAACCTAATTGAAGCCAGTGCGGGCACCGGTAAAACTTATACGATCACCGCGCTTTATCTGAGGTATTTACTCGGTTTGGCTGAAGGCTCAGGTTCTACATGCCTAAGTGTTGAACAAATTTTAGTGGTAACTTTTACTGAAGCGGCAACACAAGAAATTAAAGATCGTGTCAGGGCGAGGATCATCGATGCGCGTGATGCATTGCTGGGGGCTGAGTGTAAGGATCCGCTGATCCCGGCACTGTTGGCGCAAATTGAAGATAAAAAGGCTGCTTTCAAATTGCTTGATGCGGCGGCAAAATCGATGGATGAGGCCGCAATTTTTACTATTCATGGTTTTTGTCAAAGAATGTTAAAGCAACATGCCTTTGAATCAAAGTTGAGCTTTAATCTTGAGTTTATCCTCGATGAGAGTGAGTTGTTAAAAACGGCGGTAGAGGATCACTGGCGAAAGTTTTTATATGCGTTAGATAAAGAACTGACAGCTTTGGTTTTAGAGCACTTCGCTCACCCCCAAAGCTTAATGAAAAAGCTTATGCCACTGATGAACAAATCTGGCGAGACACTGACACCTAAGGTTGAGTTGGCAGATATTTTAGCGGCTAGAAAACAATATCAGCAGCGTGCATTAACGTTTAAGCAAGCAGTGCGTGAAAGTGAATTTTTAGCCTGTTTAACTGACTCAGCACTGGCAAAAAACAAAGCACCAGGACGCGTTGCAAATATTAATGCCCTTGGCGATTACATCGCATCAGACGCGTGGTATTTTGAATTTGGTACGAGCAAACACTCTTTTAATCTGTGGGGCAGCGCTCAGTTAGGGGATGCGAAAAACTACAAAAAAAACGCTGAGCTTATTTCTCATGAGATGATATTGCAGTTTGACGAAATGGCGAATTTGCACCATCAGGTTAAAAACTTATTGCCTATTGCGTTATTACAAGACGCACTAGAACAAGTAAAATCTCTGTTGGTACAACACAAACAAATTCAGAGCTCGATTTCTCCTGATGATCTATTGAGCAATTTACACCAAGCTTTGCAAGGCAGTGCAGGCGAAGTACTTGCTGATAAAATAGTTCAGCAGTTTCCAGTCGCACTCATTGACGAGTTTCAGGACACAGATCCGGTTCAGTATGGTATTTTTAGTGCGATCTATCGTCAACAAGACGACACTGCTCTTACCATGATCGGCGATCCCAAACAGGCAATTTATGGGTTTCGCGGTGCAGATATTTTTACGTATATAAAGGCCAAACAAGCCGTCGAAGCTGGCCGGCATTTTACTCTCGCAAAAAATTACCGCTCTGCTAAATCTGTAGTAGATAGTGTGAATACTATTTTTACTCAGCATGACAGCAGTTTTATTTTTAATGATGACATTCCTTTTTATTCGGTAGATGCTCAGGGCAAATCAGCAGACCAATCGCTGTCTGATGACAAAGACAGTGTGCTGAATTTTTGTGTCTATGACAGCGCTGGTGGCGTAACAAGTAAAGCGCAAGCACAGCAAGCACTTGCACAAACATTTTCAGCTAAAATAGCCACTTTGCTATCACAGGCGAAGAATAATCTAGCCATGATCGGTGAGGACCCGGTAAAGGCAGCAGATATATGCGTATTAGTAAGAGACAGAAACGAAGCTGCGATTATGAAGCAAGCGTTACAGGCCAGTGGTGTTAGTGCGGTTTACTTAGCGAGAGACAGCGTATACGGCCAGCCTGTTGCCAGCGCATTAAATCAATTGCTACACGTGTTACACGGTGCCTATGATGAAGCCGCGCTGCGCGGTGTATTGGTGAGTCCACTATTTTCACTTAATTATGAAGAGGTTTATGTCCTTGCTCAAAGCGAACAACAATGGCAGGGCTATTTGGACTTTTTTGCCGAGCTGAAACGAGTTTGGTACCAAAGTGGTGCTATGGCTATGTTGGAAAAGCTCATGGTACATAATCAGCTCGCTAATATTTGGCGTGCAAATGGTTATGAAGTTGAGCGCTGGTTGACTGATTATCGCCATTTAGCTGAACTGTTGCAGCACAAGCAAATTGAGCTCGAAGGGACCCAGCGTGTCTTGAGGTGGTTGAGTATCCAATGTGCAGAAGCGACGCTTGATGGTGCACAGTTAAGGCTTGAAAGTGACGCTAATTTGGTGAAAATCGTAACCATGCATGCGTCTAAAGGTCTTGAATATCCAATTGTCTATATGCCATTTGCAATAGGGTATCGTGAGCCCAGTGAAGTCGTTTATCATCAGGGGGATAACCTCATTATCGATCTTGATGCCGATGATAATGCAATGCATGCAGCGTCAAAAGAGCGTCTTGCGGAAGACATTCGATTGCTCTATGTGGCGTTGACTCGTGCTGTACATTATTGTGAGTTGGGGCTGTACAATATTGCATTAGGGCGCAGTAAAAAGCTCGGGATTGGTCAGACTGCGCTTGGTTTTGCACTATTTGGCAGTTGTGATTTTAAAGAAGCGCAGCAGTGGCACCAAGCACTGGAACAAATTTGCCAAGTACACCCAGCAATGTCGATGGAGATATTTGACGACCCTCAGGTAGCTCATTTTGGGGAAGAGCAGGAACAATCTTCTCTTGTGCTCACGGTAAAAGAGCAGCCAACCTCCATAGAAACCAACTGGCGTACAACGAGCTTTAGTCAGTTAAGTTACCATGCTCATCATGATGATAGGCCAGCAGGCGCATTAGATGAGCATCATGAGTTAGACCTACCAAGAATGGTGCAAACCCCGGTCAAATCGCCTTATAGCTTTGTTAAAGGCGCAAAGGCGGGTAGTTGTCTGCATGAGATCTACGAGCAAATCGATTTTACGTCTCCCCACCACCCAGTGGCAGAAGGCAAGCTGCCTTTGAATGAAGTAGTGGAAAATTGCCTAAATAAATATCACATAGATATACAGTGGCTGGAATGTGTGGTTTTGTGGGTGCAAGAGAGCTTGGTTTGTCCTCTCAATACACAAGGTGACTTATCGCTTAGCCAATTGTCGCCTGATAACTGCCTGGTCGAAATGGAATTTCACCTCCCGCTAACGGCGTTAAAATCAAGTCAACTTAATAAAGTTCTAAGCGATATTACAGGTCAGCCAAGTTATTTGCAGTTTGATGATGTGGTAGGCATGCTCAAAGGCTTTATTGATTTGATCTTCAGATGGCAAGGGAAATATTTTGTTTTAGACTACAAGTCGAATTATTTAGGTGATGAATTGCATGACTACAATGATGAAAACTTGTGGTCAGCAATGACATCGCATCAATACCATCTACAGTATCTGATATACAGTGTTGCTTTGCACCGTTTGTTAAAATACCGTCTTGCTGATTATTCTATCCAAACCCATTTGGGTGGAGTCTATTATTTATTCTTAAGAGCATTGCCTGAAGGGGGAGGGGTATACTTCAACGAATTGACGGAGCAAGAGCTACTGTCGCTGGATGCACTTTTTGAACAGGAGGCTGGATAATGTCTCAGTTTTCGTTAGATTTCTCCGTGGATAATTTTGACGACACACTTTTTTTAGATGTGTTGTTAGAACAACGCAAAGTCCGAAGCGTCGATATCGCCCTTGCGAAGCTCTTGTGTGAATCACAATTTGACGATGTTTTTTACCTTATTTTGCTGCTGTTAAAAGCTGAACAAAATCAACATAGTTGTTTAGTTTTGAATGATATTGATTGGTTTAACCCATTTGAATTAAATCTGGAGCAGATGGAACAGACTATCGAGCTGACTCCCTTTAAAGATAAATCACAGGCCCTAGAGTCACTACATTCACACCCAGCAGTGGGTGATGATAAACCGATAGTCATGTTTAATGAACAGCTCTATTTGGCACGTTTAGCAAACTATGAGGCGTTTTTGGCAAAACGATTCACGTCACTGGCGAAACGAAAAATTGACTTAGATACCCCTCAATTAAAGCAGTTGCTAAATGTGTACTTTCCAGATACGCAAGGGCAGATGATTGATTGGCAAAAGGTTGCGTGTGCAATCGCGGCATCGAGTGCATTTTGTGTCATTACCGGTGGACCTGGGACTGGCAAAACCACAACCGTGACAAAACTATTGGCAATATTACAATCTTTGTATGCAAAAGCGCCTTTGAATATCAAACTGGTAGCGCCGACGGGCAAGGCTGCGGCCAGACTCAGTGAATCGATAATTGGCGCAAAGGGACGGTTATATTTAGCACCAGAGTTGGCTGAACTTATCCCTGAGCATGCGCAAACAATTCATCGCTTGTTGGGGGTTATACCCAACAGTAACAAATATAGATATCACGAAAAAAACCCGTTACACCTTGATTTGTTGATTGTCGATGAAGCCTCTATGGTCGATCTTTCATTGATGAGTAAATTGGTTGCGGCATTGCCGGAAGGGGCTAGATTGTATCTACTGGGAGACAAAGACCAGCTGGCGTCAGTTGATACTGGCTGTATTCTTAATGACCTATGTGCGGAGCTAAAGTTAGGCCTAAACCCTAAGTACTCTTCACAACGGGCTGAGTTCCTCAATCAGACGTGTTTTGACGGTGAAAAAATACTATCAGGTGCGAGCAGCAAATTCGTGTTGCAAGATGTGATGGCATTTTTACAGCAGAGTCATCGCTTTAAGAGCGATAGTGGTATTGGTCAGCTTGCCGCAGCGGTGAATAACAATGATCAAAACCATCTCGACTGGGTTATCCAGCAGGGGTTTGATGAACTGAGCTTGTTCAATTTATCAAATGAGTCATACCTTAATATGATTGAAAGTGCAGCTAGTGCGTATAGCGTGTACCTTAGAGCCATCAAAGATGGCGCAGACACTGAGCAAATACACCAGCTATTCTCTGAATATCAACTGCTTGCAGCGGTCAGAGAGGGTCCGTATGGCGTCAATGAACTTAACAAACGTATTGAACACAAACTAGCACAGCAAAATCTGATCCGTCCGTACAGCCGCTATTATGCAGGTATGCCTTTGATGATCACGCAGAATGACTATCAACTTAAGCTTTTTAATGGTGATATTGGTATCATTTTACCAGACAGCAGTGGCCAGCTATTCGCTACATTTATTGATGAGCAAGGCAATCTTAGGTCAATCAATCCGGCACGTTTACCTAGCCACGACTTAGTTTATGTGATGACAATTCACAAGTCGCAAGGTTCTGAATTTAGTTATACAGCAATGATCTTACCGCCAATTCAAAGAGCACGTCAGGGCATTAATAGGCAATTGGTTTATACGGGGATCACACGTGCAAAACATCATTTTGAATTAATCTGCCAGCCACAAGTATTACGACTAGCCATGAATAAATCTGTGGGCCGAAGCTCAGGGTTACGTCATAGGTTGCTAAATGATTAAATTTTTGTTTTTTATTTGTTTCGTTGTGATATTGGGCTATGGTTATCTCTAAAGCAGACAGAGATTAATTGCGCTGCTTTTTATTGCCCAGTGAATGTGCCGCCAAAGTCGTAGGCGGCCTTTTTTATTAAATTCATCATGGTTTTCCTTAACTTCGTTTACGTCAATTGTGCAAATGCAAACTGCATATTTTACACTCAGTCTTTTATTGACTTTTGTACTTTTATAGCGCTAGATACAGTTAAAGTATTTACTCTTATTGAGAATCGCTATGAAAAGCTTAGAAGAGCATTTGGTGCAATATGCACTCTACCACAGAGATAAGCGCAATATTAGAACGCACCTAGTTGGCGTGCCGTTAATTGTGTTTGCGGTTATTATGCTGACTTACATTCCGCTGTTTGAGTTTAGCCAATTTGAAGTGACGTTGTCAGTCATTTTAATAGGTGCTGTAGGTGCATACTATTTTTATTTATCAGCTTGGCTAGGACTAATCATGATAGCAATTTTGGCAACTGGCTATGCGTTAACAACCGTGCTTAGTAGCCAAATAATGCTGTTTGGTGTGCCAATGAGTGGATTCTATGCAATCGGAGTCGGTATTTTTTTGTTCGGGTGGGTAGTGCAATTCATTGGTCATCACTTTGAAGGAAAGAAACCTGCGTTTGTTGATGACTTAATGGGGTTATTGATTGGCCCATTGTTTGTATTAGTTGAAGTGCTTTTTAAATTTGGATGTATGAAGCACTTAGAGATGCAAATTCTTGCACAGGCAGGAGCCTATAGAAATTAACTAATAGGAACCTGCTGTGTATTGTAAGGCGCTCTATAAGCTGATGCGAGTTTCTAGCTGAGTACCTTTTAAAATGGTGACATCTTGGCAGTTTAAGCGCAACTGCCCATTGTTAGTTTCTATAATATATCCGGCCTCTGGCGCCTTTTCAGGAGAGGCTTCGCTCAATTGTTTTCGGGCGCGGTGAACCATGATGTTCATATGGTTCATTTGAATACCTAGCTGTTTGGCAAGCTCTTCTCTATAGATCCAACCTTGAGATTCAGGGTCAACGCCCGCTTGCTTATCTTCAATTCTTAGCCTTGCCAAAAGTAGGAGTAAATAATGGTGACTGCGACTGCCTAAACTGAACTCTTCCCCTTCAATATGCAAAGAGAGCTCGGTTTTTTCTTCATCTAAGCTCACAGCAAAGCTAAGTGCCAATGGCTTGACAGCTGGCTGTTGTTCCAGGTGTTTGGTCATGGTTGAAATGCCAGCGCAATAAAATAACCACTGCTCTCCAAATAGGCTGGTTATCCCGCCATCGATGAGTGCTTGTCTATCGGATGTATTTAGATCTTCTAAAAACCAGTAGTTAAGCAAGTTATCGTAGTACACAATATGTGTAGCTTCTTCTTCGTTGGGCAGAAGCATTTGATTTTCAATTTCAATGACATGATTGCGGTTATTCTGTGACACAAAATATTGGCAATTTGCATTTAAACTGCCGACGACAAAGGAGTTTTGGCCTGGTGCAGCAAAGTCAATTTTGTCATTTTCAGACAGCTGGTACGGCAGGTTTTTGTCAATTTTGCGGTCATTTATCCAAATGCCATTGGTACTTACATCGCGAATGAGCCAGTTATCATTTGTATACTCGATGATGGCGTGGTGTCTGGAAATTCCGGGTTTATCTAAAAATGTATCCACATTGAATTTAAAGCGCCCAAAAGTGTGATAACTTTTAAGATAAATTTTTTCGAGCTTTAGCTCATCGATTAAGTAAGCCATAGATTTTCCTAAATTTCCGTATATTTGCTAAAGGCTAGCATCACGTAGTTGTTGCAGAAATTTTACCTGATAAATGGAGTAAATCACCAGCAAAAAGTCTCCTATCCGTGAGAGCAGTAATGGTTACTCGTTGTTGCATATGCCATTAAGTTCGGCAATATGTATTCATAATGTCACCTCTGAATATGAAATAGCATTATAAAAAGTGGGCCCACCTAAATGGGCACCATTAAAGGGAAATCTGCAATTTTGGGTGTCTAAAATAGCCTGTATATGTCTTTTTGTAAGTTCTCTAACTTATAAAATGTAGTTTACAAAGAATAACTTAATTTATCTATTACAGGGGATTACAGCACTTTTAGATGGTGTGACCGTACCTTTAATCTTCCTTGCGATCCCTCAAACAATAGACCATTCTTTTTAATTAAAGGCAATAATTAAGTCCACAAGAGGTGGTTTATGAGTGAGTTTAAATTGCTAAACACAACTAAGCTGGAAGGGATTTATCAGTTTTGTGAGCATTACGAGGGAAATCCTTTATCAATTTTTAGTCCAGCAGAGCAGGTTGTAACAGACTTTTCTCGTCGTCATCCACAGATGATCTTAAAAGATGTCGATATTGACCATGCACTATTTATGATGGTGAATGGCCATGTTCGATGTAAGTTAGTAATCGATCATGATGACACGTTTGTTGGTGTGGTGAATTCAAAAGATTTAACCGGACGAAAGGTATTAACTACGGCGCAAAAACGCAATGTGTCGCGTTCAGATCTGACAGTAGAAGATGTAATGACTAAAAAAAGTGAGTTACATGCGATGTTTTACGAGTGTGTCACAGATGCAAGAATAGGCGATATACTGGAAACGTTGAAAGAGTTGGGTCATCAACATGTTTTACTTATGGATCGCAACCAAGTGTTGCGAGGTATGATCTCGGCTTCTGATATTGCTCGCGCGTTACATATCCCTGTCAATATTTTGCAAAAGGCACATTCATTTAAAGAGATCTTTGAAATTATTTATGAACATGGAGAGGTAACGGCTTAAGTGCAAGCCGTTACATTCGGATAATACTTTACAGGTTTTTAAGGTATTGAATGACGCCTAGTATTGCGGCGACTTGACCATCTATGCACTCTTGTTCAGAAGTATTGGCGCTATCTGGATACACTTCAGTTGTTGTGACATAAGGTGCATTGGTAAAACCCATGCACAGTCCTAATGTGGTGGCGTCATAGTTGATAACCCCAAATTGCTCGATGTCTACGCCAATTAATTGGGCGTTGTCATCTGCATCAGCGATATGCGTCACCTTTTGCACTTGGTTTATTACACACTTTTGAAATTCCGGTTCTGGTTTTTGTGTATGACCAACTAAATAGAAACCGTCAGGTATATTCCAATTGTTATTTATTTTACCATCTCTTGCCGCAAGAGCTGGGCGAAATTCACTGTTGTCCGTATCTGTCGTTTCATGAAGATCAATATGAGCAATGATTTTGCCAGCATATTGATTTACATATTGCATAGCATACAGTGACTCCTGCGCTGGGCTATCACTATAAAAGGAACGATTTGGATCAATTGCATTAGGGTTCCATCTATTAATGGTCTCAAAGCCCCACGGACTAATACAAGGTAAAATTAAAAAGTTAAAATGATCTGTAAAAAGTGTCATTTGGTGCTTTGCAAATGCTAAAGCCCCCATCACGCCACTGGTTTCATAACCATGCACGCCACCAGTTACCAAGATTGTAGGCAGTGCAGTATTGGCATTTTTGTTTCTAATTGCCAACAATGGATACGTTCTAGATTGATAATCTAGCGTTCCATATTCTTCTATATCACATAGTTCACTTAACCCTTCAATCTCAGCTAAAACGAGTTCGCTATATGAGCGTTTGATAGACTGAGATTCGAGCCAAATACTCTTTTCTGCTTCCCCCCATGGGGTCCCTGCTGTGCCAATTGGATATTGCTGTGACATTACTTAATTCTCTATGACCTTTTTTTGGAGCATCCTAAGTAGTTTAAATTTCAATGGCAACCTTTTAAGCCAAATAGCCAAGTTGAACGAGTGATCTCTTCTGCGCCTTGGTAATTTTAAATGCAAGCAGCGTGATTTTCGTATCGATTAAATGTATTTGGATAACTTTGAGACCCAAAATATTACGGGTTGATAATTTATGGATTTCTTCAGAAGGCACGAATTTTCGCGTACCAAAGAGATTAAAATACGAAAAACCTTGGTTGCAAATTGTGACTTTGTTTTGACCAGATAAAGCCAGCATAAAATGTATTAAGGCTATAGCTATTGCTGTTACTGCAATTGTGAATTGTACAGCAGCTAACTGAGATAATTGCATCTCTAAAAATAGTTTAGCAGCACTAAGTAATACCAAAGATACCAGTGTCACGATCATATAGAATATAAAATTGACCTGAAGTCTAAGCTCTTTCATTCTTGATTCCTATTGGTGAGTTTTCAACGTGGGAACAATATTGGAACAAAGTGGAGCAAATATGAATCTGAGTAGAAACTACTAAAAATACGATTTTTCTAGGGTATTTCGCGCCATTTATCAACCAAAACGTTTAGAAACCCGCAGTTTCTATATGAATTTTCAATAAATTTTGACGCCCTGAGTTGTTTTATTCCCACTTCTAACGCATTAAAAATAGCTTGACTATGTTGGTGCTTTTTACTTACGACGAAGTGGCGGCTATCTTGTAAGGCAACCTTAATTCCTTGAATAGCTTCAACACTATAGCCCTTACCTGTATATTTGAACGGTGTTTGATTGTTGAATGGGATGAGCATAATGTCAACCCAGCCATTACTGACTAAACGCGCCATAATTGTCCAGTCTGTTTCATTAAATAGTTGTTTAGGGGATAACAGTTGAATAGTTGACCAATCGACAGCCCAATCTTTATTACTAATAACTGTGACCTTGGAAAAATCAGAATCAATTATACGGCCTAGTTCAACAACCCGCTCAGACGCAGCATAGACCCCGGCAAAATATTCACCATTTCTAATTATGGGGGAGGAAATATAGACATCATCACTGAGCTCTTGTGTGCTTGAATACCAAAGTGTATCGACACTGATCACTGACATGCCAGATTGCAATAAGATTTCTTCACGTTCTTCGTGGTCAATCATAAAAAACTTCAGGGATACTTGAGCTTTGCCAATGTGAAGTGCTTTTTGAATAAGGAGCAAATCTACCACATCTCTTTGACACAATGGGTGTGAGAATATATCCGGAGTGATATCCTCAATGTTGCGATTGTTCAAAATGTTTTTTGCATACCGATAGATATCTCTATCGACAGGTACAGCTATTTCCTCACGTGCAGATACCGAATTGCACACGATCCAAATTATCAATGAAATGATTAAGTATTGCCTGGACATTATTTACCATCTGAGTTGCCCATTTTTAAGGCTAGTGCATGGATATCAACTTGTATATTTTTTAAGTGACAATAAGGGTGTAGTTTTATATGTTCAGTAATACAGCCTTAAATGGCTGGCCGTCAAACTGAAGGAGCCGATAATGAAATTTGAACAATTACTGTCTCATCTTGATAGTGGAGTATGTGTCGAACAGCTACAAAAAGAATCACTGCTAGATATTGCACTTATGTCGCAGTGCGTTTGCGGGGAAATTACGCCGAGTGAGTTGAGCCATGTATTACAGTGGGCCAATTCATTGCATTGGAGTGCAGCGATCTCGTTAAATGAGTATGTAGATGAATCCATAAGTAAATGTTTACTAGCACTTAGAAGCGGTAGATTAGATAGCTTTATAGAGTATCGAATGCAGCAAATTGAGGATGCACCACTCAAGGAAACAGCTCAGTTTTTAGTAAATAAAATACAAGTGGCAAAATTAGAAAGCAATGAGGCTAATGCCTAAAGTGCTAGGCATTAGCTCAACTGTTAAGCTTTACAGTATCGATGCTGAAGATGGGATTTAAATATGCCGACGTCCAAGCCTTTACCAGTTGCTTCAACTATTAAATCCTGAGTCGAGAGGAGGCTGGCTTTTTGCCATATTTGGGTGTTTAGCCAATCATAAATTGGCTTTAAATCTCGGTTGTTGATCTGTTGAGGAATATTGATGGTTTTGGCCATTGTGTGTTTAAATTGTGCCGCATACATGGCACCTAGGGTGTAACTCGGGAAGTAGCCAAAGCTGCCGTCAGTCCAATGAATATCCTGCATGCAGCCATCTTTGTAATTGCCTTTGGTAGAAATACCCAAAAGCTGTGACATCTTGAGGTCCCACAGCTGGGGAATATCTTTACCCCGAACAATACCATTGATTAAATCTCGTTCAATTTCATAACGTAAAATGACATGTGCAGGGTAGGTGACTTCATCAGCATCAACACGGATCAAGCTTGGTTCAACACGCTGTAGTTGTGCTATTAAATTTTGCGAATTGTTAATTGCCGCATATTTTGGGAAGTAGTCGCTAGCGCGGTCGCTCAATAAGGCAATAAATTCTGGGCTTCTCGCAATTTGCATTTCATAAAAGAGAGATTGAGATTCATGAATGGCCATTGAGCGAGCTTTGCCAACAGGTAACTTAGCTAATTTCTGAGGCAAATTTTGTTCATAACACGCGTGCCCAGTTTCGTGGATCACACCCATCATGGCATTTACAAATTCATTTTCACTATATCGCGTTGTGATACGTGTATCTTGGCTGGTACCACCACAAAAAGGATGTACACTGGTGTCCAATCGGCCATGACTAAAGTCAAAGCCAAGTAGTGTCATAAGCTCATGGGCGAGTCGTTCTTGTTGCTCTATAGGGTATTGGGCTGTATGGTCAGGTGAGTAGTCCTGCGCTGCGGTTTGAATCATTTGAGGTAACCAAGTTGCGACATCACCAAATAGTTGATCGAGTTGTGCGCTACACATTCCCGGTTCATAGATATCGAGCATCGCATCATAGGGCGTCATACTGGATGATGAGGCTCTGATCTGAGCCTCTTCTTGGCTCAAGGCAACCACAGGTTCGAAATTCTTTAGGAAGCTTTGCCAATCATTCTCTTGTCTTTGCATTCGCCATTGATGCTCGCACTTAGCGCCAGCTAGGCTTTTGGCTTTAACGAGTTCAGCTGGCAATACGGTTTGCAACTGCCACGTTCTGTGCATTTCTTTTACACTCGCCAGTTGCGCCGTGTCTAAAGCTTCATCTTTGGCAAGTTCAAACAGCTCGGCCAAATGAGGCGCTGTATGTAATTTATGAAGGTGAACAGCGAGCTCCGCCATTGCGTCGGCACGGCTATCTGCTCCCCCTGAAGGCATAAAAGTGGCTTGATCCCAGCTGCATATTGCTCTGAGATGTTCAAAATTATCAATAGACTGATAATGCTCTACAAGCTTGTTGTAACTTTGTGCTGCCATTATTTAATTTCCTCGGCGACTTCTGCAATTTTCTGCCGTAGCCAAACATGGCTTGCGTCTCTATGTAGCAATGGACTCCAAATCATATCTAGCTCAAATGGTGGGATTGGGAAAGGTGGTTCTAAAACAGCTAATGACGCATCATCTCGATAAATACTAGCTGCTTTCGAGGGCAGCGTCGCAATTAAGTTTTGTTCTTTTGCTAAGTGGATAGCGACGTGATAATTACGTGTAAAAGTGGCAATATTTCTATGTTTGCCAAAGTTGGCCAAAGCTTCATCAACCCAGCCAAGTTTTTGTACATCTTCGGGGTTCATACCAACGCCAACGCCAAACCCTGTTTTACTGACCCAGATATGCCGTGCGTTCAAATAGGCTTCTAGTGTAAAGTCTTCTTTAATTGGGTTATCTGATTTGACTAAACAGCTAAAACTATCTTTCCAGATTTGTTTATGATGGAAAGATTGTGGCAGATTCTCAAAACGGTTGATGGCCATGTCTACTTTGCCATTTTCAACATCATGGAACGTCACGTCACTGGGCGTAAGTATATCGAGCGTTGTGTCTGGTGCTTCATTGTGTAGTTTTGCTAACAGCTTTGGGGCCAGTGTGCTCGCTGCATAATCACTGGCCATAATTCGAAATACACGTTTACTTTGACTGGCTTCAAACTCTCTATTTGGAGCCAATGTCTCTTCTAGAGTCATTAAAATACCGCGAATAACAGGCTGTAACTCCAAAGCGCGCTCTGTAGGCACCATTCCCTCACTGGTGCGCACTAGAATGGGGTCATTGAATAAGTTTCGTAGCCGTTTTAGACCATTACTCATGGCTGGTTGGGTGATACTTAATTGATTGGCTGCACGCGTGACATTGCACTCTCTGAGAAGAGTATCCAAGTATACAAGCAAGTTAAGGTCAATTTTACTAATGTTCACAATGTTCCTTTCTTGTTATTGTGATGTCCAAACCGCTGGCATTGCGGATATGGATAAACGTGTTTTGTGATGTGTTGTCGTATGTCCCTTTGCATTTTTTGCCAAAATGATGGCAACAAAAGCTCAGGATGGAAGCGCTCAAATACTGCTTTGAGTTTAGGGTTTGTCAGCACAAATGTACACATTTGCTCTGGAAATACATCATTTGGTGCGCATGAAGGCAAGCTTTGCCCCGAATACAAGTCATCAAGCGATGTTTTGGGTAATGCCTTGAATGTCATATCGGTGAGGTATTGTACTTCATCGTAGTCATAAAATATCACCCTATTGTGACGGCTGACACCAAAGTTTTTTAACAGCATATCACCTGGGAAAATATTCACCGACAGCATTTCTTTAATTGCATCACCGTAATCTTTAATAGCATGCTCAATTTGAACGTCAGACGCACTTTGCAGAAAAAGGTTTAGCGGGGTTATTCGTCGCTCTATATACATGTGCTTAATAATAATAAAGTCATCTTCATGTGTGATATTGCTGGCGATTTTGCTTTCTATTTGTTGTAGCAGTGTCGGTTCGATCAGCGCTTTTGGGATAACCACATTGGAATACTCGAGTGTATCAGCCATTCTACCGACTCTGTCATGGTTTTTTACTAGCTGGTACCTAGCCAGTACAGTCTCTTTACCAAAGGGCTTGCTTGGTGAAAATTCATCTTTTATTACTTTGAATACATAAGGAAAAGACGGCAGGGTGAATACGAGCATAACCATGCCAGGAGTACCAGGAGCGATAGTGAATTGTTCGCGACTATTTTTTTTGTGGATTAGAAAGTCGCGATAGAACTCCGTTTTACCGTGTTTATGAAAGCCTATTGAGTTGTAGAGTTCCGCTGCGGTTTTACTTGGCATTAATTGATTTAAGAATCTCACCATCGCTGAAGGAGCGTGGGTTTCAACAAGAAAATAAGCGCGTGCAAAACCAAAGATCAGACTCATTTGTGATGCATTGGTGATCAAAGCATCTATTTTTAGCTTGCCATTTGGATGGTGCAGCAATGCGATGATAAATGGCTGTGTGCCAGAGCAAGAGACAACTCTGCCAACAATATAGGCACTCTTGTTACGGTAAAATGGCGATTTTAAGATATCAAATCGCATTCTGAAATGCTGGTGGTGAGTATTCGGAGCTTGTTTTAAAAAAGCTTTTTGTAATTGGCGAATATCTTGGCTCAGATCTTGAAATTCAGCCTGCAGTTCTGCGTCGGCAAACATTTGTTCTATGGTTTTTTTCATCCCTTCCAAAACAGGAAAGTAGCTGCGGTATTCAGCTTCAACAGGCAGTAGTGGTTCCCCCTGTTTTGTACTCGATACAAAGATAAAATCATTATTAAAATAACTATGATGAAAAAGGTGGCAAAAAACTGAATTGTAGAAGGTTTCCGCGAGCTCTGCTTGTGGGTGAAAAGTCAAAATCTGAATGTAGGACTGTTTTACTTGATGCCACAAACCATCACAAATATGGTTTGAAGGGAATTGCAGCTTTAAAATACTGACTGTTTCTTGCACCCGTTGATCATAGTGGCTAATTCTAGACTTGCTTATGCTTTCTATGGTGGCCCATTGTTGTGAAATGAAAGCTTGTGGAACTTGTGCCGTCATATCCTGAAACAGAGTATAGTGCTTTTTAAACCCGGAAATAATTAAAAAAGCGATATCTTGAGGGTCCATAAGTTATCCTTTTACGGTATAAAACATCCTGTTATTAATTTTTATTAGGTGTATCTATGCAGGATGTAAAGCTAAATTATCAAGCATATTCGCTTTAATAAGTTATATACTTTAGCTTGGAACATTGTCATTTGGCAAATCTGAAAGGGGTGTCATACCAACTTCACGAAAGGTGTGTGGATAGTGCTTACGCGGTTTTGGAAACTTTAAACGATGGGTGGCTGGCACTCGGGTAAAGGTTACTCAAGTCTTTTTAGTTTTTTTTCAATTTGAGCAATTTCTTTATTTAGTACTTTTACTTTCTGCAAATAGTCTTTATTTATCGATTTTAGCTGCTTTTTAACATCTTTTACGGTGGCTTTGCGGCGTTCATCGTCCATCAATCGCGTGACTCTGCGCTGCTGCTCTCTGGCAGCTTCATCGCGTTTGCGCCCCAGTACTGCTGCGTGTTGTTTTTTAGCGCGTAATGCATGTTTTAAATTACGAATAATCTGCTTTCGCTCTAATTCATTCAGTGTTTTAAAATGCTGCTCTGAAGGAACCGTAGCCTGCGGATCTGAGTGTGTGAGAGTGTATTGTTGTGCGTTGTTAGAACAGGGGTGTTGGCTAAATACTGTGCTTTTATCTGTCATGCACTTGTAGTAAGTTACCGTGGTTTTGGCATCACCGATATTGGCAAAAAAGAATAAACACAGCAAAAAAGTTAATTTCATAGCGACGTTTCCCTGTTATCACATATACCCTAACTATAGACGAAAATAATAATTGCAGGAAAGAATCAAGTTGAAGAGTAGCAAAAGCACCTAATTAAGGATTAGGCGCTTTTGCTGTAAACTTTTTGAGTGATTTAATACTGTGAACAAGAAAAGGAATATCCATTTTTTGCTCGATATGAAACCCTTCTTTGGCAGAAATCTGTTTGTGTCTGCCATCGTGGTTAACCAATATTATTCGGTCTTTTTTATAAGTAATTAAAACACCTTGAGAGTAGTTTACACCTTGGTTTACTTCATTATTGCCCGAAACATTTCCTATCATAGTCTGCGCTGCTAGTTTGCCACAATTAAAGTGTTTATCCAGCAAAGTTACTAAAATATCGGTACCTTGCATCAGACCTTTCTGATTTGCGAAATAAGGCAAATTAGTATGCAGTGCCGTTTGTGTCACAATATCGCTACCGACAGGGTGCTCAACAATGATATACGAGCTGCCGTCTTTAAGTTCCGGTACTTCGGAAGTAAAGTGAAAATTAATTTTAGTGTCCTCGGAATGCGCATCAAGGTACTTAAAAGGGTTACCTTGGGCGACGGCAAGTGCATTTTGCGTATTCCAAATAGGTGGCAGGTGGTTTTCTGTTATGGTGTTTCGATAATACGCTGGTAAACCGTAGACCAAATTAAAGTAGTGGTCGCTCGTATTTGTGGGCACCAATACTTGTGAGTGAGTTAGAAAATCGCCGTTGAGTGTTTGCTGTTTATCAGACGTCAATGAGCTATTGAGGACAATGATATCAACAGGCGCAGCGTTGAACTCGCATTGTGGCAAGCTGCTAGGAATCTGAAAGTGAGTGGTGGCGTTTTCTAAACGAACCGTTCTCGCTTGTTGATATTCGTTTAAATCCAATAACTCATGTCTTGCAAGCAGAGTTTTAGCTGTGGTTGGGTATGACAGCGGTAATACATTGTCCTGTTTTGTAATATCAAAATAGTTATTTGCGTCTGCCCAAACGTGCATCAAATGGCTAGTTGCAAAGCAGGTTACTAGGAATGCAGTTGCATATTTTGGAAATCGATACGATTTCAGCTTATCCAAATGGCGCCAAGCATGATTCCCGACAATTAGCTCAAAACTTAATATGGCAATAAAACAGATAAGGATTATCGCAGTTGTAAGTACGGAGAGTCCATTGATCATGCCAATCAAAAGAGAAATGATCTCTGGCAATGATTGAACGCTAAGGTGATAACCATGTTGATAGTACACAAACGCATCAAGACACAGCACTGATATGCCGAATGTTGCAATGATAGCGGCCATCCCTCGTATATGGCGAGGGTAGGGGAATATCAAACTAAGAGGAAAAACGGTTAAGACAAAAGCGCAAAATGTTATGAAGCTGGTGTGGCTGATCCAAGTTACAAACATGTATACCCAGCCAATCATACTGCTTGGTGCTGCGTCTGCTGCCAAGTAAGCCAGTGCTATAACAAGCACCAGCCCAATATTGGCAAAGGTAAACCAGTGTCCCCAACTTAGCAGTTGACTCGCTTTTGAAGAAAAAGGACTGTGTGGTGTTAAATTCATTCCGTTATTTTACCGATTGAGTAAGCGCCTTAGCAAAATTGTCAGCGACATCTTGTCTTTTACTCTCTGGCACATGTTCTTTTAGAATGTGCGTGATAGAATTTCCTAAACACATTAAACTTAAGTCGACAGGTGCTTTGTGCTCTTGGAGTACATTGATTAAACTATCAACAATTTGTTCTACTTGTTCATTGGAATATTTAGACTGAATTGGCATCGGTTGGTTCAAATTAATAAAGTTACAATTCTTCATATTCTAACACCAGAGGCGTTAAAAACAAAGATGAGCATTGAGGTGAAAAAGCTTGTTGTACATTATGTAGACAAGCAAGACGAAGAAACGCAAATCCATTTACGCGAAGATGAAATGATCATTAATGATCGGGTCAATGTTTTTATTGAACAGTTGCACCACGCTTATAATGGAAAGCCAGGTAAAGGTTTCTGTGCGTTTGATGGAGACAAAAATAGCACAGTTGCGTCTGCCATGCAGAGTTATCGTAATAATGAGCTTGCTTTTTGGCACCTGACGCAGCAGGCAACAGAGGTTTTAAAAGAAGAGCTGAATAAATATGCGTTTCACGAAACGGGCTATTTAGTTTTTTGTCATTATCAATACGTCGGTTGTGATTATATGCTAATTGCGCAAATTAGTATAAAAGAACATTATTCGATCACGTCTGAATTAGATTTGGCCAGTTCGAGGCATTTGGATATTTCTCGTATGCAATTGGCAGCTCGAATCGACCTAACGGCATGGGATACTCAGGCGGACGAAAACCGTTATATCTCCTTTATTAAAGGGCGTGCAGGTCGTAAGGTTGCTGACTTTTTCTTGGATTTCTTAGGGTGTGCTGAAGGGGTAGATCCAAAGCAGCAATCTCAAACTATGTTGCATGCCGTAGAAGATTATTTGTCTGAACAGCAGTTTGAAAAGTCAGAAAAAGATGTGATCAGAAAGGAAGTATTTGACTATTGTAATGATTGTATCAACAGTGGTGAAGATGCTGATATTGAAGGCTTATCAGATACTCTGTCAAAATCATCAGATGTGCAATTTGAAGACTTCTACAAAGAGCAAGGATATGAATTAGAGGAATCGTTCCCGCTTGATAAAAAAACCGTGACCGCCATGGTGAAGTTTTCAGGCATGGGCGGCGGTGTTAGCGTCGGTTTTGAGCGAAAACACCTAGGCGAGCGAGTGATTTATGATCCAGTTAACGATACGCTGACAATTAAAGGCGTGCCGCCAAATTTAAAAGATCAGTTAGAAAAGTATTCACAAGAAAATTAAAAAAAGGCCTAAGGGCCTTTTTTAATTTGTGGCGGGCATAATCTATGAACTCAAGACTTTCCGGTGACAACAAACTCTGCCAATTGTTGTCCTAACTTGTCTGCCAGTTTGCCCATCGCGTTACTTTTTGCGGTGTCTTTAAAACTTGAGGCTGCTTTTACTTTGGCGTTGAAGTGTGCTTTTTCCTCGCCTTGCTCAGTTATTACTAAATAGCTCTCAGCTAGACTGTAATACGTACCAGACTTTTTCATATCCTGCCAATCGACCCTAAATTTCAAAGCAAAGTCGGCGTTCTGATCAATGACCTTGATACCTTGGCTTGAAAGGGCTTGAGCAAGCATGTCTCTGACTTTTTGATGCTTTTGACTATCGGCACTTATACTAAAGCTGATGTTGTTTAGTAAAGCGTCTGCTGCTTTCAGTTTTGCACGTACTGCGCTGGACTTGGCTACGTGTGCAGCTTGGAGCATTTGCAAGTAGTTATTATATTTGTCACGTTTAACTCCGAGCTGTTTTAAGGCAACGGCGCTTTTTAGTGCAAGGCTCTTGCTCTGAGTGCGGGCAATTTGAAAGTGGCTAATCTCATCGTCAATCGCACGAATCGACAGCTCAGTTTGCATGACCGCTTCGGTACGGTTAAATGCAGCTAGTGCATAGACCGTTCTATTATCTACGCTGATATATTCATCTTCAATCTTGACGCCTTGTAGCTGTATGTTGGGCACTTTTGACTGAATATATTCATCGATATGAAAAGTCATCGATTTTTCGTCAGCTTGCTGCTTAATCGTAGTGTTTGCAGAAATCGTGACATTTAATTGCTTGGCAAGCGCTAACCGTGCAGACTCCTGCGCAGCAAGTTTAGCTTGTTGCATATCACCTGTATTCTGAGCATTGCCTACGCCATATATCATGTAACTTGAAGTTGGTGTCACAGATATCCACTGCGGCGTTGTATTTTCCTTTACTTGTGTTGCCGAGTTACTTTGACAACCAGCAATCAGAGCGACACTAAACAGTGTCGCTACGAGGGGTTTAGAAGCCAAAACGCGAACGCTCCTGCAACTTTTGAATTTTCTTTTGTCCATTCCATACCTCACGGTTTGTAGTCATGTCTATCAATCGTAAGTCAACTTGATAGAAGGTCACGCGATCGCCACCTTGCTCGTCAACAAATGAGTTGATAGTCCCTGAAAGGGCGTAGTCAGCGCCGTACTCTTGTCCCATCTCATTTTGAGTTTCTAGACTAGAGTTAAGTTCTTGATCTTTACGTTCTTCACGTATATCACGTCGAACGTCTTTATTGGCGACAAAGTCAGCCTGGCCGCTACGCAATATTGACCGTTTTAGATCATTTAAAAAAGTATCAACAGCGATGTGTTGGTGTGATTTATTGCGTACCGATTGGATGATAATAGCAGGTTTAGATCCTTCTCTTTGTAAGTGATCGTTAACCCATGGGAAGCTCAGCATATCGTTTATCATGGCTTCAGCAACTAATTGAGAGTCCTTTGCATTCCATTTGTCAGATAATGCAACCTCTTGATTTGCATCTACTCTCTGTACTTTGGTTGATGAACAACCAGAAACAGCAAGTGTGCAAGCCACGAAAAGCGGAGTGAGTTTTAGTAAGGTTTTATTACATTTCATAACAATTTTCCATTATAAAAAAGTTGATTCTGGTGTGGCTACACGCGTTTGCTCTAAAAAGGTACGGGTATGCCAAAGCGTTATTTCATCCAAGACTTGGATCGTTTCTGACTGTTCGATCACCTGCCCAGATGTTAAATGTGTTTTTAAAGTGATCACGTGCTTGCCCTTTGAAATTGGCAGTTGCACGTAATTAACTTGTGCCGGCAAAGATTGCCATTGCCTTAAATCAGCTGACGCAGTGACCGCATTGACAACAGATGTGGCAAATTTAGCAAAGCCGGAAAACTGAGAGTTTAATCCTGTTGCTGAAATCGCTTTTTGGGCAGTGAGTGCTTTGACCAGTTCTCTTGCAAGCGCAATTTGAATTTCAGAGTTCGCATTATTCAGTGCATCTTGCAGCGTCAATAGGCTTACGGAGTAAATTTTATTTAAGTCGGCAATTTTTTTATTATTAACCCACACTTCTGAGCGTTTAATTTGTTGTTTCAGCGGCTCTAGGTAAGTAACAGAAATTCGGCTGCCGTACTCCAACGCACTGATTAGACCTATATCCACAGCATCCTCCCAAATTGGCCCGAGAGGAATTCGTTTGGTTAGGGCGCCCATAGCGACATCACCAATGTCGCCAGTTGCATAGTTTTGCATTAAATCAAACAAGCTGGTATCGGCATAGAGCATTTGAAACCATCGCATTTGCGCTTGTTGTTCGTGACGTGTGCCCCACAGTATAGGCGTCATGACTAGGGCCTTTGCTTCCTTATCCGCGCGTAAAAGCAAGTTAAACTGCTTTCTTTGAGGGCCAATTCCGATATTTTGAAATATGTTTAATACCGGTTGAGATTGCGTGCTTTTGGTTATTTTTAGCGCTTTTCGCAATGCTGAAACTTCATTGTCATAGCCGCCAGCTTGCACCATAACGCGCAGTAAATCGCGTTTGATTTGTAGAACGATACTGTCGCTAATAGCATATTGTTTGGCAAATCCTCCTTCAAATGCATGTATTGCTCTTTGATATTGTATTCTTGCAGAGTCTAGCTCTTGACTGCGTTCAAACAAAATACCACTGACATAATGGGCAAATGCGTCATCTTTATATTCAATATCTTTGAGTAAATCGTTTGGTGCGAACAATGGCCTTGTGATGTTGTTAATTTGCTCAGTGAGGCTATCCAAACCAGATGGCTCATCTTGTTCATCATACCCACCGGTTTTATCTTTCAGTCCACTTAAATAAGTATCGAGTTGTCGCATTTCAACGAGTGCAGAATCCAAATAGGTTTGCCGGTCAATCTCAGATTGATTGGCAAGTGCATTGTAATTGAGTGCTTTGTAAAAGTTGATCAGCGGTCGATGATAAATTTTACCAGCATATGTTGTATAAGTGGGACCACTCACAAGTGCCAAGGCTCTCTCAGATACGCTGATTGTGTACTGTTGTTCTATGATTTGCTGCGCTTCATTTAACAGCTCGTTACTGCGTTGATAGTTGCCTTGTAAGTGATTAAGCATGCCAAGCTCTAGGTAATGTAACAATTTACTTTTACCTACAGGTGAATAATCTGTACGAATAGCTTGCTTCGCCGATTCATACTCCCCTTGCTGAGCGAGAAGAATAGCGCTTTTGTTTGCTGGTGTACTTTGGCATCCACTTAGCAGAAGTACATAAACTACTGTTAAGAAAGAAAAGTGCGACTTGAAATAAGTATTAACTTGCACGTTGACATCCATGACTTGTAAAAAACATGACAGTGACTATACCAATTAATTCAGTTATATTGTCAGCAAGTTTAAGATTTTTTTAGATTTTTTAAAGAACAAAGTTGTAAAAAATCGTTCTTACAATTTATTACTGTAATTAGCCCAGCCTTTTGTTAAATTTAAATCATCGCTTTAGGCAATTAATCTTACGAAGGAAAATACCATGAAACTTAAATCGCTACTTACTACTGTGCTTGTTACAGGGATCTTGGCAGGTTGTAGCTCAACACAAGATAAGTCTGCTTCTCAGTCAAAAGTGAACATCCCAGATTGGGTATTAAACCCAACTATTGAAAATGGTATCGCTGCTGCTGATTGTGTTAAATTCTCTGGTAATATTTCAATTGACCAAAAACATTCAGTGGCGAATGCTCGCTTAGCGTTAGCACAACAAATCGAAACTCGAATTGAAGGTCTAGATAAGACATTTGCAAATCGTACAGATGCGAATGATGATACGACTGTAGGTTCGACATTTAGTTCAGTTTCAAAGCAATTAACTAAACAAACGCTCAACGGCTCACGTGTAAACAAGGCGGATGTTGTAGAAATAGGTGGCAAAGACTATTACTGTTCACTTGTCGTTTTATCACCGCAGCTAACTCATTCTTTATTTAAAGATGTAATTAAAGAGAGCAAAAAAGAGATCAATCCTCAAGACGAAAAGTTCTTGTATCAAGAGTTCAAAGCATATAAAGCAGAAAAAGATTTAGAAAAAGAAATTGCTAGATTGACCAACTAATAAAACGCGCCCACGGCGCGTTTTTGGCTTGTAAGGATTTTAAAGTGAAGAAAGTACTAGCATTGACAATCGCTTCTCAGTTTGTAGTAAGTACTGCTTTTGCAAGTACAGCAACACTTTTTGGTGAATTGTCAAAAGAGATGCAGGACTATGATAGCAAGAAGCAGTCAGGTCCTGAAACAACCTCAGAACAATCTGAGTTTGAACAATTTAAAGCTCAGCACTTAGGTGAATACGAACAATTTGTTGAACAGCACTTAGCTGAATATGATGCGTTTAGAGATACATTGATCAAAGAGTGGGGTGAGGCGAAAATTGCGTCACAAAGTGAGTATGTTTCCTATTCCGATGACAACCGTGCACGACTTGAAGTCGATTTTGAACGCAATGAGATTGTATTAAGTATTCGTCATGAAGGAGAAGGCGCACCGTCAAAAGCAGAAGTAAAGCGTGAGTTTGAACGCTTTAGGCAATCGGAAAATGCACTTATACAGAGCTTTTTTAGCGGAGAGCAGTCTTCTCTAGAAGAGGCCACTTATCAAGACTATGAAATTGATAGAAACTTAAAAGTAAGTGCCATAATTGATGCGAAAGCCAAGATAAAACAGCAGACAGTTGAACAAAAGCAATTGCTTGAGAAGAAGGCTGATGAAAAGCTAGCGTTGCCGCAATCGAGCACCTCAGAAATATCAGATAAGCTTGCGGAAGATAAAGCGAAATTAGAGCAATTAGAAGTTAAACGAATTCAAAACTTGGCGCAGTCCGTCAGACAGATAGCTGGTCAAAATGATGAAAAGGTGACTAAGGTTACCATTAAGCTTCCACAAGGAAGTTTAGCCAAAAAAAGAGCCTCATCTTACACCGACAATATTGCCAAGCACAGTGAACGCTTTGAAGTGGATGCGAGTTTGGTGTTAGCAGTGATGCATACCGAGAGTCACTTCAACCCTCTTGCCAAATCACATATCCCGGCTTATGGCTTAATGCAAGTTGTACCGACAAGTGCCGGGGTCGATGTGAATCGGTTTTTGTTTAAAATTGACGAACCGATGAGTGCTCCATATTTGTATGTCGTGAATAACAATATTGAAGCGGGTACAGCTTATCTTCACCTGTTAAACGACAGATATTTAAGTTACATAAAAGACCCGTTAAGCAGGAAATACTGCATGATCGCCGCGTACAATACGGGAGCAGGCAATGTTGCTAGAGTTTTCAATTCAGATAACTCTAGGAATATTCGAGATGCTGCAAAGATCATTAATTCTATGTCTCCACAGCGCGTTCTCGAAGCGTTACAGACAGGCTTACCGTATGATGAGACAAAGCACTATCTGAAAAAAGTTTTAACGGCAGAAAAGCTTTATATCTAGCAAATCTAAGAGTCGCATAGATTTTGCGACTCAATTTCATCCCCACCTTAACTAGCAATGATTTCTCACACCGTAAAAACTAATACGCTAATCACATTTATACCGTAGATGAGTAACAATCAATCATAACGGGTTGTTTGTTGAGGTAGTAGACAGCGATAAGAATACTAATGAATTGCGGCTAAATTTATATCGTGTTCAGCCTTGATCTAATTAGTGAATGCAGCCAACAGCCTAGTATATGGTCAGGGAAACATCATGCCGTTATATTTCAGGCAAAAAAAACCAGTCAATCATGACTGGTTTTTTTGTGGCGATTGCCAGGTTAGATCAGTTATTCAACTGGCTGTGGTGAGGCCATTTTAGCACTTGCCCTAGCTGTTGGTGATTTTGAACCTACGCCCAATCCACTAGATTGGATAGCCGCTCTCAATTCATTTGGCATGGCACTAGGAACAACAGCATCAGACACTTCTTCTGCAGAGCTGGCTTTTGTCATTGGTGATGCTGATGTATTGGTATAGCGTACACGGCTTGACTTTGTTCGCTTAGCTACAGGTGTTTCCATAGGTGCTTGTTCAACAACAGGCTCTGATTCTGCAACAGGCGCTGGTTCAGCTACAGGTGCAGGTTCAGCAACAGGTGCTGGTTCAGCTACAGGCGCTTGTTCAGCAACAGGTGCAGGTTCAGCAACAGGTGCTGGTTCAGCAACAGGTGCAGGTTCAGCAACAGGCGCTGGTTCAGCAACAGGCGCTGGTTCAGCAACAGGTGCTGGTTCAGCTACAGGCGCTTGTTCTGCAACAGGCGCAGGTTCAGCAACAGGCGCAGGTTCAGCAACAGGTGCTTGTTCAGCAACAGGCGCTGGTTCAGCTACAGGCGCTGGTTCAGCAACAGGTGCTTGTTCAACAACAGGTGCTTGTTCAGCAACAGGCGCTTGTTCAACAACAGGTGCTTGTTCAGCAACAGGTGCTTGTTCAGCAACAGGTGCTTGTTCAGCAACAGGTGCTTGTTCAGCAACAGGTGCTTGTTCAGCAACAGGTGCTTGCTCAGCAATAGAAGCTTCTTCAGCAGTAACAGCTTCGCCTGAGCGTAGCTGAGCTTCAAACTCAGCAGCAGCTTGGTCAGCAACAGGTACAAAGGCGGGAGCTGATTGACGGTTAGTGGACTCGCCACGCTTACGTCTTTGACCTGCAGCTCTTAAATGGCGAGGTGAGCGTCTTGAGCGAGTTTTCGCTTCGCGCTTTTCTCCATCAACTTCGTCATCTTGCTCATCACTGATCACAGGTACTTCTGTGATGTCTGCCGTATCTTGTTCAACGATATTTTCATTTTGAACTCTTACTTCAGCGCTTTCTACCGTTTCCACTACAGTATTGTTTTCCTCTGTAACGGTAGGCTCTTCTACTGGTGCATGTACTTTTTCCTGTTTTTCCGGTTTGACAGGAGCTGGTGACATATCAGTTTGTGAAGATTCTTGTGCTACTTCAGCTTGGTTTTCAATACGTACTTTTTTGCGCAGGTTTCTACGTTGACGACGCTGTTTTACAGGCTTTTCTCGCTGCTCTTGCTGAGAGTCCTGTTTTTGATTTTCGTTATCCGTATTGGTGTTCTTGGTTTTATCTGAATCAGTACGTTTACGATTGTTTTGACGACGACGTTTGTTACGGTTTTCCGTACGCTCTTGATTATCAGTACGTTCTTTGTCTTCGCCTTTAGCTACAGTGTCGTTAGAAGTTGCGGCATCTTTTTGTGCATCGCCACGACCACGGCCTTTGCGTCGTTGATTACGGCGACGGTTGTCTTGCTTTCCGCGGCGTTTTGGCTGCTGCTTTTTCTCTTCTTCTTTCGGTTGCTCTTCCTCAGAAGAGAATAGGCTCTTAAGCCATTTGCTAACGCGTGCTAGCAGACCCGGCTTTTGTTCTTGAGCTTGCTCTGTCGCGGTTGTAGCTGCTTGTGGAGAAGCAGGTTGTGACGCTGGGGCTGGTGAAGAGGGCATTACCACGCCTTTTAACACAGGCTCTTCTTTTGGCGTCGCCTGAGTCATTTGTACTTCAACGATATCAGCTTCCGGCTCTGCTACTTGCTCATAACTTGCTAACTCTGGCACATCGTCTTTACGCAAACGAACTACTTCATAATGAGGCGTTTCAAGGTGCTGGTTAGGAATAATGACAACGTGACAGTTATGTCTTTTTTCAATTCGTTGCACCGCTCTGCGCTTTTCATTCAATAAGAATGAGCCGACCTTTACAGGCACCTGAGCATTCACTTGAGCAGTATTTTCTTTGATTGCTTCCTCTTCAATCAATCGTAAAATAGACAGGGCAATTGATTCATTAGAGCGGATTGTGCCTTGTCCATTACAACGTGGGCAAGAATGCTGGCTCGCCTCGCCCAGAGAAGGACGTAAACGTTGACGAGACATTTCTAAAAGGCCAAACCTTGATATCTTACCGATTTGAACGCGAGCTCTATCTGCTCTCACAGCTTCTTTTAAGCGGTTTTCAACTTCACGCTGATGGCGCGGAGGAGTCATATCAATAAAGTCGATTACGATCAGGCCACCTAAGTCACGAAGTCTTAACTGCCTTGCTATTTCGTCAGCGGCTTCTAAATTGGTATTAAGTGCCGTTTCTTCGATATCGCCGCCTTTGGTTGCTTTAGACGAGTTGATATCAATAGAGGTAAGCGCTTCAGTCGGGTCGATAACAATCGAGCCGCCAGATGGCAGTCTTACTTCGCGCTGAAATGCAGATTCAATTTGACTCTCTATCTGATAGTGAGTGAATAGAGGCACATCATTTTTATATAGCTTCACGCGATTGATAAAGTCAGGTCTGAAGCGTTCAATATGTGCTCTTGCTTCATCAAAAACTTTTTGCTTATCAATCAATATCTCACCGATATCACGACGAAGATAGTCGCGGATAGCTCGGAAGATAACGTTACTTTCTTGATGGATTAAAAATGGCGCTTTACGGCTGTCGGCAGCTTCTTGAATAGCTTGCCAGTGCACAAGTAGTGCTTTCAAGTCATATTCAAGTTCTTCGAAAGATTTACCTACACCGGCCGTACGAACGATAAGCCCCATGCCTTTGGGCAGTTTAAGACGGCTTAAAGCTTCTTTAAGTTCAATACGTTCATCGCCTTCGATACGACGTGAAATACCGCCAGCACGAGGGTTATTTGGCATTAAAACTAAATAGCTACCAGCAACACTGATAAAGGTTGTTAGTGCAGCGCCTTTTTGTCCACGCTCTTCTTTGTCAACCTGAACAATTACTTCCTGACCTTCTTTGATAACATCTTTAATGTTAGGGCGGCCATTAAAGGTATAGCCTTCAGGGAAGTATGTTTTGGCAATTTCTTTAAGAGGGAGGAAGCCGTGACGCTCTGCGCCATAATCGACAAATGCAGCTTCAAGTGAGGGTTCAATACGGGTTATTTTGCCTTTGTATATATTGGCTTTCTTTTGTTCGTGACCTGGGCTTTCTATATCTAAATCATATAGACGCTGGCCATCAACCAGTGCAACGCGCATTTCTTCTTGCTGCGTCGCATTGATTAGCATGCGTTTCATATTCTTATGTACTCTATTTACTTTTTTACCTTCCCGCATCTACTTTGCATCGGGTGGTAAAACTCTACTTATACTATTCTTGTGCGCCATTGCAGGCAGTTTAAATGTTCCTGTTACTGATGCAGTCTCACGACTGGGGAGAAGGGAACTTAGTCTGTTTTAACACTTATGCCTGATTCATATTGTCGACGGGTTAAAAAATAGCTTTTACTTTTTGCTACAGAACTCGCTCGGGTTAAACAAACCCACAAATTTACACAAGACACGATAATTTTGCTTTTATTTACTTGTATGTCATGTCTGGCGATTAAAAGATGAACTGTTACGCGCTTCATCTTATGCCAATTACACGTAATAATTGTCTTGGGTCGGAGATAAAAGCTTTGGAAATCTTAGCTCTGATCTGTATGATCCTCCACCCAAGATGTGCATCACGACAGTTTATTTGCGATAAAAAGCAATGCTCGCAAAATTTGCGAGTCGATTATCCCACTATTAACTGTGTGATAGCAACTAAATTATTACTCAAATCAGTGATTAGGCAATGTCAGAAAAGAATGGTTTACAAGTTACCTTTGTAACTATCACCGAAGATCAGTTAGGGCAGCGTATTGATAACTTTTTAGTTACACATTTAAAAGGTGTGCCAAAAAGTGCTGTCTATAAAATTTTGAGAAAGGGTGAAGTTCGCGTCAATAAAAAGCGTGTCAAGCCAGTATATAAGCTACAAATTGACGATGTAGTTCGGATCCCTCCAGTTAAAACTGCGGAAAAAACAGAATTTGTCCCTAAAAACTTGGACCGGGTAGCAAGTTTAGAAGATTGCATAATATATGAAGATAAATATCTGATTGTTATAAATAAACCTTCTGGAATGGCAGTGCATGGCGGCAGCGGTCTTAGTTATGGTTTGATAGAGGCGATTCGCGCCCTTAGACCGCAAGAAAAATCACTTGAGTTGGTACACCGACTGGACAGAGATACTTCAGGTTGTTTGCTCATATCTAAACGCCGAGCAGTCTTGAAAGGCTTGCACGAACAACTAAGAGAAAAAACCATGGAGAAAAACTATTGGGCATTGGTTGCCGGTGAGTGGTCTTCTAAGCACAAAAATGTGACCGAACCGCTGAGAAAGAACACGTTAAAATCAGGTGAGCGTGTAGTGCGAGTCGACCCAGAAGAGGGCAAAGCATCACATACGCGCTTTCGTGTTTTAGAGCGTTTCAATGGTGCAACTTTGGTACAAGCATCTCCAGTTACAGGTCGTACACACCAAATTCGTGTGCATACTCAATGTAAGGGACACCCTATTGCATGTGATGATAAATATGGCGACCAAGCATTTGATGCACAAATGCGCAAAAAAGGCCTTGGTCGTTTATTTTTACATGCTAGAGAGCTACGCTTCTTGCACCCAAAAACAGAAACCACTTTGCATGTAGAGGCTCCTTTGGATGACGCTTTGACAGCATGTATTAAAACATTACGAGAAGATAATGGGCTATAAACTGGTCATATTTGATTGGGATGGCACGGTTATGGATACCGTGCCTAAAATTGTTAACACGATTAACTTGGTTGCCGACCAATACGCAATCCCTAGAGAGTCAGAACAAAGAACTAAAAGCATTATTGGTCTATCGCTTGAAAAGGCTTTAGCTACTTTATTTCCTGCACAAGCCTATCGCAGTGCTGAATTGGCTGATGCTTATAAAGTCATCTATCGAGATGTCGATACAACCCCCACTGAGTTGTTTTGCGGTGTAGAGGCCGTTCTTAAACAATTGACAGAAAGTGGAATTAAAATAGCCATTGCAACTGGGAAGAGTCGTCAAGGTCTGAATAGGTTGCTGAGTGAATCCGGATTGCAAAAGTACTTTCAGGTAACGAGAACTGCTGATGAGGCACAGTCTAAGCCACATCCAGATATGTTGCATCAAGTGCTGGTTGAATTAGGTGTTGCAGCAAAAGATGCGGTGATGATAGGGGACACAACAATCGATATGGAGATGGCATCTAATGCGGGTGTAGATGCCATCGGGGTGACTTTTGGCGTTGCCACGCGAGAAGAACTACAACCATTCTCTCCTGTGCAGATAGTAGATGAGTTTGAGCAGCTACTGACGTACTTGACTTAGTACATCTAAACCAAAACTCGCAAATGATTTTGTCAGCTCTATAAGAGGAAGGCCCACCAACGTATTTGGGTCTTCGCCTTCAAGCTTATCAAATAAGCATATGCCTAGCCCCTCACTTTTGAAACTGCCTGCGCAGTTGTATGGCTGTTCTATCTCTAAATAATTTGATATTTGTTTAGCTGTCAACGCTCTAAAATAAACGTTAAACGGCACAACTTTAGTAATACATTTATCTTCTTCAATAGAATAGACACTCAATCCTGTATAAAAGGTAACACATTGACTGCTAAATAATGTGAGTTGTTTAATTGCGTTTTCTTGATTGTGAGGCTTTCCAAGAATTTGGTCATCGAATACCGCAACTTGGTCTGAGCCGATGACCAGACCTTTTTGGAAGTGTTGTATCGCCACTTTAGCTTTGTTTTCGCTTAAGCGCTGCACCAGAGCTTGCGGCGTTTCACCGGATAGTAGTGACTCATCAATCTCTGGAGAAAAAGTTGTAAAAGAAAGGCCAATTTTTTTCAATATTTGCTGCCTAAATGGCGAGCTTGAGGCTAATATAATAGGTGTTTTCATGAGTCTATTGGTGTTTAAATTGAGGATTTGACACAAGGATAAGCGTTAGTAGGCGAAAAACAATAGGAAAGTTTATTTTTACTTTGACTAAACCACTAACAATCTATATGATGCAGCCCCTATGCAAAAGGTGAAAATTCCCATCACTCTTGATCCAGGCAGGGCAGCGCAACGTCGAGCTACTTATGACGGCATTGTGTCGCTTGAAGAACTTTCTCGACTGCAGCAAGTTGTGCAGGATCAGGTAGGTGAAATAGCGGTAACTATTCATTGCGATATTGATCAGCAAGGTTTAGTTGTGATTCGAGGCTCAGCTCGAACACAAGTAACATTGGTGTGTCAGCGTTGTAATGATGAATTAGGGTTGGATTTGGCTCAAGACTTTGCGTATTCGCCAGTCGGATTAGGTGCAGAGTCGGATGATCTTCCTGAAAGCTACGATGTGGTGGAGTTAGATGAAGAAGGTGAAATCAATCTTCGACAAATTATCGAAGATGAATTGATTTTAGCGATTCCTATAGTTCCTATGCATGATGAAGCTTCATGTTCGTTTTCAAATAAGCCTGCGAGCTTTGGCGAAATCGAAGCAGAAGAAAGTAAACCAAATCCATTTGAAATTTTAAAACAACTTAAGAAAGATTCTTAGGAGAAGGCTAATGGCGGTACAAAAAAGCAAAGTGACTCGTTCACGTCGTGGCATGCGTCGTTCACACGATGCTATCAGCGGACCAGCTTTAACTGTAGACCAAGTTTCAGGTGAGACTCATCGTCGTCACCACGTAACTGCAGATGGTTACTACAAAGGCGTTAAAGTAATTTCTAAGTAAGAGATTACTTTATGCTAACCAATCTAACCATCGCGTTAGATATGATGGGGGGCGATTACGGCCCCCGTTCATCTATTCCAGCTGCTATCCTCGCAGTTGAAAAATATCCAAATTTAACTTTATTACTATGTGGTAATGAAGCAGTCTTGCGACAAGCACTTAGTAAAGAAAACCAACTCGATCACCCCAGACTAGTTATAAAGCATTGCGAACAAGTTGTGACAAATAACTGTGAGCCTGCTCATGCGCTTAGAAACAAGCGTAAATCCTCAATGCGAATTGCTCTTGATCTTGTTAAGACGGGTCAAGCTCAGGCATGTGTCAGCTCAGGCAATACAGGAGCCTTGCTGTCAATGGCCCACTACGTGTTAAAAATGTTGCCAGGCATTAAGCGTCCGGCACTTATTACTTCGATGCCTACAGAAAAAAAACAGCCTGTCTACTTGCTTGATTTAGGTGCTAATGTACTGTGTGATCCTGAAACCTTGTTTCAATTTGCAATTATGGGTTCAATCGTTGCTGGTGAATCTTTAGATAAAGAAAACCCCAAGGTGAGCCTTTTGAATATTGGTGCAGAAGACATCAAAGGGCATGAAGGAATAAAACAAGCGGCTAAGTTGATGTGTGAGTGTGAGCATCTAAACTACCAAGGCTACTGTGAAGGCAGTGATATTTTTTCTGGGAAGTCGGATGTTATTGTTTGCGAAGGCTTTGTGGGTAATATTGCTTTGAAAACTTGCGAAGGAATTGCCAAGTTGATCATGCTAAAATTCACGAAAGCGCTTAAAAAACACTTTTTTTACAAGGCTCTTGCATTTTTACTACGCCCGGTGATAAAAAAACTCTATAAAAAGGTGAACCCCGACCAGTATAACGGAGCAAGTCTGGTAGGATTGCGTGGTATTGTCGTAAAAAGTCACGGAAATGCATCGAATAAGGCATTTTTAGCAGCGATCGATGAAGCTGTTAGAGAGGTTAATCGACGCATTCCCGAAAAAATACAATCAGCTTTTGAAAAAATGACTGACGTAGAAGAAACCTCTATTAGTTAGCACAAACACCACTTTTCGTGCATACTTCGCGTCCGTTTAAGCAAAGTTGTTTGTATATAAATATTTTTAGTCATACTTTATCAATTAGCGTAATAGCGCAAGTTGGTCTCGCTAATTGTGGGTGTACGAATTTAAAGACGAGTAAAAGAGCATCTTATGTCACAAAAAATTGCTTTACTTTTCCCAGGCCAGGGCTCTCAGAGTGTTGGTATGTTGTCAGAGTTAATAGAATCATCTGACGTTGTAAAAAATACCTTTGCCGAAGCATCTGAGGCGCTTGGATATGATCTACAAGCCTTGGTGTTAAATGGTCCTGAAGAAGAGCTAAATCAAACTCATAAAACTCAGCCAGCATTATTGACGTCTAGCGTTGCTATTTTTCGTCACTGGCAAGCAAAAAATGTTGATGCCGAACTTGTATTAGCCGGCCATAGTTTAGGTGAGTACTCAGCACTTGTATGTGCAGGTGTTATCACCTTGTCTGAAGCTGTGAAGCTAGTTGAAAAACGTGGCTTATATATGCAAGAAGCTGTGCCTGCTGGGACGGGGTCAATGGCCGCAATTATCGGCTTAGAAGATGAGGTAATTGTCAAAGTATGTTCTGAGTCTGCGCAAGGGCAGGTGGTATCTCCTGTGAACTACAATTCGCCTGGTCAAGTTGTAATTGCTGGCCACAAAGAAGCAGTAGATAGAGCAAGTGAAGCATGTAAAGAAGCTGGCGCAAAGCGTGCGCTTCCTTTATCAGTAAGCGTACCATCGCATTGCGAGTTGATGAAACCTGCGGCAGAGCGCTTAGCTGCTGATCTTGAAGGCCTAACATTTTCAGAGCCTAAATATCCAGTCATTAACAACGTCGATGTTGCAGTAGCTAAAAGTGCTACAGAAATAAAGGATGCGCTGATCAGGCAGCTATTTAGCCCTGTACGTTGGACTGAAACGGTTCAGCAGCTTGCAGCGCAAGAAATTACTCAGGCTTATGAGTTTGGCCCAGGAAAAGTGCTTACAGGTTTGGCTAAGCGAATTGATAAATCAGTTAAATGTGCTGCTGCTAACGATGTAGCATCAGTTGAAAGTGCAGAATAATAGAGAAGAAAAATGTCAAATATATTTGATCTGAAAGATAAAATTGTATTGGTCACAGGTGCAAGTCGCGGTATAGGTAAATCAGTCGCGCAAACGTTGGTTGCACAAGGCGCAACGGTACTTGGTACAGCCACAAGTGACTCAGGTGCGGAAAAAATCAGTGAGTATTTGGGTGAAAACGGCAAAGGTTATAAACTCAATGTCACTGACGTTGAGTCTATTGATGCTGTATTGAAGCAGATTAAAGCTGATTTTGGCGATATCGATGTGCTGGTAAATAACGCAGGTATTACTCGTGATAATTTACTTATGCGTATGAAAGATGATGAGTGGACAGATATCATTGACACTAACTTAAGTGCAATTTACCGTTTATCCAAAGCTGTACTTCGTCCTATGATGAAGAAAAAGTCAGGCCGCATTATTAATATTGGCTCGGTAGTTGGCACTATGGGTAATGCAGGTCAAGCAAACTATGCAGCAGCGAAAGCTGGCGTTATCGGTTTTTCTAAATCACTTGCACGTGAAGTTGCTTCTCGTGGTATCACAGTGAATGTAATTGCACCAGGTTTTATCAAAACTGATATGACTGATGAATTAACTGACGAGCAAAAAGCGGCGACACTTGCAAACGTACCAGCAGGTCGTTTAGGTCAGCCTGAAGAGATTGCAGCAGCTGTTGCATATTTAGCTTCTGATGCGGCTGCATATATCTCCGGAGAAACGTTGCACGTGAATGGTGCGATGTATATGGTGTAAAGATTACAAAATAATTTAAATTTTTGTGATCTTGCCGCAAACTAGCTTGATATTGCCCTGAAAATAGGCGATAAAGAGTAAAAATATTTAGTAACAGGTTTGACCAGACAAAAAAGTCTAAGTCAATCCTTGAATCAATACATGATGCGCCGTAAACTACGCCGCAATCTGAAATTAACGCAAAAAGCGTTTTAATAAAGGAAAGAAGAATGAGCGACATCCAAGAACGCGTAAAAAAAATCATCGTTGAGCAACTAGGTGTTAAAGAGGAAGAAGTAAAATCAGAAGCTTCTTTCGTTGACGACCTAGGCGCGGACTCTCTTGACACTGTTGAGCTAGTAATGGCTCTAGAAGAAGAGTTTGACACTGAGATCCCTGATGAAGAAGCTGAGAAAATCACTACTGTTCAGGCTGCGATCGACTACGTTACTGCTCACGCTGAGTAATTAACGGATCTGAAGGGCAGCACTCGCTGCCCTCATTCATTCTACCCCCGCAAAATTTCAAATCCCTTTTTGGAGGAAACCGTGGCTAAACGTCGAGTCGTAGTAACTGGCTTAGGTATGTTGACGCCGCTAGGTAATGATGTTCAGTCAACCTGGCAAGGCCTATTAGAAGGTCGTAGTGGCATTTCAAACATCACGCATTTTGATACATCGAGTTTTGGAACTAAGTTTGCTGGCTTAGTTAACGACTTTGATGCGACAGAATACATGTCCAAAAAAGACACAAAAAAAATGGACTTGTTTATTCAGTATGGTATTGCAGCTGGTGTCCAAGCATTAAAGGATTCAGGATTAGAAATCACTGAACAAAATGCTGCACGTGTTGGTGTGGCAGTAGGTTCAGGGATAGGTGGATTGACTCTAATTGAAGAAAACCACCACAAGCTTATCGCGAGTGGCCCGCGAAAGTTATCGCCTTTCTACGTACCTTCAACCATTATTAATATGATCTCAGGACACTTGTCTATCATGCATGGTTTGAGAGGTCCGAATATTTCGATTGTTACAGCTTGTACAACTGGCCTTCACAACATTGGTCATGCCGCACGTATGATTGCATATGGTGATGCAGATGCGATGGTCGCCGGTGGTGCTGAAAAGGCTTCTACACCTATTGGTATGGGTGGTTTTAGCGCAGCGCGTGCCTTGTCGACTCGAAATGATGATCCTCAAGCGGCCTCTCGCCCTTGGGATAAAGATAGAGATGGTTTTGTACTTGCAGATGGTGCTGGTGTTATCGTATTAGAAGAATACGAGCATGCAAAAGCACGCGGCGCGAAAATCTATGCTGAACTAGTTGGTTTCGGTATGAGTGGTGACGCATACCATATGACATCACCACCGGAAGACGGTTCAGGTGCTGCATTGGCTATGGAAAATGCCCTGAACGATGCAGGTGTGAATGCTGAGCAAATTGGTTATATCAATGCACATGGTACATCAACCCCAGCTGGCGACATTGCTGAAACATCTGCAGTTAAGTCAATTTTTGGCAGTGCGGCTAAAGACGTAATGGTAAGTTCTTCTAAATCAATGATGGGACATTTACTAGGTGCAGCGGGCTCTGTTGAGTCAATTATTAGCATCTTGTCTTTGGTTGACCAGAAGGTATCGCCTACTATCAATTTGGATAACCCTGATGAAGGGTGTGACCTAGACTATGTTCCGCACACAGCCCGTGATGCAAAGCTGGATTATGCGCTTTGTAACTCGTTTGGTTTTGGTGGTACCAACGGCTCATTGCTGTTCAAAAAGATTTAAATTTATCTTTAGTTTGATAAAGCCTGGCAATGCCAGGCTTTTTTATTTTCGGAAGGTTTATGGAAATCAGTTATAAAGATCGTGGCTTAAACTATGGCGATGGCTTTTTCACAACCATTAAAATTGAAAGTGGTCAACTACAGCTTTGGCAATACCACTTAGCGAGGCTCAGGCAGTGCCAGCAGGTATTAGGCTTTCCTGAGCTAGACCTGCAAGCAATAACAAACGCGTGTTTAGAAGCCGCAAAAGGATGTGGCTTAGGCGTGCTCAAGGTTTTGATCACCAGAGGGGTTGGTGGACGAGGTTATGGCTTACCAGAGCAGCCTGAGCCCAAGATTATAATTACACAAAGTGATTTTCCTTCGCACTATCTTAAATGGCAAGAACAGGGGGTTTGTTTGAGCGTCAGTGGCATTAAACTTGGTCACCAGCCTCTATTTGCCGGTCTGAAAACGCTTAACCGTCTAGAGCAAGTATTGATAAAAGCGCAAGCCAGTCAACAAGCGGCTGATGATGTACTGGTTTTGGATATTGAGGACAACGTCATAGAGTGCTCGGCTAGCAACCTGATCATTATGAAAAATAACCAGCTGTTTACACCTAGCTTAAAGTTGTGTGGCATTAAAGGTGTGTATCTGTCACTGCTGTCTGACCATACTCAAATAGAGTCTAAATCATTGTGTTTGCATGATGTATTGCAGGCAGATGCGGTATTCATGTGTAACAGTTTGATGGGGCTTGTTCCAGTGAAATCAATAGACAAACAGGTGTTTAACCTGCAAACTGCACTTGATTTGAAGTCAAAGATAGAAGCCACTCTATGATCCGTTTTTTATTATGGGCCGCCTCAGTGCCCGTACTTATCATCTTATATTGTGGGTATAACTTACTGGGTTTGATGCAAAGTGAAACCCTAGAATTACCAGAGCAATATACGCAAGTGTCGCAGGGGGATACTTTTCACAGCTTGTGCTCCAAATGGCAGTCACAGCAGGCATTAGAGAGCTGCTTTCCTTATAAGCTCTATAGCAAGTTGCAGCCACAAAAGTTTACTCTTAAAGCAGGTGTTTATGAGCTGAACGGCCTTACTGTAATGGCGGCCATTGAAAAAGTTCACCGCGGTAACAAGGCCGATTTTACTTTCACTATTATTGAAGGTGACACTTATAAAACAATTATCGAGAATCTAAAGAGTAGTGCGTTTTTAATATTTGACATCCCAGATAAGCCTTCAGCAGGTTTGATACAATTTGGCAACGGACACCCAGAAGGGTGGCTATTCCCTGATACATATCACTATGAAGGTTTGACCAAAGCGTCAGCGCTGTTGCAGCGTGCGCATACAAAAATGCAAAGTGTTTTAAGTGAAGCCTGGGCAAAACGAGGCGATGGTGTGCCGCTAAAAAGTGATTATGAAGCACTTATTTTAGCGTCTATTATTGAAAAGGAATCAGGACATGCTGCCGAAAGAGATATTATTTCTTCGGTTTTTCATAATAGATTGAACAAAGGCATGAGATTACAGACAGATCCAACCGTTATTTATGGGCTTGGAGCGCGATTTCGTGGTGATATAAAAAAATCTCACTTGCATGAATATACACCTTATAACACCTACCGTATTGATAGGCTGCCGCCAACGCCTATTGCAATGCCGTCTAAAGATGCATTGTTTGCAGCTGTTCAACCAGCTGATACAGATTTTTTATATTTTGTATCAAAAGGGAATGGCGCACATTATTTTTCGAAGTCATTAAAAGAGCACAATAGGGCTGTGCGAAAATACATTTTAAATGAGCAGTGAGTTTAGTATTTAGATATAAAGTCATAAAAAGGCTGTACTTAGGTACAGCCTTTATTATTTGGTCACTTACTTTTTACTAAATTCAACAGTCAATGTTTGGTTCGCTGTCAAATTACTGAACGTGTACTGCTCTAGTGAACCTAGATTCACACCGTTGAGCGTAACACTTTTAACTTGAGCGCCAGCAGCTGCATTAAAGAAGAAGGTTTGATCTTTATTTGGTGCGATTAAGATGTCGCCAAATGTATCGCCAGTCGGTGTTACGCTACCTAAGTGAGAAACCTTGGTCGCTTGTTCTCTGGTAATGAGTTTCCAAGGGTCGTAGTCAGGAGAAAGTGCGCCAGGGATTGAGTCAGCGTACCACTTAGCTTCATAGTATTTGCCATCATGATAAACTTGGTCACCCTTTTGGTAGATGCTGCCTGGTGCATATGTCGGGCTTGCGCCAATGCTTTTAACTGTGACAACTTTTCCATCAGTCAGAGGTGTCGGGTTACGCATCCACTCAACGATATCTTTAAACGGCACGATGCGTACTACAGGTTGACCGTTAACTTTCAAACTGAGTGCATATTGAATGAATTCTTCAATTGCTTGTTGGCGCTCCAAATAAGTTGTCGCGCGTCCGCCTGTATCATACTCTGGCGCGTAGATATTGGCATGTGCGCCATATAATAAAGGAGAGCGATTACCTTCGAGTCTTAAATGCAAGTTGTGCTTTAAGATAGCAAGCACGTCATTTTTACTCATTGCGCTGCCAACCCACATATTTGTGTCAAATGCGACCATTTTACCGCCCTGCGGCTTTTCAAACACGTTTGATGGTAGCTGCCATAGACCAGGGAAGTTACCAACATCTGGTTTACCAACCCGCGTTGTCGGCGTACCATTATTCATGGTGTAAGGCCATGGATTGTTGGTGCCATTATATTGGCTGCCCCAACCTTCTTCTACACTAGTATCGTAGACAAAGTTACCTTTGATAAGAGCTGAAAACAATGCATTATTGTGATTCAAGTAAGGGGTTCTAAAGCCAATAATCTCACTAACTGGGATCCCAGGACCCGCGGCATCGTTTGCACCGTGCATGATCTCTGTAGCGTCATACGGCTTACTTAACCACGTTTGAGTAATGCCCAATTCCTGTGCCCACTGTGCTTCACTGAAGTTACCTGTATCTGGCCCACCATCTTTGTGGCTCCAAGTGTGATTGCCAATCTCGTGGCCGTCTAGCCAAGCATTTCTCCAAGCGTGTTTGACGCCCACTGCATCGTTAGCGGCAGCTTCTATATAAGAGGGTGTATTAAAGAACGTAAACCTGACTGGTGCACCGTCAAATGTCGCCGCATTATTTGAACCATTGTCGTTTTGCAATTGACGAGTAAAGTTAACTATCCAGTCCATACCGGCCTTAGAACCATTGTCGTCGAAACCAATCGAAATAAATAATGGCACTTGAACTGGTCTCAGTTGAGCAGGTGGCATTTGGCTCCAAGGTTGATTATCTGAGTAATCATAATTATTGGTTTGTGTAGTAGTCATTTTGGCATCAGCTGGTAACTCAACTGATTCAATTCCTGAGTCGTATACGCTTGCGTGTGCAATGGAAGATATACCGATGAATACGCCTAGTGACAGCGCTGACATTTTAAACTTCATGATCAATCCTTACTTAAAGTTTTTCATATTGGGATGAGGGTATTGTACACAAAAGAGCGCTAATTAAAGGTGGTGCAATAGAGCGTGAATTAGCACGGATAGTGCCTTTGATTAATGTGTTTTAAAATAATAAGTATAAAATACATGGTGTTGTGATTTTGTTGTTGTTTTTTAAATGAGTTGGATAAGCTTTCCTATATGTTGTGATTATTCATTATTATTGAATATGGAAGCGTGTCAAAAAACAAATTCGGTTGAACATGATCCAAGCGATGTAACCGCAATGAATAAATCGTTTTAAATTGCTAAATCGCAGTGGTAATTGTTGATTTGTTAGCTTACCCAGTTACCCGAATGAAAATAGAAAAAGCACTTCTGTAAGTGACTTATAAACTCGATTTATGTAGATTACTGTTGAATTTGAAATTACGCAGAATACAAGCGAACGCGGCTAAGTATTCCAACACACTACGATGACAACATTTGGGGATAAATAATGAGAAAGGTTAACGTGCTGGCAGCGGCTGTACTTTTTGCCATTACTGGGTGTGCGACAGAGTCCACATCGAATCAAGCAAATAGTGAAAACTTGGTTAAAGCGCAAAAGACAATAAGTCGAGTTGAAGTTGACACGGTCGTTGATAAATATACCAAAGCGTTTATTTCTCACCAGCCAGCTTTGGCAACATCATTGAAGCTTGAAAGTGAGGATTATGGCCGCTATGAAAATAGGCTACCCGACTATTCTGTTGCTGGCATGCAAGCGTTACAGATAGACATGACCCACGCGGCAGAGCAGCTCAAGCAGCTGCAATCTGCTCAGCTCAGTGACAAAGACAGGTTACATGTGCAAGTTAATGAGGTTATAGCACGGTATTATGCGGGCGACAGTGTGTTTTCTGCTGGATACATTGATACTTGGGGTGGGCATTTGCCTTATATCGTAAACCAGATATCTGGGCCTCTGATGGACGTGCCAAGCATATTGCAGAACCAGCATGAAATTAGCAACATATCTGATGCAAAAGCATATGTAGAGCGGTTAGCCGCATTTGCGATTATGGTAGATCAGGTCAACGAGAAAGTTGTCAGTGATGCAAAGCGCGGCATCATATTACCTAAGCCATTATTCCCAAATACTTTGTCTTATCTAAATGCATACACTGAACCAAAAGCAAATGAACATGTACTCGTGACTTCCTTCGCTACAAAGCTAGAAAACCTTGACGGTGTTAGTGACAGAGCAAAAGCCAGTTTAGTCGAAAGTGCCGCATCTGTGATGGCAATGCAGGTATACCCTGCATTTGGTCGTATCACCGCTAAAATGACTGAATTGGAAAAACAGGCCTCAGATAAGGTCGGTATTTGGGCACAACCTAATGGTGAAGCGTTTTATCAACATGCTATCACGTATCTAGCAGATTCAGATATGACGGCACAGCAGATCCATGAAGTGGGTCAAGCGGAAGTGAAGCGTATCACAAATCGCATGGATGAAATTTTAAAAGCGAATGGCTATACCAAGGGATCAGTAAGCGAGCGTATGAAGCAATTAAACGAAGAGCCGCGCTTTTTGTTTGCTGATAGCGATCAAGGTCGTCAGGAACTGCTGGACTTTTTAAAAGGTGAGATTGAAGTTATCAATGAAAAAGCACCACAATATTTTTCAACTCTGCCACCCCAAAAAGTAGAAGTTAAACGTATTCCAGTTGAGGTTGAGGCTGGCGCACCTGGTGGTTATTACTATGGCCCTTCTTTAGATGGCAGCCGCCCAGGTGTGTTTGCGATAAACCTCAAAGATATGAAAGCAGTGCCAAGCTTTGGTTTAAAAACATTGACATATCATGAAGCAGTACCTGGGCATCACTTCCAAATTGCGCTCAATATGTTGCAAACCGATATTGGCTTAATGCGCCAAAATGCGTCATTTAACGGCTATATCGAAGGGTGGGCGCTTTACTCTGAGTTGCTTGCTTACGAAATGGGCATGTACGAAGGTGACCCATTTGGTGACTTAGGTCGATTACAAGCCGAAGCGTACCGAGCTGCCCGTCTTGTTGTAGATACAGGCTTACACTATAAAAAATGGACTCGCCAAGAGGCCATTGAGTATTTTGCAGAGGCAACAGGTTCTGCTATGAGCGATGTTGTCCCTGCAATTGATCGTTATATTGCATGGCCGGGTCAAGCTCTAGGTTATAAGTTGGGTATGTTGAAGTTTGAAGAGCTAAGAAAGGATGCGCAAAAAGCCTTGGGTAACAAATTTGATATGACTTCTTTTCATGACGAAATTTTGTTAAAAGGCGCACGTCCACTGGCGCTGGTTGAACAAGATATTGCTCGCTGGGTTGAAACGCGCAAAGCAATGTAAATTCGTAATGGCTATGAATAATGACAAGGGGCGGTATCGCCCCTTTTTTGTATTGTAAAAGAAAAGCGAGAGGTACAACTTGGTACATTTTTAAAAAAAGTTATACGTAATTTCGTAAGCAGGTTCCATATGCTGTAGGAAAATAACAATATGGATACCAATTCAATGATTTTTAGATTAAAAGAACGCCTTACCATAGCGATTGCAATATGCACCTTGAGCGCTTGTGGTGGAGGTAACAGTTCAAACATGCAAAAAGATGTACCAACATCCGCCCATCAAACTGCACTTAACTCTAAGGACAAAGCAAAGGTCGAGTTTAACTATCAAAAACTAATTGATGACCTCGTTTCAGATGAAATACATGGCATTATCTTGCATGTTTCTACACCCAATCGTACTTTCACAGGAAGCAGTGGTACTGCAAATTTAACCACACAAGCGACACTACAACCTGATGCTGTTTATCACCTCGCCAGTACAGGAAAAGTCTTCACTGCACTATTGGCTGTTCAATTGCACCAAGCGGGCATTCTAGACTTGGATGCGACAATAGACACGTGGTTATCACCAGAGATCATCGAGCAAATTGAGTATGGCACTGAGATCACCTTGAGGCAGTTATTAAATCATAGCAGTGGGGTTTACAACTACTCTGATCCACGAAGCAATGATGCGTATGTCGAATTTGTTCTGGCAAACTATGACAAAGGGATCACCAATCAGGATTTTGTTCAATTTGCACTCGGCCAACCAGCTTACTTTAAACCCGGCAAGGGGGCTGAATACTCTAATAGTAATTATGCTTTGGCAGGCATGATTTTAGATAGTGTATTAGGACATCCCAATGCGCATGCAATGCGAGATCAAATAATCGATAGATTAGAATTGGGCAATACGTTTTCGGTCGGTATTGAAAATCAATTTGGTGAGATTACCCCAGGGTATGAAAAGCAAAACGGCGAATATATTAATACGTGGCCTATTTTAAGCCATGTAACCTCCGCCTCAACGCCAGTAGCGTCAACCGTTACTGAATTATCGACGTTAATGGACAATATCTTTAACAATGAGCAGTGGTTGTCGAGCCAAGCGCGAGAAGATCTCATTGGTGATAAAAGTCGTGTTTCGGTATCTCCGGGCCTTGAATATGTTCTAGGTTTATGGAAGGAGGATATGCAAGGGTATACTGTTTATCACCACAATGGTGGTAACCATGGCTATGTGTCTAATAATTTATACATTCCTGAGCTAAATACCAGTGTGGTCTATTTTCTTAACTGTGGGCTCAATGATAAATGCTTAGATGCGTTTCAAACAATCGAGCGTGCGGTAATGGAGAGTATTTTGGCAAGGCCCAAGGTGTGATGAGATGCGCGGCGAGTATGCCGCGCAGGTTGTATTAGTCTTCGATACCTCTGAACTTTAAGAACTCACTATAGGTGCCTTTAAAGTCCGTGATTTTATTGTCTTTAATTTCAAGAATACGCGTAGCTAGAGAGTCAACGAAAACTCGGTCGTGAGAAACGAAAAATAGTGTGCCCTTGTACTGTTCAAGAGCTGTATTTAATGACTCAATCGACTCCATATCCATGTGGTTAGTCGGCTCATCCATTAACAATATGTTTGGCTTGTGCATCATTAACTTGCCGAGCAGCATACGACCTTGCTCACCACCAGAGAGGACTTTAACCGATTTCTTGATGCTGTCTTGAGAGAAAAGCATGCGGCCTAAGAAGCTACGCAATACTTGCTCATCATCACCTTCTTGTCGCCATTGTCCCATCCATTCCATCAGGTCCATATCTTTTTCGAAGTCTTCTGCGTGATCTTGAGCGTAATAACCGATATTACTGTTTTCTGACCACTTAAATGTGCCGTTTCTAGGAGTTAATTGACTGGCTAGGGTATTCAATAAAGTGGTTTTACCTACACCATTTTCACCGATTATCGCGACTCTTTCGCCCACTTCAAAAATACCACTGAAGTCATTGAACAAATCTTCCTCAAAGCCTTGTGATAAGCCCTCAACTTCCAGTGCATTTCTGAACAATTCTTTTGACTGCTCAAAGCGAATGAAGGGGTTCTGACGGCTCGACGCTTTGACTTGTTCCAATTGAATTTTGTCAATTTGCTTTGCTCGTGATGTCGCTTGTTTCGCTTTTGAGGCGTTGGCAGAGAATCGTGCAACGAAAGTTTGCAGTTCAGCAATTTGCGCTTTCTTTTTCGCGTTATCAGCGAGTAATCGCTCCCTTGCTTGCGAGGCTGCGGTCATGTATTCATCGTAATTACCCGGGTAAAGACGTAGCTCACCATAGTCTAAATCTGCCATATGTGTACAAACACTGTTCAAGAAGTGTCTGTCGTGGGAAATAATGATCATGGTGCAGTTGCGCTCGTTTAAGGTATGCTCTAGCCAGCGAATGGTGTCGATATCCAAGTTATTGGTTGGCTCATCTAGAAGCATAATATGCGGGTCAGCAAAGAGTACTTGGGCAAGAAGTACACGCAGTTTCCAGCCCGGAGCAACCTCGCTCATCAAGCCAAAGTGCTGTTCGGTAGGAATTCCTACAGCAAGGAGTAATTCGCCTGCTTTGGATTCCGCCATGTAGCCATCCATTTCGGCAAACTTAACTTCAAGGTCCGCAACGATCATACCTTCTTCTTCGCTCATTTCAGGTAATGAGTAAATACGGTCACGTTCTTGTTTTACTGCCCACAGTTCTTTGTAGCCCATGATAACAGTATCAATTACCGTATATTCTTCGTAGGCGAATTGATCCTGATTAAGTTTAGCGACACGCTCTTGCGGGTCGTAGCTGACGTTACCACCAGTAGGTTCTAACTCACCACTGAGGATTTTCATAAAGGTTGATTTACCACAGCCATTCGCCCCAATTAGGCCATAGCGATTACCTTCGCCAAATTTGACTGAGATATTTTCAAAAAGCGGCTTAGAGCCAAACTGTTGGGTGATATTCGCTGTAGAAATCAAAATTTAATACCTTAATAAATTAAAATCGGCGCAACGTTACCCGCTGCAGCGCTCAACTGCAAGTATTGATATGCAGAAAAATGAGAATTAAGTATATCAAATTACAACAACTCATGTGGTTATTAGAACTAAGACAATATTACAGTCAAATTCGCCAATTTGCGGATTGTTGACTATAAGTTTAACTACATAGACACAAAATGATTAACATCACATGCAATTAACCGTTTCGGCTCGTGTAATGAGTGGGTTTACGGCAGTTGTAGTTTTAGCTTGCATTATTTACATAGTAGCGCTGACAGGGAACATAACTATCGGTGGATCTGTTCAAAAGGTTTCTAAACAAAGTGTTCCAACATTAATATCGGGCAATAGCATGCTCCAGTCAGTCTTGCTGTCGAGGCTATCTTTGACGCAGCTAGATCAAGCGCCAACACTCAGTGCAATTAGCGCTATCCGCAATCAATACAATTTACAAAAACAAGCCAATGACCAAGCTTTAATGCAGTTATCAGAACTTACTGCATCTGAGCCTGATCTCAGCAGTCCTTTTGACAACTCCAAAAAACTCAATACTGTTTTTTTTCAGAGCGCCGATAGTGCCTTCGATAAAGCGGTTCAAGTGATCAAACTTAAAGAGCGTACAGCCGAGTTTGCCAGTGAGTTCACAGATATGGGGGATGAAACGCTCAGCTTGGCATATGACCTTGAAGGTATTTCGAATGACCAAAACATATCTGATGTAGTCAATGAACTGATAGAAAATGTTGAAAATTTAGTAGATGAGGTCAGTGGTGGCCTTGCTTCCAATATTACGTTCGAAATCATGAATGTAGCAAGCGTTGCCAAAGAGTCAATTTCGGACATGGAGCAGCAACTCGCTGCGCTAAAAAACGCTCCGGAACTCGCGAATTCGGAGGCGTTAAATTCAATGGAAGAGAACTTTTTTCAATTTAAACAAGCTATTGTCGGTTCCAACAGCGCATTGCAGTCAAGAATCAATACGCTAAATGAAAAAAAGCAGCTCAATAGCCTCGTTACAGAAGCTTCAGGTTCAGCAGGTGAGTTACAACTACAGCTAAGGGAGCTGAATGAGAAAATAGTCATGTTGACTGAAGATGCGCAACAAGCCGCTGAAGGAGCGATTGAAGAGAGTTTGCAAGTGACAACGGCATTGACGGTTGTCACTATCATATTGTCCATCGTGATAGCGTATTTTGTGATTAACAGTGTGCGCACGCCACTGCACCAGATTATCGATTCTATTAATCGAGCCGCACAGGGAGACTTAACCGTTCAGCTCAATAATTTTAAACAGGATGAGTTTGGTCGTTTGGCCGGTAATATCCAAAAACTCATTGACACTTTAGCAGGTACGCTGAGGGAGGTAACAAGTAACACGCAATTACTCTCTTCAACGGCTGAACAAACCAATATGATTGCAGAACAAAGCTGTAGTAGTGCGTCGCAGCAAAGTGAGCAAATGAGCGCCATGAGCAGTTCTATTTCAGAAATGAAAGAAACAGTGAGTTCAGTGACTGACAGTATTCACAGCACATTAGAGCAGGTCCAGCAAGCAAGTAGTGAAGCTGCATCTGGAGAAGAGCTGTTAGTGACCAACGTACAAAACATCAAGGGGCTTGAATCTTCGATAGAGACCTCAGCAAATGCGATTAACCAATTGAGTAATGAGTTGGAAAATATAAACACAGTGCTGGCCGTGATCAGAAGCATTGCCGAGCAGACCAATTTACTTGCGTTGAATGCAGCCATTGAAGCAGCACGAGCTGGGGAGCAAGGTCGTGGATTTGCAGTGGTTGCCGACGAAGTGCGTACGCTTGCTAGTCGCTCTCAAGATGCAACGGAAGAAATCGAAAAAGCCATTACTGGATTACAAGATGGTGCAAAAGGTGCAGTCAATACCATGTCTAATTCTCAGCGAGAAACACACAATTGTGTGAGTGGTATAGAAGCTGTGCAAGGTACTTTAAGTGCAATTGTAAACAGTGTCGAAACCATCAAGGATATGAGCCAACAGATTGCAGCGGCATCCGAGCAGCAGAGCCTAGCTGCGGTGAGCCAATACGAGAATGTCCAACATATGCATGAAATTACAAACCTTAACTCAAATCATGCACAGGAAAATAAACAGGCTAGTCAGCAGTTGGCTGAAATGGCAGAGACACTCAGATTAATGATGAGCCAATTTAAAACTTAGGAGATGACGATGAAACTACTATTAGCAATTGGGGCCGTATCCTTAGTACTTAGTGCTATGCCCACTGAAGTTAAAGCTGGCACATGCGAAATTAAATATGTTAGAACGGCATGCCCAGGCAAGGAAAAAATTAGCTATAAAAAGTGTAAGGGGAAGCAGCGCTGTTCTAAATTTAAAGAGGCGACAAGTGCAGCTGAATGTGGGGAAATGGCGGTTAAGTCATGTCGAAATAAGCGCCTGACAATTACCAAATCAAAAGTTATTAATGCATTATTTGATGGACAGGCGTTAAAGGCCAGTAATGGCAGTGAAGACTTTTGTACCGTGTATGCTAAAGCGTCGGAAGAGTTTAACAAGTGCGGCGGGTAGCAGTGTATTCCGTTATTAATAAAGGTTACTTTTAGGTATTTAACTGCGTAAATGCCTAAAGTACCATTCTTTGTCTTAATTGATAAGAATTTGCTGCGCAGCAGTCAATGTTGGTTGTGACCATCAATACATTGCCTATTTCAGAATTCCTTACCAATTAAGCGAGTAGCAGATTGTTTCACAGTAAAAAATTAGCCATAATCGACCTAGTTTAATTTTTTATTTAAGAGCAACCACATATTTGATTTAGTGGCTATGTGCAGTCATAGCCGAACATGTTGTTGAATGTTAGCTCATAAATATTTTTAAAAAAGGCCAGAGAATGTGTGAGCTACTCGGGATGTCAGCTAATGTGCCGACAGATATTTGTTTTAGTTTTTCAGGGTTATTGGAGCGAGGTGGGAATACAGGACCCCATAAAGATGGTTGGGGGATAACATTTTACGAAGGTAAGGGGTGTCGCACATTTAAAGATCCTGAACCAAGTTGTCAGTCTGAAATCGCAAAGTTGGTCAAAGCCTATCCAATCAAGAGTGTTTCTGTGATTAGCCACATTCGTCAAGGCAACCGCGGCCGAACATGTTTGGAGAATACACATCCCTTTACACGAGAGCTATGGGGAAGAGAGATCTCCTATGCGCATAATGGACAGCTATCGAATTATAAAGATTTGAAAACGCAGTACTATAAACCTGTCGGCAATACCGATAGCGAGCTTGCGTTTTGCTGGATTTTAGACAAAATCCGCGAAAAATATCCGAAGAAGCCCTCCAACATGGCCGCTGTATTTCGCTATGCCGCCAAGTTAGCTGATCAGTTGAGAGAAAAAGGCGTGTTTAATATGCTGCTGACAGACGGCGTGTTTGTTTTGGCATACTGCAGTAACAACTTACACTGGATCACGCGTAAAGCACCTTTTGGCAAAGCAACATTAATCGATGCGGATATGGTTGTTGATTTTCAAAAAGAAACCACGCCCAATGACATCGTAACTGTGATTGCTACTCGACCACTGACCAATGATGAAGAGTGGACGAAAATGGAACCTGGGCAGTCAGTGTTATTCAAATTGGGCGAGAAAGTATAAAACAGGTGCTGTTGCACCTGCTTTAATGCCTGCTTTATTTATTGCTTAACGGTTTGAGCCGTCATTTGAATTTGAAACTGCTCAACGCCGTCTTTTCCTTTTAGCATTTGCACCAGCATGTAGTCATATTTTGGCGCAAACCAAGCGATTGCATGGCGTTTGTTGCTGTCATAAAGGCGTTTTACTTTGATGGTTTTAACATTACCAATAGGTAGTGTGATGGTTTCCTCTCCCACTACTTTAAAGTTATACATACGAACGTTGCCATTCTTATCTATGATTGGGTAGCTAAATTGGGTTTTGCCAGATTTCAGCTCATTGCGGAGCTGGTTTTGGTAGGATAAAACGTCTTGCCTTGACTCATCCCACTCGACTTTAAGTGGGTACTCCTGCTCTTTGGAAAACAGTTGCTTGTTCTCTCTATCAAATTTAATTTTGAAACTTTTGTCAGGACGCGTGCCTTCTCGGTTAAGGCTGTAGTGGAGTGGCTTAGTCTGGCCGTTTTCAAATTTAAACAAGCTTTGTTCAGTGCGTTTTTCTGTGAATATCATCCACTTCACATCGGTCTCATAGCTCAGCGCATAAGTATTGTCGGCAACCTGCATAAACTCTCTGGTTGCTTTGCCATGAATTTTTCCTTTTCGTAGTACATTATACTCGGCTGTGTATTCGGTGAGCGTAGAGGCATGAAGGGAAGAAGATAAAACAGCGCTTAAGCCAAATAGCAAAGCGCTGTGGATTTTTATTTTAGCTGTAATCGACGCCTTGCGCTGGAAGGGGTTGTTTATCAAAAACTGCATAGTCTGCTTCCATTGTTAGTCTGTGTTCACTGAACCACTTGACCACCAAAGGATAAATGACATGTTCTTGTTCATGTACCCGCTTAGCTAATGTCTCTGCTGTGTCATCAGGCAAAATGGTAACTTTTGCTTGGACAACAACAGGACCTCCGTCTAATTCTTCTGTTACGAAGTGAACACTAGCGCCATGGTACGCATCATTTGCGTCAATTGCTCTTTGGTGGGTGTTCAGCCCTTGGTACTTAGGCAACAAAGAAGGGTGAATGTTCAACATTTTCCCTTTAAATTTTTGCACTAAGCCAGGGGTTAGAATACGCATAAATCCAGCCAATACAACTAAATCTGGATTACAAGAGTCAATTAATTTTGCCAGTTGTTCATCATAAGCCTCGCGACTATCAAAGTTTTTGTGGCTTAAAAGGTGAGTGTTTATGTTCGCTTTTTCAGCTCTAACAAGCCCATAAGCGTCGTCTTTATTACTGATGACGGAAACAATTTCACCATTAATTTTACCAGCTTGGCAGTGGTCAATAATTGCTTGTAAATTAGAGCCACTACCAGAGATCAATACAACGATCCGAGTGGGTGCCATTACTCGGCACCACCTAGGATTTCAACTTGCTCTTCGCCGTCAACTGCATTTTGGATTTCACCAATGTGCCATGCATTTTCGCCTTGTGCCGTTAAGATTTCTAGGCTTTGCGCTAACTTCTCAGCAGGTACGACCAAGATCATACCAACACCGCAGTTGAATGTACGATACATCTCGTGAGTGCTGATGTTACCGTTTTCTTGTAGCCAGTTAAAAATGGCTGGCCATTCCCAGCTATCGCCTTTAACCACTGCTTTTGCAGATTCAGGTAGTACGCGCGGGATATTTTCCCAGAAACCGCCACCTGTGATGTGTGAAAGTGCATGAACGTCAACGTCTTTCAAAAGCTCTAGAATTGCCTTAACGTAAATGCGAGTAGGCTCAAGTAAATGTTCGCCTAGGGGTTTACCCGCATACTCTTCATTTGTATCAGCACCTGATACTTCTAATACTTTACGGATTAATGAGTAGCCGTTTGAGTGAGGGCCACTTGAAGCAAGTGCGATTAGTTGGTCGCCAGCTTTAACTTTAGTCCCGTCGATGATCTTAGATTTTTCAACAACACCAGTACAGAAACCAGCCATGTCATAATCATCACCTTCATACATACCAGGCATTTCAGCTGTTTCACCACCGATTAAAGCACAGCCAGAAAGCTCGCAGCCCTTACCAATACCGCTAACTACGTCAGCAGCAGTATCTACATCCAGCTTGCCTGTCGCGTAGTAATCTAGGAAGAAAAGCGGTTCAGCGCCTTGTACAATAAGATCGTTAACACACATTGCGACTAGATCGATACCAACCGTGTCGTGTTTTTTCAGATCAATGGCCAAACGAAGCTTAGTACCAACACCGTCAGTACCGGCAACGAGCACAGGCTCTTTGTAACCTGTTGGAAGTTCACATAGTGCACCAAAACCACCAATGCCACCCATTACTTCTGGACGACGAGTTTTTTTCACTACGCCTTTAATGCGTTCAACCAATGCGTTACCCGCATCAATATCAACGCCTGCGTCTTTGTAGCTCAGAGACTGTTTTTGTTCGCTCACAGGTTTTCCTCAAAATAACAGTATAGATTTGCTTAGAAACGCGCACATTTTACAACAATTGCGCCCAAGCGGCTAGTTGAAATAAGAGGTCAGAGCAACACAGTGTGCGTTACGACTTAGATCACGATGTTTAATCATGATTTTCAGTATGTTGAGAAGCGTGCAATTTGCGTTAGATCAAGACTCTATACGGATATCCGCTTAGTATTTGAATTGTCGGGAGTGGGCTTGCCAGGCTGAGCGCAACACCGCAAATAGTTAGTGACTGAGTAGGTAAGGACATATTGGTTCAAGTAGCGCTGTGAGATTTCAATTCAGCACCTTCAATATTTCAATAAAGCAGGAACTCAATATGTGTAAGAAAACTTGTAATTTAATCAAAGAACTACCAGAGTTTAGGCTCAAAATCGCTGAATTAGAGCTCACAGACAAAGAGTTTGCCAAACTGCTAGCTGATTACTGTGCGCTCGAACAGCAAATTACAGCGATGGAACAAAATACTGTCGCCGATTTTGAGTTGCATATAAAAGACTTAAAAACGCGATGCATAACGATAAAAGACCGGCTATATATTCGGCTTAAACACGCTCCATGAGCAAAGGCGTTATGCAAGTGCAAGTGTCCAGCAGAGTACGAATATTAAACTATAATAAAGTCAGGTTTTGTTCACAGGCGCTCTTTTTGGAAACTATTAGCCTTTGCTTAATATTGATGGGGCTGTCTTTTTTGTTGCTTTCAGTAAAGCCCGCAATAGAAATATGTCGCATTGCACAGTCTAAAGGATGGTGGTTGCTGCTTGCACTTATTTGCTTTTTTACTTTAGGTTATGCAAGCTTTGCGGCCTATGTTTACTTGAGCGTAGACAGTTCGCGAGTGGTTTTAGCCTTATCTGTGATTCTTGCCCTGGGTGGACTGTTTGTTATTGTGGTGGTTAATTTGGGCAAGGTAAGTTTAATGCGACTACAAGCAGCCCTTGATCTGGAAAAGTATAACGCCCAACATGACCACCTCACCAAACTACAAAACCGCGCACGATGCTTTGAGTGTATAGAGCTGAGAAAAAAGCATTGTGATGCCTTTGCTGTTGTGATTTTCGATTTGTATAACTTGAAACAGATCAACGAGGCGATGGGGCATTACTTTGGCGACCAGTTGCTGGTGGCATTTTCACAAGCTATCTCAAGTAGTCTATTACCAGGTAGCGAGCTGTTTCGAATCGGTGGTGATGAATTTGTGGTTGTCAGTGAAGCGCGCAATGAGCCTGCGCTTTTTGCTCAAAACAACGCCATATTAAGTGCTCTACACAGTGGACTTGTCGTAGAGCATACCGCGGTGGATGTGACATATAGCTCCGGTGCAATCTTAAATATTGTAAGCGAAGATATATCTGCTTCTGAGCTTTTAAAGCGAGCAGATATTGCAATGTATGCGGCTAAAAGAAGTAAACAAAGCTTAGTCTTGTTCGATAAAACCTTGCATCAAGGGGTGGTTTCTGAATTTCACATGCTCAACGACTTTAAAGGGGCACTAGCGCGAGGAGACCTGACTGTTTTCTACCAGCCAATTGTTGATGCGCAAAACTCCACAGTGCATGGTGTAGAGGCTTTAGTCAGATGGCCATCTGAGGATGGCGAGTATATTTTGCCAGAGCGCTTTATTCCAATAGCTGAAAAGAACAACATGATAAAATATCTCAGTGCGTATGTGATAAACACAGTATTTAGCGATATTGAGTTACTTCTGAAATTAAATGATAAGTTGACGGTACATATAAATTTATCCTGCCAGGATCTATTAGGAAAAAATCTAATTAATGTCTTGAATACACAGCTCAATAGCAAAAATGTAGATCCGAAAAGGATCATATTTGAGTTAACGGAAAGTATGGTGATGACAGACGTTGAACAAACCAAAACATTGATCGAGCATCTCATTGATATGGGATTTTCGGTGAGCATAGATGATTTTGGAACCGGCTTCTCATCGTTTTCAATTCTTAAAGAGTTGCCGATTTCACAGATCAAAATAGATAAATCTTTTGTCACCCAATGTTTATCTCAGGATAAAGACCGTGCCATCATTGAAACAACACTTTTTTTAGCGAAACGACTGGGCTGTTCAGTGGTTGCCGAAGGGGTTGAGAATGATGAAACATCTCAGTATCTGGCCAATCAGGGATGTAAATATATTCAAGGCTACAATATCAGTGAACCTTTATCACTGGGTGAAATTCAGCGATGGATTTCCAGCAATGGTTTGGTTCAGACCGCGTTAAGGAAGTATTAAGGTTAGAAGCTGTATCCTCTCGCCCCTTTTTTGCATATTGAAACATTACAAAACTTTGCAAGCGTAACAATTGTCCCTGAAACCAGTATGTTAAGTTTTTAGTCAATAAAATCAATGTACAAAATCTACGTTATAGAACTTTTTGCATATAAAGCAGTGGTCGTGAACGTAAAACAGGTATTGTGCGGTCCATTCTGTTGGGAAGAATGTATCATTCTGTAAAATCCCATACAATTTTTGACAACTTTTGAGATCATAAAACCGTAATATACGCACTAGGTTATTCAGGCCAATAGGTGCGGTAATTGAATAAATTAACCAGCTCTCACATTTGAGCCGTGTGAAGCGTAAACTTTTTAGAGGAATTAAAATTGAAAAAAGTCATCAGCTTTTTATTTCTACTTGTTTGCTCAACGATGGCTGTAGCCAATGAGACACCTTATCAGCTAATCAATCAAGTAGGTGAGGGGCTCTTTGCTGACATAAAAAAAGTCAATGCAGGAGGAAAGGCAACATCAAAGGAAATGCGTAGTATCGTTAAAGAACGATTAATGCCACATATCGACACGCGGTTTGTGTCGAGAAAGTTATTGGGAAAGCATATTAAGGGGCTTAAACGCCAAGAAGCCATTGAATTTATCAATGCGGTAACACATTACCTTGAAGTTACGTATGCAAGTGCCCTTATGCAATATAAAGGACAAGAGGTTGTTTTTGAGCAAGCGCCAGCACCAAAAGACAGTAAGTATGCTACGGTGAAAGCGGTGATCAAAGAAAGCGCAGGGCCTGATATTGATTTGCACTTTAAATTTCGCAAAGGAAAAGATGGCAAATGGAAGGTATATGACCTTGTTGCAGAGGGGATATCTCTTCTGAGCGCGAAACAAAAAGAAATCGTTACGCGCATTTCTCAAGTCGGCCTTGCACAGGTCACATCTGAACTAAATAAAAAAGTTTAAAGCTTTTATTTAGTTAGCCACGAGGAGATAGAAACTTGCCTGTTTCTATTTCTTCTCGGGTTTTCAGCGCCAATTGCTCCAGCACACCGATACTCTTACCCCGTGAAGTCAGTTCATGCTCTATATCAATAATGTCAATCTCTTCAAACCCAGAGAGCTGAGCAATTCTTGCAAATGTATAGGCATGTTTATATTTCTTTTGTTTGTAGAAAATACTAACCAGCGCTTTGTAAACCTCTAAATCTGGTGTCTGGCCAGCTTGGTTTAACTCCAGAACTCGATACAGAAAGTCGATTGTTTTGTCATCATCAAACTTCGCATAATAGGTTGCTAAGAACATCTGAATTTCTTGGCTTTCTCGCACATACGGTTCATCTTCTTGGCGCAACAGTTTATTCATGGCAAATTGGCTGTTGTTTCTTGACCAGTGATAGTAAAGCAACCCTGGGTGAGAAGTTTGTTTGGTATCCTGATAGATGCGATTCATTTCTTTAAGGCTGGTTAAGTGACCTTCAACGCGAGATGTTGTTTTCTCTTTTAGTTTGATGTGCTCAATTTGGGCTGCCAGTGATACACATGCATTATATGTCTCTAGCTGCTTTAACAGTTGATACTTATTTTCGTCAGTTGGGTCTTTGTACTCTATGTAGCGGCCTATGATTAATGATGCTCTTTCCTCTTTACAGTGACTGTCTTTATTTAAGTCATTGCAAAAACCTGGAGTTTCTTCACATACCTTTGCTAATGTCAACGGTTCTTCACACCCACTAAGAAAGGTCAGAAAAGAAGCGCCAGCGACAGCAAGCATCCACCTATTAGCCATTGTTTATCCTACGTAATCTTCAATCGGGCACAACATAACACTTTTGCACCTTACGAAACAGCTTAAACGAGTTGAAGTGCAGCAAGTTTAGTTCTACAGCCGCAGTATTTACTACTAATTACTTAGTTTAGTCGCATGTCAAAAATAATAAATACGCATATTTTCTCCAATATGAAGAAAAAATAAGACATTTTTCTGTGTATTGGTCGTTCCTTTTACGAAAACAAACGGAAATATATGGGTAAGAGTGGAGAATAATTGCAGATTAAATTAGAATGGCGGTGCCCAATAGGGCTATCCGTTCAAAAAAATTGTTTATTAGGCAGAAAAAATGACCTTATCTCACGAGCAAGAATATCAAAATAGCTGGCAAGAGCGCCAAGATTACGCTGAAAATATGCAACCGATCATTGGTCGTTTGTACCGTAACTTGGGTGTTGAAATTGCTGTTTATGGTCGTCCACTTGTAAACACAAGTACTATTGACGTTATCAAAGCACATAAAACAGTAGCACGTTTTGAAGAGACTAAATTGCGTCTTCGTGAAAGCTTCCCTTTCCTAGAAGCTATCAGCAAAATGGAGCTTGCACCTGGTCGTATCGATTTAGGTAAGTTAGCTTATGCATACATCTACAAAAATGCAGGTGAAGGCCGCTCTATCGAAGAGTACTTAAATAGTGAGCTTGCTGACTTATTAAATAAAGGCACAGGCCCTGAACCTCGCGATGTTGTACTATATGGTTTTGGTCGTATTGGACGTTTATTAGCGCGCCTGCTTATCGAGCGCGGCGGCTCTCACGCTGATTTACGTTTACGTGCAATCGTTGTACGTGGTGGCCGTGATGGTGACCTTGAAAAACGTGCAAGTTTACTACGTCGTGACTCTATCCACGGTCCATTCGATGGCTCAATTACTGTTGACCACGAAAAGGGTGCGATTAAAGCAAACGGTAACTACATCCAAGTTATCTACGCTAATTCACCAGAAGAAGTAGATTACACTAAGTACGGCATCGAGAATGCACTTGTTGTTGATAACACAGGTGTATGGAAAGATGAAGATGGTTTGGGCAAACACCTTGCTTCAAAAGGCGCTTCAAAAGTATTACTTACAGCACCAGCAAAAGGCGACATCAAAAACATCGTATATGGTGTTAACAATGTTGATATTCTTAATGAAGATAAGATTGTTTCTGCGGCAAGTTGTACAACTAACGCGATTACACCTGTACTAAAAGCGCTTAATGATAAGTTTGGTATTAAGAATGGTCACGTTGAAACTGTTCACTCATACACAAATGACCAAAACTTAATTGATAACTACCACAAAGCAGAGCGTCGTGGTCGCAGTGCGGCACTGAACATGGTTATCACTTCAACTGGTGCGGCAAAAGCGGTAGCAAAAGCTCTACCAGAGCTTGCTGGTAAACTAACAGGCAACGCAATCCGTGTTCCTACGCCAAATGTATCGATGGCGATTTTAAACCTGAATCTAAATGCAGAGACGACAGCAGAAGAGCTGAATGAGTTCTTACGTGAAACATCTCTGTACTCAGATCTTCGTGACCAAATCGACTACACAGCATCAACAGAAATCGTATCTACTGACTTAGTTGGTAGCCGCTATGCAGGTGTTGTTGATTCTCAAGCAACAATTGTAGATGGCGATCGTGTTGTACTATACGTTTGGTACGATAATGAGTTTGGTTACAGCTGTCAGGTAGTACGTGTAATGCGTGACATGGCGGAAGTAGCTTTCCCAAGTCTGCCATAATTTCGCTTTGACGATGAAAAAAGCCAGCAATTGCTGGCTTTTTTAGTTTTTGATTGGCGTTATGTATGATAGGCTTTTCCATGTTTTTAGCTACATCTGGCTAACATGGATAACAATTCATTCTTTAGCAAAGAAAACGCAATATTACGGCAAGAATGATTGCCAATAAATTTAGGGTATATATGAGAATCTCCAGTAATTTTGACAGCGGAAATATCAAGGTCATTTCGGCGCAGCAGCCTCGTGATATTCAGCTTGAAATCAACAAAGACAATAACTCAGACTTTTTTCAATGGTTTCACTTCCGTCTAGAGTCAACTCCTTTTGTAGAACATAAATTACACATCAATAATTTAAAGGCATCTGCTTACCCTGAAGGATGGGATGACTACCATGCTGTTGCTTCATACGATAGACAAAATTGGTTCAGAGTGCCTTCAGAGTACAAAGATGGTCAGTTGGTTATCGACTTTGAGCCTGAATATAGCCATACATTTTTTGCTTATTTCGCGCCGTACAGTTATGAGCGCCATTTGGATTTACTTTATTGGGCACAAAGCCACGATGCATGCCAAATAGAAACTTTGGGTGAAACTATCGATGGTAGAGATATCAGCTTGCTTGTTATTGGTGAGCCAAGTGAAACCAAAAAGAAAATTTGGATCACTGCGCGTCAACATCCAGGTGAAACCATGGCGGAATGGTTTGTCGAAGGTTTATTGCATAAATTGCTAGATGATGAAGACCCTCATGCGGCAGCATTGTTATCTAAGGCGGTTTTTTACATTGTGCCTAATATGAATCCGGATGGCAGTGTTCGTGGTCATTTAAGAACAAATGCCAATGGCGTTAACCTCAACCGAGAGTGGCAGACTCCAAGTATTGAAAATTCTCCAGAAGTTTATTACGTACTTGAAAAAATGCGTGCGGTTGGTCTAGACATGTATTTGGATATTCACGGTGATGAAGCTCTTCCATACAACTTTGTCGCGGGCAGTGAAGGTATTCCAAGTTATGATGCACGCCTTGAAAGTCTAGAGAGTCAGTTTAAAGATGCATTATTGACTATCACACCTGATTTTCAAGATGTCTACGGTTATCCTAAAGATGAGCCGGGACAAGCAAATCTAACCGTTGCTTCTTGTGCAGTTGGTGAAGAATTTAAAGCACTTTCATACACCATCGAAATGCCGTTTAAAGACAATGCGGATCTGCCCGATCCACATTATGGCTGGTCTGACAAACGCTCTTACCAGTTTGGACAGGATACGTTATCAGCAATCGTAAAAGTTGTAGATAACTTACGATAATAAGTAATTAAGGCAGCCTTTGAGGTTGCCTTTTTTTATATAACAACAATTAGAAGAGGATAAGTCGTGGACGCATTAGGAAGTTTTCTTGATAGCTTAGATGCCATGCTAGGAGGCTCGTGGTGGTTTCCTTATGTATTGCTTGGGGTGGGGTTCTTTTTTACAGTTTATTTAAAGTTCCCGCAAATTCGCTATTTCAAACATGCTTGCCGAGTTGTAACGGGCAAATATGACAAAAAGTCTCTTGAAGGTGACACGACACACTTCCAAGCATTATCAACTGCTCTGTCAGGTACCGTTGGTACCGGTAACATAGGTGGTGTGGCTTTGGCGATATCAATCGGTGGACCCGCTGCTCTGTTTTGGATGTGGATGACCGCTTTTTTTGGTATGACAACCAAGTTTGTAGAGGTGACGCTCTCGCACAAATACCGTGTTAAGACAGAAGATGGCACAATGGCGGGTGGTCCTATGTACTATATGGACAGACGCTTAAACATGAAATGGTTAGCGGTGCTTTTTGCTATCGCAACTGTGATAAGTTCTTTTGGTACAGGTAGCTTGCCGCAAATTAACAACATCGCTCAAGGTATGGAAGCGACATTTGGATTTGAAAGAATGGCAACTGGTGCTGTGCTTTCAATTCTTTTGGCATTGGTTATCTTAGGTGGCATCAAACGTATTGCTGCGATTACTTCAAAAGTAGTGCCTGTGATGGCGGCTGTTTATATCCTAGGTGCGTTTGCGGTTATTTTTTACAATATTGAAAATATTGCACCATCATTTGCTGCTGTGTTTACAAATGCATTTTCCGGCTCTGCAGCTGCGGGTGGTTTCTTGGGCGCTTCATTCGCTTATGCATTTAACCGAGGTGTAAACCGAGGTCTATTTTCTAACGAAGCAGGTCAAGGTTCTGCGCCAATCGCACACGCATCAGCAAAAGCTGATGAACCAGTGTCAGAAGGTATGGTGTCTATCTTAGAGCCTTTCATTGATACCATTATTATTTGTACATTAACTGGGTTGGTTATTTTATCATCTGGGGTATGGACAGAAAAATTCGAAACAGAATTTGAACGATCGTCGATGACTTTTATAAAAGGCAATTATGATGAGAGTAATGACGCAGACAGATCTGAACTGTATAAATATCTGAATGGGTATTCTGATCATAAAGTTGAAGAATACAATGGAACAATTCAGGTCGTACAAGGCATAGCAGTAAACAAAGATTTTACCGTGCTGCATTCTCGCTCGATTGGTGAAGATATTCGCTTTGGCATTTCTGATTCGCATCAATACACCGGAGTCGTTGAAATAGAAAGTGGTATGCCCGTTGACCCGAGTATTTCTATTCAAGGTAAATCGCTTGTTCACTCAGCAGAATTAACAACAAAAGCTTTTACACGTGGGTACTTTGGCGACAGTGGTAAGTATATTGTTTCAATAGGCCTGCTATTATTTGCATTTTCAACAGCGATTGCATGGTCTTACTACGGTGACCGAGCAATGACATACCTACTAGGCCCACGCTCCGTGATGCCGTATCGCGTCTTTTATGTTGCAGGCTTCTTTTGGGCATCCTTTGCAGATACCACGTTAATTTGGAAGTTGGCTGCAGTAGGTATTGTTGTGATGACCTTACCGAACTTATTCGGCATCATGGTTTTGAGAAAAGAAATGAAAGAAACCGTGGATGATTATTGGGAAAAGTTTGAAAATGGAAAAGATCAAGCTTCAGATAGCGATAAAATCGAAAAATCTCGCGATTTCCAATAAGACAAACTAACTCAAACCAAGTAGAATAGGGCGCCATATGGCGCCTTATTTTTTATTCGGAGTAGCGAAAGTATGGCAATTGCCCAATGCCCGAGTTGTAGTAAATCGATTTCTTCAAAGCACACTGAGTGTCCTCACTGTGGTGTAGAAATTGGGAAAATAAGTGACGACGAAATACGTCGAATTTCGGCTAGAAACCGAATTAAGAAACAACAGAGTATTATGAATTACTCATTTCTGGCTCTGATTTTATTTTTGGGTGGTTTTTTATATTTGTATTGGCACCACCCAGTTGAAGGCAGCATTGAAATGTATGCAGCTAAATCCGCAATTGGCATAGGTATGGTTTGGTACCTAATTAATCGCGTGATCTTGGTAATTTTGAAAAAGAAAAAGTGACGATGAATGTAGATAATTTGGTAAGTAGCATTACCCCAGAAGTATTTGAACGCTTACAGTATGGTGCTTCTACAGGGCGTTGGCCCGATGGCACAGAATTAACTGAAGCACAAAAAGAACAAACTGTTCAACTCGTCATGTTATATCAGGCAAAAATCGCAAAATCGAACGAGCAATTTACGATTAATGAAAGTGGTGAAATGGTTCAAAAATCGAAACGCGAATTGCAAAAAGAATTTAAAGCAGAAAACGAAATAGCTAGGTTCACTGAAAATGATCTTTAAACACTTATTTACACCTAAATGGAAGCACCCTAAGGCGCAAGTGCGCTTAGCGGCGGTGGATAAATTAGATACAACCAAGGACGTCGAAGCACTAACGACTCTGGCACTTGAGGACGACTCAATTCAAATAAGAAAAAAAGTCCTCAATAAAATTGACGATTTGGGTCTGTGGTGGAAAGTCTACAAACAAGACCAAGAACTCAAAGAAATTGCAGAGCAGCATATCAGTCAAGCAGTGTTGTCTGGCTCACAAATGTTAAGCAATGATATCCGTGAAGAGTATATTGACAGATATGCTCCGCAGAAGACCTTAGAAAAGCTTGCTTTCTCAGATATTGCACAAACACAACGTGTAAAGTTATTAAAGCGGATAGCAAATGCGCGTCTTATTGAGAAAGCTTTTAGGGAAGGTGAAGAATCTATTCAACTTGCTTTGTTAGAATTGGTTTTTCAGTATGAACTAACAAAAACGGTATCGAAAAGTGCGCAAGGCGAAGCTAAAATTCAAATTGATGCGCATATAGAGCAAGCTCACTTGGCGAAAGTTATGCCGAAGCAGGTAGCTGAGCAGGTAAAACTGATTTTGGCTAAGTTTAATGCACTGCGAGAAAAACTTGATTACGAAACGGTTAGTGGCCAGTTCAACGAATTGAGTCAACAGTGGCAAAGCCTTGAGTTAAAGTGGCTAGATGAAGAAACGCTGGGTGTACAGTCTGAAAAGTACCAAAAGTTAACGGACAAACTGACCGCGCATATAGAAAAACTCAAAGCACAATTTGAAGCTGAAGCAGCGGTACAAAAAGCGCAACAAGAAAAGCAGCAAACTATTGCACAATACACGTCTCAGATCGGTGCTTTTGAAGTAGTACTGAATGAGGCAGTAAGTAAGCTGGATGTTGAGTCACAAACTTCATTACAAAGTCAATTCGGCCAATTACACAGTACATTGGCTGATTCTGCATATAATGAAACGGCGGAAGTTAAAGGTCTAATGCGAAAACTTACGCAATTAAACGACTTACTGACAACCTTGCCAGAAATGATTGCTGCAACGAAAGAGTTTCAAACTGCATTGGATGTATTGAAGCAGGTTGAGATCAGTGAAGATATTGAGCGTCTTGATGCGTTACTTGGTGAGCAAAAACGTGCATATCAAACATGTAATGTGGCGTTAAAATCTTTGCCAGGTGAGTTAAAGCAGAATGCAAAAAGTGAGTTGAATCAGGTGTCTAAATCCTTTTTAGATGGGATGAAACCACTAGTAGAGCAGCAACAGAAATTACTTAAAGAATCGCGTAAGAAAGCACGTGATGTACAGAGGTTGATTGAACAAGGGCGCTTTAATATTGCGTTTGGTGTGTTCAATGGTTTATCTGAAAGTTATGAGCAACTTACTGAAGCGCACAAAGAGCAAGTGAGCAAGCAGTACGATACATTGCAAGCGCAACTTGCAGAGTTCAAAGATTGGCAAAAATACGCATCTGCACCAAAACGTACAGAGCTCCTTGAACAGTTAGATGAAAAACTAGCAGAAACAGACGTTGATCCTAAAGTACGAGCAGCAGACGTTAAAATGTTGCGAATTCGTTGGAACGAACTTGGTCGTATCGAAAGTGAAGAAGAGAAACAACAAGCAAAAGTGTTCGACGAAAAAATAGAATTGTTGTTCGCGCCATGTCGTACGTATTTCGCTGAACAAGAAGAAGCACGTAAACAAGTCGTTGTTGATCGTAAAAAGCTCATTACAGAAATGCAAGAATTGGAAAGCTTCTCAGTTGAAGAAGAAGGCAGTTGGCGCAAGCTTGAAAGCCAGTTTAACCGGATCAATAAACTTTGGCGCAGTGCAGGTAGCTTGGATGCCCAAACTTACCAATCATTAAATGGTCAATATCGCGATGCATATGCAAAAGCAAATGCACGCCTGAAGGCGCACCACCAAAACAATGCGCAGCAAAAGCAAGCATTGGTTGACGAAGCATTGGCACAAGTTGACAATGAGAATGTGGCTGAAGCCTGTGAGGTATTAAAGACACTGCAGAAGCAGTGGCAGGGTATTGGATTTGCTGGCAGTAAGAATGAACATGTTTTGTGGCAATCGTTTAGAAAGCACAATGATGCGGTATTTGCTAAACGTGAAGAGATAGTAGCACAACAAAAACGCGAGAATGCGGCTCTTGAAACGCAGCAGCGTCAGGAGCTTGCTAATCTGGACAGTTTAGTGATCGATGCAAAAACGCAGTCTGAATTAACGCAGTTGCAGGCTCAGATTGGTAGCTTGGAAGTGTTAGGCGGTTTGAATAAAATCAAAAAGTCATTGCTTGAACAAGTTGAAGTAAAGTTGAATGAGTTGTTTTCAACTCTGAATCGAGAAAAGTTTTCAGAGCTAGTAAGCGCTGTTGAAAATAATCAAGATATCCCAGCTTGTTGGCAAGGTAAAAACACCTTGGGCTTGAGTGCTGAAAGATTGTTGTTAAGGCTTGAAATTTTGACCAATGTTGATTCACCTGAGGGGGAGCAGCAGGCAAGAATGGCGGAGCAAGTTGCATTGCTTGATGAAAAGCTGCAAGGTGATTCCCATAAGTTGGACTTTTACTTAGTCAGCTATTTTGCCCAAGCAAAAATTGAAGGGATTGATTTAAACTCAACTCGAGTTTTAAGCGTGTTAAATGCATAGATAAAAAAGGCCCTACTAAGGGCCTTTTTTAATGGCCGTTTTTTATATCTACTTTCAGCTACATAAGAACCAACTCAGTGTTTTTTAGGTCCTCATTTCACTGTACAAAATTGAGCAAGTCCAATGATGAGTTACGCGATTGTGAGCGGTGCTCAAAGATTCCTTCATACATACCGTGTGCGCTCATTATAGGGTAAAAGTTATCTTGGCACGGAGAGGCCACAAAGATTATTTATTTTAACTCTATATCAAGTGGTTACGTTGTTTTTTTGGTTTTATTTATTTGCGTAATGAGTTTGATATTGGTTAGTCACATATCTACTTTTTGAGTAGGAAAGTGACAAATATTTATCTCGGAAATAATAATCATTATCACATAATTCTTATTTATACCGCGCATTAACTTTATAAATTAGCGTAACCTAGTGAATTTAGTGTATTTTGCGGCGCAAACTAAAACTAAAATCGCTTTTTAGTTAAATGATTACTAGCGCACTAAATTAGGGTAAAATAACCCTGTTTTATCTATGCGTATTACTGCCTGACGAGGTTCATATGAGTTTGTATACTGAGTACTTGGAAGAGATCCAAACCCGTAAAACGGAACAAGGACTAAATCCAAAACCAATTGATAGCGCAGAGCTATTATCTGAAATTATTGCCCAAATCAAAGACGCTGGGCATGAGCACCGCGAAGATTCGCTTAAATTCTTCATCTACAACACACTTCCAGGCACAACAAGCGCTGCTGGTGTTAAAGCACAATTCCTAAAAGAAATTATCTTAGGTGAAGAGACTGTTGCTGAAATCACAGCTGACTTTGCATTTGAGCTTCTTTCTCACATGAAAGGTGGCCCTTCAATTGCGGTACTTCTTGATCTTGCACTTGGCAATGACGAAGCGATTGCACAGCAAGCTGCTGAAGTACTTAAAACACAAGTATTCTTATACGACGCGGACACTGCTCGTCTACAAGACGCGTTCAAAGCAGGCAATGCAGTTGCTAAAGATATCCTAGAAAGCTATGCGAAAGCAGAGTTCTTCACAAAGCTTCCTGATGTTGCAGAAAAAATCGAAGTTGTTACTTTCATCGCGGGTGAAGGTGATATCTCTACTGACTTGCTTTCTCCTGGTCACCAAGCGCACTCACGTGCTGACCGTGAACTTCACGGCCAATGTATGATCACACCTGAAGCACAACAAGAAATCGTTGCGCTTAAAGAGAAGCACCCTAACGCAAAAGTAATGCTTATCGCTGAGAAAGGCACAATGGGTGTAGGTTCTTCACGTATGTCTGGTGTGAATAACGTAGCGCTTTGGGCTGGTACTCAAGCAAGCCCTTATGTTCCATTCATCAACATCGCACCAGTTGTTGCTGGTACTAACGGTATTGCACCAATCTTCCTTACTACTGTTGATGTAACAGGTGGTATTGGTCTTGACCTTAAAAACTGGGTTAAGAAAGTAGATGCTAACGGTAACACTGTGACTGATGAAAACGGTGACCCAGTATTAGAAGAAGCATACTCAGTAGCTACTGGCACAGTGCTTACTATCGATACTAAAGCGAAAAAACTATATAACGGCGAAGAAGAACTGTCTGATATTTCATCTGCTTTCACGCCACAAAAAGTAGAATTCATGAAAGCGGGTGGTTCTTACGCGGTCGTATTCGGTAAGAAACTTCAAACACTAGCGGCAGAAACGCTTGGTATTGAAGCACCAACTGTTTATGCACCTTCAAAAGAAATTTCTCACGAGGGCCAAGGCCTAACAGCGGTTGAGAAAATCTTTAATCGTAACGCTGTAGGTGTTGCTTCAGACGCGCCACTACACGCAGGTTCAAACGTTCGTGTTAAAGTGAACATTGTTGGTTCGCAAGATACAACGGGTCCAATGACGTCGCAGGAACTTGAAGCGATGGCTGCTTCAACGATTTCTCCACTTGTTGACGGTGCATACCAGTCTGGTTGTCATACAGCGTCTGTATGGGATAAGAAAGCGCAAGCGAACATTCCTAAGCTAATGGCATTCATGAACAAGTTCGGTCTTATCACTGCGCGTGATCCAAAAGGCATCTACCATTCAATGACTGACGTTATCCACAAAGTATTGAATGACATTACAATCGATGACCGCGCTATTATCATCGGTGGTGACTCGCACACCCGTATGTCTAAAGGTGTCGCGTTCGGCGCCGACTCAGGTACTGTAGCGCTTGCTCTTGCAACTGGTGAATCGGCAATGCCAATTCCTGAGTCTGTAAAAGTGACCTTTAAAGGCAGCATGGCTGAGCATATGGACTTCCGTGACGTTGTACACGCTACTCAAGCGCAGATGCTTAAGCAATTTGGCGGCGAGAACGTGTTCCAAGGTCGTATTATCGAAGTACACATTGGTACGCTAATGGCTGACCAAGCGTTCACATTCACTGACTGGTCTGCAGAAATGAAGGCGAAAGCGTCAATCTGTATTTCAAACAATGAAACGCTTATCAAGTCAATTGAACTTGCTAAGAGCCGTATCCAGATCATGATCAACAAAGGTATGGAAAACGAAGCGAAGACACTACAAGGTCTTATTGATCTTGCTGATGAGCGTATCGCAGGTGTGAAGTCTGGCGAGCAACCAGCGCTTGCACCAGATGACAACGCGAAGTACTACGCTGAAGTAGTAATCGACCTTGACGAAATCGTTGAGCCAATGATTGCAGACCCTGACGTAAACAATGAAGATGTGTCTAAGCGTTACACGCACGATGTGATTCGTCCTGTATCATACTATAACGACAAGCCTGTAGATCTTGGTTTTGTTGGTTCTTGTATGGTTCACAAAGGTGACATGCAGATCATTGCACAGATGCTACGTAACCTTGAGAAGCAAAATGGTTCAATTGCGTTCAAAGCACCTCTAGTTGTTGCGCCACCAACATACAATATTGTTGATGAGCTTAAAGAAGAAGGTGATTGGGAAATTCTAGCTAAGTACGCTGGTTTCGAGTTTGACGATGAGAAGCCAAAAACAGCAGCGCGTACTAAGTACGAAAACATCCTTTACCTAGAGCGCCCTGGATGTAACCTATGTATGGGTAACCAAGAGAAGGCTGAGCCAGGTGATACGGTAATCGCAACTTCTACACGTCTATTCCAAGGCCGTGTTGTAGCTGATACATCAGAGAAGAAAGGTGAGTCACTACTTGGTTCTACACCACTAGTTGTACTTTCAACTGTACTTGGTCGATTCCCAACGATGGATGAGTACAAAGCTGCAGTAGAAGGTATCGACCTAACAGCGTTTACTCCGCTTGAAGAAGAGCTAACGACTAAGTTTGGTTCTGAGCAAGCCGTGCCAGTTAAAGTTGTTTAATCGTAAAAATTATTGACTAAAAAAGCGCGTTGTAAAACGCGCTTTTTTTATGGCTTGGTTTCGACCTTTTGAGCCGAAATATTAAATATCTAGTACTTATTTTTCGCCACAATTATATTTCCCTTCAACTTCTTGCCACACATGACACGTGACACATTAGCCGGGATAACAGTTGTTCTGTCGAGTTGCTGCTAGCTATTAGTTCTTAAAAATAGACTTGGTTATTATGTATTGGAGGCGTAAATATGGCGCGTATTTTTACATGCTAGTCTAAACTTTACCTCTGTCGAATCGTTATATAGTAACATAAGTTGAGTGCTCTACTGTTTCCAAGGTACAGCTTAGTACTCTACACACCGCGCTAATATACACGCTTAAACAGAGGGACTCAGGCATTATGAATGAGCACAGTAGTTTTTATTTTCAAAGTTATGAACAGTGGCGTCATGCAATTACAGTGCGTTGCAATATCAATTTAACACCAGAATACGCAAGAGCCCGGATCCATGCGTTGAGTGACCCAAATGACCTTCATACACGAGAGTTTGCTGCCAAGTATGGAGATGCTTACTTAAAGCAGGTAGTGGCATGGTTTACTCGTGCAGAGCAAAGTACATAGCCCTTGTAGTATCAGTTAACGACTTTATACAGTTTTCTCGATTTCGGGCTTTGTTCGTATACTGCCTAGGGTGGGCGTTTAGAGGTAATTTGGCGGTCATACTTGAGGTGAGTTTATTGTTTAAGATGATCGAACGGCTAGGTTCGATCATCATCGATTTAAAAAGCTTTGTTATAGCCCATCTCTTCAAGTGTTGTGAGAACGGACTCGGCAAACATCCAATGCGCCTGTGTATCAAATTGGCTAGCCCAAGCGATTATTCTGATATTGTAAGGTTGAAAGTCAAAGGCTAACGCTCCCCAAGAGCCTGCGTGTCCAATCATTTCTATCTGGGTATCAGAAGCGTTTAGTTCGCCAATTGCTGATTGGAGGCCCAAGCCATAAAATTCGGAACCTTGCGCATCGACAGGTATACTCCACGATAACCACTGGGCGCGTAACTCAGGGTCTTGAATAAGTGTACCTTCATGAATCGCGCGGTAAAAGCGGTTCAAATCACCAAGTGTTGAGACTATTCCTCCGCCAGCCCAAGCAAATGAAGTATTCATATTGATTGCATTTATATTATGGTTTGCATAAAAATGCTCTGGATAGCTTGTTTCATGATTGTCTTTGCTTAGAAGGTAGTAGTGGTCAGCTGGGTCTTGGGCTTTGTGATTGCCATGAAAGTCCATAAAAGTGCTGTCCATTGCTAATGGAGCAAATACCAATTGTTCCATTAATTGATGTAGGGGAGCATTGGCGACTTTTTCAAGTACAATACCGAGTAAAACAGCATTACTGTCTGAGTAAAGGTGCTGCTCACCAGGTGCTGAATTAAGGTTGTTTGTCAGCCCTCTCTCTAGCATATTCTGCAATATTTTTTGTGGTTCCCACAGCATATTTTGTTGTTGTTTGCCACTGAGTGCTCTATCCAACTCTATATAATCAGGTGATGCAGGATCATACATATAGGATATATAATCTTTAATTCCGGTGCTTTGGTCGAGCAATTGGCGTATAGTGATTTGTCCTCCTCGCTTGACTCCATTGCTCTGGTGTAGATCTGCGACTCGAAAGCCTTGCGGTAAATCTGAGTCGCTCAATAATTCAGACAATTGAGTATCCAAGCTGAAATTTCCCATTTCAATCATTTTCATGGTCACAGCTGCTGTGATTGTTTTTGAAATACTTGCGACTCTAAATGGATGGGAAATGGTCATTTCTTGCTGTGCTTGTACGTTTGCAAACCCGGTGGCACCTTGCCATGTGTAATCTAGATCGTTAAAAGTCACCGACAAAGCCATGTTGGCAATGAGCGGTTGGTGCATTGTGTACAGGGTATCCATTAATTTATTCAGCTCTGATCCTGCAACTTCCTCAATGGGTACAACCTCGACATTTATCTCAGCGTTTGAATGACTGCCTAGTTTATCCACAGCAGTTATACGAAATTGATATTGGCCAGGTAATTTTGGCGCTAAAAATTGAGTTGAAGGCTTGTCTAGTTGCTCTATCAAGGCTTGCTCATTACCACTAATTTGTTGCCATCTGATTGAGTCTAGGTTGTTGTCAATGTCAGTTACAGTGGCAGACAGAACGCCTCGGCTATTTTGAACGACAGATATTTTGTTGTTGCTTAGTTTAATACTCGGCGCCGTATTTTTACTTTCTGAACCACATGCGGCTAAAGTTGCCGCAATCAAGACTAAAAGAGAAGTTCGACTGTATTTGTTGGTTTTTAATCTAATCATTTAATTTAATCTCATCGAAAAACTATAAAGGTTTGTCGATTGAAATATAATAAATAGCCGTCCTTTCTTCTGTATCAAGCTGTAGCTGGTTGTATTGATATGTAGGGCTGTTGGCGCACTTTTAAATTTGCGTTTTTTGTGTTGGTTAATTTTAATGTAGATTGGAAGTTATAGAGATCCTTTCCAGCGTTCAGCCAATATTCCGTTTGTTGTGTGTTATGATGGTTATCGAACTTTTAGGGTATTAGTGGTTGCACCCCAAAGCACAGGCACAACATATCGACTATTATCCTCTAGAGTGCCGCAGCAGAGTCATCTAAAAGTTTGCTACAAGCGCAGTTTCAGGTATATGACTAATAAGTTTAAGTACCAACCAAACATTTCAATTTATTTATATAAGTTTAGCTCGTAACAAAGCTTAACTTATCGCTGTTGGGTGAAAACCACTCTGTTTCATAATTCACAAACTTCATTGGGGCTATTTAATGTAATATTGCCTCAGGTAAAGTCAAAGATTTAGTGTTGAAATACTTCCAGGATTGCTTCTGTAAAATTCGCAATAAATTACCCTTTTCGTGGTCACTTTGTTGTGTTTTTTTATTTTTATCATAAATATTTATTTTTATATTCATGGTTTATGGCGGTGTTACTTTTGCAGCTGTTAAAGTGGTATCTTGTTTGTTGTGAATAATGAAATTGCTGGTGGGTTGGATTGAATTATTTTGTCTGGTTTGAGGTTTTTGTAAGTATAGAGTAATTAAGCTTTTAATATATATTGAAATTTTATTGTTTTGTAATGTTGATATGTTGTTTTTGTTTGTTTATATTTTTTAGCGGTACTTAACAAATATAAAGGAAATATAATGAAAAAACATATCGCAGCAGTACTACTTTTAGCCCCACTTTTTGCATCAGCTTCATCTCAAGAGGTTAAAGAAGATCAAGTAACTTCTAGCGCTTACGGCAAGATCACAATTTGCCAATATGAGCACATTGGTTCGTCTTTTCCTGAATCCGGTTCGTTCCCTGGAACTATGGTATCTTTTACACATCAAGGGCATATTCAGTGCCGAGGACCCGTGTATGTAAGTGGTTTCAGATATGTATTAGACAGCCAAACACATACCTATGGCCGATATCGTTAATTTTAATTGATAAGGTAAACCTTGCGACTTAATGTTGTGAGGTTTTATTTTATGTCATGGCTTCTTTTATAAACTCTCTTCCTCAAAATCGGCGTCCTCCATATTAAATGCACACATTAAGGCTGGGAAGTTCTCAGAGTTTTTTGGCTTGTGATTTAGCGTAGTTTTTATCAGGTCGTGATGGGAAGCTAACACTTTGTGCAATTAATTGCTATATCAGATAGCTATCTTAAGTTGGCTAGGGTTTATTCGAATTGAATTGAGTTGTGAATTTAATTACTTCTTGTTTTGGTAATGCTTTTTGATAATACCACCCCTGTACAGTTTCAACTTGAAGTGCTCGAACAAACTCCAGTTGATAACGTGTTTCTACGCCTTCTGCGATTAAGTGTTTATCCATTTTGTGGAGCAGCTCGACGACATATGTATAGAAATCTGCGCCGGATTCTTCTTGTGCGTTATCTAGAAGTGATTTGTCTAATTTTATGATATCAATAGGTAAGTCAGCTAACATAGACAAGCTAGAATACCCAGTACCAAAATCATCTATGACAGTGATGATATTAAATGCCCGAAGTTTTTGGATATTGCGGATGACTTTATTTTTATCACTTAAATAACCTGACTCAACGACTTCAATTTTTAATTGATTTGGGAATTTTTGGAACTTGTCACAGATGTAATTAATGAGGACATGGTCAATCATGACTTTCGGATTGACATTGATGCTTATAATTGGCGTAAACCCCTTTTTATTAAAGTATTCTAAATCTCGCTGCGCCTGTTCGATTACCCATTTGTCTATGATATCCGTTTGGTCATGTTTGATTAAAGTGTCCAAAAAGTAGGGGCCTACTAGGGACCCATTTGGCTTTTGAAGCCTCAGTAGTGCTTCGAGTCCGTTTATAGTTTCTGAAATTTGACAAATTTGAGGCTGATAAAATAGCTTGAGCTTGCCCGTACTGATATCAGTAAGCACTTGATTGAGCTCCTTACTGGCAAATTCTATATCTCTTTGATGTGAGATAAATGCTAACTCACCTGAAGAGCGCAATTGTTCCGAAATATTCAGTTTGTCGCTGAGCTTATTTATGGCGTTTTCAAAATTGATTTGTCGATTGTGCCATCTTAAAAAAGGGTAATAAACGATAGCGCTAAGTACAATTAAACAAATTTGCAAGAATGCGCCATCAAGCCCTCCAGACACTCTGTAGCCACTAATGATGGCTGGCGTCATCCAGCTTATTTCAATGTTGCTAACATCAACCCAGCCTTGGCTTAAAACAACGTAAGATACTGCGAAGTTTAAGCAAGGAACCAGCATAAAAGGTAACAACATGATGGGGTTTAAAAAAATCGGTAAGGCAAAGACGATGATTTCGCAAAAGTTAAATGCGGTAAATGGAATAGAGAGTTTGGCAATGTTGCGCTCATGTCCACTGCGTCGTAGGCAAAGAGCAGCAAGAATTAATCCAGCAAAGCAACCAGTTCCACTCACTAGTACAAAGGTATCGTAAAACGTTTTTGCTGAAATTCCGGGCAGAATGGGTTGTGATAAAAATCCTGAACTTAGCAACATATCGAATGTGTTATCACCATGGATACCGAGAAACCATAACCCGTGGGTAATAAGCATTCTTTGGAAGGCGAGCCAAGCCACGGAAGTGTTGGTCATATCGGGTGTCAGCCAATACGCTATTTCTTCACCGGCTGTATACAGCAGTGGCATAAACAAATAGAAACTAAAAAATACCACAGAAAAAGGCACAATTGTCCGTAACTTTTCACTTAAAAAATGGCTGACTTGATACAGATAACGTTCAAAACTTGGCTGTAACTCCATACAAACAATTAATAATAAACTACTGATACTAGGTATAATGATCGCAAAAGGTGTCGCGCCTGTTGGGTTTAGTTCGTAGGCATCATTGTTATAGACAATGTACTGACCATGTACAGCGAAGCAAAGCAGCGCCAGCATTGCACCAATAATACCGCTATGACCATAATTTTTGCTGATGAAAAAACCGATTGAAGTGGCTACAAATACTGGGAAAAGGCCCAAAATCAACGACGCGCCATTGAACAAGATTCGATATAGAGTATGTGTAGGTGTGAGTAGGTTGAAGTATATTGCACTGTTGAGAACCAACAAGGCTAAAGCACTACTGACAAAATAGGGAAGCAGGGAAATAAAAGCTTCGCGCAGCGATAGTAAGTACTTGCTGTGCATGATGGTTTTAATAGCATGTGAGAGTCGGGTGTAAAACAATCAAAAAGCTCTTCGTTTGATGTAGGTTTAAGTATAACCACGCTGGCTGAATCTGCATCTATGATCAGAAAAATGCTGAGCAATGAATTTGGGGTTTTGTTCTATCGCTATTTAAATTTTATTATGGCCTCGACCAATCATCGGCTGTTTTTATTTTTAGGTTAGTTAATCAGTGCTTTTGCAACACAGTTGGCAAAAGCATGATTCACTATATGGCGACTCGATCTTTTCACGGCCAAGTGTTTTACATTAGTGCATTATTTGTTTTAAGGCTTCTTCAAGAGATTGATATCTAAAGCGATAATTGGCATCAAGAGCTTTTTTGGGAATGACCTTTTGGCCATATATTAAAATGTCAGACATTTCACCAAAGGCCCATTTCAAAAAGCTTTCTGGTAACCAAAAAAAAGCGGGACGATTAAGTACCGTTGCAAGGCAATCTGAAAATTCTTTGTTTGAAACAGGGTTGGGGGCAGTTGCATTAAATGCACCTTCAAGTTCATCATGGCGAATAAGAAACAATATGAGTTGTATCATATCGTCAATATGTATCCATGACATCATCTGCTCTCCAGAAGCCATGGGTCCACCCATCCCCCAAGAAAATGCAGGCAACATCTTTTTCAAAGCGCCGCCACGGCGAGACAGTACGACACCAGTGCGTAGTAAACATACTCGCGTATGCTCACTTTTAGTTTTCAAGGCTGCTTGTTCCCAATCACGGCAGAGCTGATGGCTAAATTCGTTGTAAGGGTTATCGTACGACTCGTCAACTGCGACATCAGCAGGTTGTCTACCGTAAAATCCAATGGCGCTGCCTGAAATAAACGTATGAGGGCGGTTGTGAGCGGCGTTAACATAGGCTGCGATTTGCTCAGTGATGCCAACTCTGCTTTGAATTATTGCCTGCTTTTGTTTATCACTCCAGCGTTTATCAGCAATAGGTTCTCCAGCTAAATTGATAATAATATCGATGTCGTTAAAATCGACCTCAGACAAACATGCAACAAATCGAGAATTTTGTCCTATTTGCCCTAATAGATGCCTTGCTTTTAGCTCATTTCTAGTCAGTATGACTAAGTTATACTTATTGACTAAAAATTTACAAAGTTCTTGCCCAATTAGTCCGGTTCCACCCGTGATCAGTATATTCATTCCACGCTCAATTAGTCTCTGGTTTATATATGTTTTTTAATGTGCCCTAGTGCTTTGAATTTAAATTCAATTACAATAGTAGCAGAAACATTCGAAAGTTATGTGTTAACTTTATCTTCAACGTTGCGACTGCGCATAAGGATCAACAGTGTCATCATTGACTGGAATAAACAAGAGCCTAGTTGTTATGGCTTCATTATTCATTGTATTGGCAGGAATAAAACTGGCAAACGATATCTTAGTGCCATTTATCTTGGCTGCATTTATTGCGATTATCTGTAACCCATTATTAAAGTTCTTTGCCAGCTACCGGATCCCCAAAGGCGCTGCCATTGTCATTATTATTGCACTTGTAGCTTTATTAGGCATGAGTCTCGCCGGATTGGTTGGGCAGTCACTAAATGACTTTTCACAGCAGCTGCCGAGCTACCGGGAAGCATTACAGGGTAAATTTATTTGGCTAGTTGATACAGCGGCGCAGTACAATATATTAATTGATAAGCAGCAGCTAATATCCCTGTTTGACCCTGGTAAAATGATCGACGTTGCCACCAATATGCTTGCGGGGTTTGGTGGTGTGATGGCAAATATTTTCCTCATTTTGTTAACTGTCGTATTTATGCTTTTTGAAGCACCTATGCTAAGCAAAAAAGTGCATGTCGCATTGGATGACCCACAAATGAAGATGCAGCAAATTGACCGCTTTTTAAATTCAATTAATAGTTATCTAGCAATTAAAACAGTGGTTTCATTAGCGACAGGCACACTGGCAGGTTTGTTATTATGGCTCCTTGATGTGGACTACTTTGTTTTGTGGGGTGTATTGGCATTCTTATTGAATTATATTCCCAATATTGGATCCATAATAGCGGCTGTCCCTCCGGTATTATTGGCACTTGTTACACATGGGCCTGTTATCAGTGGTCTTGTCGCGGCGGGCTATTTGTCTATTAACACTATTATGGGGAATATAATTGAACCAAAATATATGGGTAAAGGCGTGGGTCTCTCGACTCTAGTGGTGTTTGTTTCACTGATATTTTGGGGATGGTTATTAGGGACTGTTGGTATGTTGCTATCAGTGCCGTTGACTATGGTTGTAAAAATTGGTCTGGAAAATAGTGAAGATGGCCGCTGGCTGGCGACCATGCTTGGTAGCTATGAAGACGCTAAAAATTAGCCTGTAACTCTTGCGCATGCTGCTGTAAGAAGGAAATCTTACAGCGCTTAAACACTTTAGCTGCTCTTGTTGAGTTAGGGAGCTCTTTTAGGTAACGCCATTTGCAGGAGTCTTCCATATATCGGCTCTGACTAAGCAGGCTACGCTTAATGATGGGCATCAATTGTGTATTACCAGTATTCTTCTCAAGTTCTTCAGTATCCATGAGCAACTTGGTGATCCACGTTTGACGGCTGCGTTCAAGTAATTCGATATTACCATCTAAGCACATTAGGTATCTTTTTGCTTTTTGTGGGTGGTCTGACTCTAGGTGACTACAATCGGTTAGCGCTTCTGAACGAGCCAGCGTTTCATAACTAAATACTATTGTGAAAAATAGAAAAATATTAATGGTTTTGATCATAGTTAAACTCTATCGTAAATTCGGCGCCACCAAGCTCACTGTAATCAATAATGATTTGCCCATGATAAGAGGCGACTAAATCCGAGACAATTGCCATACCTACACCATGTCCTGCTTCATAAGTATCTAGTCTCGAGCCTCGTTGTAAAAGCTCATCTCGTTTGTTCTCAGGAATGCCTGGGCCATCATCACCAATAACAAATGCGATGCCTTTTTTGGCGTCTGTTTTAACAGTAATATCAACTTTATGCGCACATGCTTTACAAGCATTATCGATGATATTACCCAATATTTCCATCAAATCGGTTTTATCGCCTAGAAAAGCTGCACCTTGCTCACAGTCAGTTGTAAACGCGATCCCCTTATCTAAGTATACTTTACTCATTGCATTGAGAATTGAATCCAGGACGGGTTTGACCTTAGTTTGCTTTTTCCACGTATCAGATGCGCCTGTGGCCGCTCGTTTCAGCTGGTGTTCTATCATGGCGTTTATGCGATCTAGTTGCTCTTGAGCTTCTGTATCGGCTGCCAGAGGGCTTGATTTTAGCACTGCAAGTGGTGTTTTCAAGGCATGGGCAAGATCACTTAACGATGCTCTATAGCGTTCTTTTTGACGCCTTTGCGAATCAAGCAGCAAATTGAGGTCAGCCTTTATGGTATTGAGCTCAACAGGGTAGAGGCCGGATATTTTATCGCGTTCACCTGATTCGACTTCTTTTATTTCTTTGTCCAGTCGTTGCAGAGGGCGGGCATTCCAGACAAAACCAAATGCCATTAGTGCCGCAATCACGATGCCCATAATGAGCATCCAATTGACCAAGGTGTTTCTAAATTCTGACATCAATGCAAGCAGGGCGGAATTTTTCTTGAGTAAGATAAATTTGGCTTGTTGTGATTGCTCGGCATTACCTAGAATGACGGTTAAACTTAATTGCCAAAAGTCTTCACCACTGTATCGTACTTTTTTAAATTCAGATGCACCGGCTTGGGTTTGTGACACATCAGGTGTAACGGTAAGACTAACCGCCGATTCTGAATACCAAACAAGCGTGTTTTCTTGATATACCAGTGCATACGTATCAGAATTTAAACGATTTAACTCAGGAGCGAGTATGGTTCTAGGCATAGAGATGCCATCGGAGACAAACTCTACTTCAGAGATCAAAGAATAAAGGTGCGCTTCTAATGTTTTTTCAGTGGCATCGACTAACGTGGCGTAATAGGCACGTCCAATTGAGAAAAATAAAGCGGGAAGCGCGACAATTAAGACAAAGACAAGGATAAATCCTTGTCTTATTTTGAGAGAAACTTGTGCGCTACTTACCACTGGGTTTTAAACCTATAACCTCTACCACGTAAGGTTTCTACAGGGTTTAGTGTCCCATCAGGGTCAAGCTTTTTACGCAGACGTAAGACAAAAACTTCGATTACATTGGAATCTAAGTCAAAATCTTGGTCATAGATATGTTCTGTAAGCTCTGATTTAGAAATGACCTTGTGCGGATTCACCATTAAATACTCAAGCACCTTGTATTCATAAGCGGTCAGCGACAATTCTCTATCATTGACAAAAACTTGTTGAGAGCGCGTATGTAAAGTGATTGGGCCAATGCTAATTTCAGGGTTAGCTTGACCTGCACTGCGCCTTATTAAAGCGTTGCAGCGAGCTATAAGCTCTTCTACATGAAATGGTTTTGTGAGGTAGTCATCGGCACCTGCATCTAAACCTTCGACTTTTTCTTGCCAACGATCTCGAGCGGTTAAAATCAAAATTGGAATTTTGATATCTTGCGCACGTGCTCGTCTAATCAACTCAATGCCATCTAACTTAGGTAAACCCAAATCGACGACTGCCAAGTCCAGCGGATACTCTGTCAGGTGAAAAAGGCCGTTTTCGCCATCGTGACATAGGTCAACGCTGTATTTCTCTTTTTCCAGCACATTGCGGAGGTTTTCGGCTAGCTGAATGTCATCTTCAATTACTAAAATTCGCATCGTCAATCCTTCTTCACTTCACCCGTTACTTTGTGAACTTTTACATCAATAATTCTGCCGTCGCTTTGAAGTATACGCACAACAAAGTAATCACCTTCGAGAGAAATCTTTAGTGTTTTCCCAGGCTGCTTGGTGGTTGCCAATTGTACGGCTTCTTTTTTACTTATGGTGTCTTGCGGTGTTGCATGTGCCTGATTAAAAATCAGGGAACAAACAAAAATGAACATTGCAAAACATAAAGGCAACTGCATTTTAAGCTCCACGTAGGGGTTGCTTAACATCTTGGACAGCAGGGTAAAGAGATTTGTCTTAACCCGTGCTGAACTTTTGTTAAGGGAGTACTTTCTTATATGGCTTGACTACGCTGCTCGCGTACACACCTGCTTCAATATAAGGATCTGCCTTGGCCCAAGCTTGAGCTTCTTCTAAAGAGGGAAACTCAGCAATTACCAATGAACCTGTAAACCCAGCTTCTCCTGGGTTCTCATCATCTATTGCAGGTAATGGACCAGCAGCAAACAATCTATTTTGTTCTTTTAGTTCGGTTAAACGTTCAAGATGAGCAGGTCGCGCATTCATACGTTTTTCGAGAGAGTTTTCTACGTCCGTTGAGTAAATCATGTAAAGCATAATAATCAGAAATAATGCGTAATTAATTTTGTGTTTCGTATCATAGACTGGATTGTCCCCAAATGTAAATGAAATGACGTTATCTGATCAGAATCTAGATTTATACTTGAAATCCTCAGGCTATGGCTGGTACAGTCCTTCGACTATCGTGAAAAAATAATAATAAGGTTGTTTTAATGAGTGCGAATCGCGAGCAGTTTAGCTCTCGGCTGGGTTTCATTTTAGCAGCGGCAGGGTCCGCTGTGGGGATCGGAAATCTGGTAGGCTTCCCAGTATCTGCTGCAAAAAATGGTGGCGGCGCGTTTTTAATTGTTTACGCTCTATTTGTTATATTTATCTGTTTGCCTGTCATGATCGCTGAAATGGCGCTTGGCCGAAAAGCGCAAAAAGACCCCTATGGTGCTTACCATTCTTTAACTGGCGGAGATAAAAAGTGGTCACTTGCTGGTGCGTTGGCGGTTCTGACGCCATTTATGATCGCTGTCTTTTATATGGTGGTTACGGTATGGATATTTGGGTATTTAGTGCAAACCGTAACGGGTAATCTAGACCAGTTAGCAAACTCAGATAATTTTGGCATATTCATTAATGAATACAGTGTATTTGGCTACATGGCTGGTGTTGTTGTATTGGTTAATTTGATCTTAGTTGGTGGCGTTAAAGAGGGTATTGAAAAGGCCGCCAAGCTGATGATGCCTGCATTATTCGTACTCCTTATTGGTTTAGTCGGTTATGTACTAACACTCGATAATGCGATGGCGGGCGTGCGTTACTACATAGTTCCAGATTTTTCAAAAATGGATGCCAGTGTTTTAAATGGTGCTTTGTCACAAGCATTTTTCTCGCTGTCTTTGGGTATGGGTATCTTGATCACATATGCATCCTATATTTCCAAAAAAGAAGATATTGTCGGCAGCTCCAAAATGGTTGCTGTTACAGACTCACTAGTTGCGTTTATCGCAGGTCTAATGGTGCTGCCAGCCATTTTTAGTTTTAACCCTAATGTTAATCCTGAAGAGTTATCAGATTCATCGGTTTCTATGATTTTTGTGTACTTGCCTCAGCTATTTCTGACTATGCAAGCTGATATCGGGTATGCAGGTGCATCAATTGTAGCGGGCATTTTCTTCTTATTAGTTTTCTTCGCAGCGATTACATCATTGGTATCGATTGTTGAAGTTCCGACTGCGAGCTTAATGGAAGCCAAAGGTTACAGCCGTAAGAAGTCTCTTACAGTGTTAGCGGTATCAACGGGCATTTTAACTGTTATGTGCACAATGTCATTCGGTATGGTTGAATGGCTTACCAAGTTTACCCAGTACGGTGGTGTTGATAAGAGCTTCTTTGATATTGTGTCAGACGTATTCTACGACACCATCTTACCGTTCAACGGCTTGTTACTCTGCTTATTTGTTACTTACCGCTGGAGAAAGGCAAGTCTTTCAGACGAATTGTCACAGGGCTGCGAAAACTATAAAGGGAGCTTTATGGAGAAGTATGTGAACTTTTCGCTGTCGACTTTTATTCCAGTCATTCTATTAGTTATATTCGTCAATACAGTAGCGACTAAGTACTTCGCTGTGAGTTTGTTCGGCTTCTAATAAATACGTAGCTGTGAGGCTGTAGCCTCACAGCTACGTAAAAGTAACTCCCGCATCCAAATATTTTCCAGCCCCAATGGTAAATATCCACAGCCCCCATAAACTGTGCTCTAAAACACATACTGCTAAAGAGCGGCTATGGGCGTAGGTATATGAAAACAACAGACCTCCTAGAAAAGACAATACAATGGCCATCCAGTTATCATAGACACAGTGTGCAAACGCAAATAGGCTGGCACTGAGGACTACCCTGACTGTTTTGCTAGGCAAGATACGTTTATACCGATGGAAAAAGTAACTTCTGAAAATGAGCTCTTGAGGCAGTACCGATAAAATCGGATAGGCGATGAGCAACACCAACCAATCAAGAGTAGAGTTGATCGGAAAGTCAAACCAACTCTCCTGACTGATTAAGCCATACAGCATGCCTGAGAATAATGCGCCGATAAAAAACATCGAAAACAGCCGCTTTTTTATAGCGGAAAACTGCCCTAAACTGGTTAGCCTAAAGCGCTTAAAGTGCGGATCAGCAAGCAGCAGGTAGGTACATACTACCATTAGTGTGATAAGGGCTGGAAAAAGCCAGTTTGCGAGCTCCGCGCGAAAAAGATAAGCAATACAGGGAAGTAGAATAAAGACCGAAAATAACTCAAACCAACGGTATTGATGTGCGTTCAAAAGATCACCCAAATGCAAAAACACTGTTGACTAAAATATAGCAAGGGCTATTACATTGGTTGGAAATTTTTAGTGGCCCAAGTTGAGAAAGGCCTTCAGCTGTATGTGTGGTGCAGTTCCAACTATTCTAATCACTCATCTTCAGGTAGATACTTTGAAACTGTCGCAATTGTCAGCATCACCGCGACGAAGGTAATTGCCATTAACCCAAATACTTTGAAGTTCACCCAAAAGTCTAGCGGAAAATAATAAGCGACTACGAGATTCAAAACGGCAATAAAGAAAAATAATATCGACCATGCTAAGTTCAGCCGTTCATACAGTGCTGTAGGAATAGGGAGATCCTCTGCTTTTTGCCTTTTGGGCAGAGAGTCGGCATCTTCATTTGTTTGCTGCATTTGCTTCATGGCGCTATCGAGGATCCCAAGTAAAGCCTTTTTTGTCAGATTTTTTCCTAATAGGTAGTGCGATATCAGAAGGGAAGCGCCAAGTGATGCGTAGATAATTGTGGCCTTCCACATAATGAACTTTTCATCCTGAAACAGGATAGTCATTCCACCTAGCAACAAGGCAATAGCAAAAAATATCCAGTGCCGTTGAGATACCGTACCGTGTTTAATGTACTGCCAGGTCATTTGGATCAGCGATGCAATGATCAATACACCTGTAGCCCAAAATATGTCCATAAGCTTATAGACTGCAAAAAATAAAATTAAGGGTAAATACTCTAGGATAAATGCCATTTAATCACTCTTATTAACATGCCTCTATTGCGTTTTAGCAAGTTATGGAATTAAGTTCAAGATTGACTTTTTGATGCTAAACTTCTAGCCTCCGCACACATTAAAAATAATTTGAGAACTCAATGAATAAGAGTGAATTAGTTTCAGCGATGTCTGCGCGCAATGAGCTGACTAAAAAGGATTCAAAAGCTGCTTTGGACAGTATTTTAAATGCCATTACAAAACGTTTGTCAGAAGGCGATCCTGTTGCTTTATCTGGTTTTGGTACGTTGACACTAAGTTATCATCCTGCCAAACCAGGAAGAAACCCTAAGACAGGGGAAGAGATTATTATCGAAGGTCAAAATAAAGTGTTATTTAAACCAGCTAAGGCATTTAAAGATGCCCTAGCTGATTAATCACGGTTACTTCGCTGTTGCAGCCTTCATGGTTGCAACAAACTCACGTAAACGCTCGCACATCAGTGCTGGCTCATTCAAGTTATCTTCAATTATTTTCACAACCGCAGAGCCTGAAATCGCGCCTGCCGCACCAGATTTAATAGCTGCTTGAACGTGCTCAGGGGCAGAGATACCAAATCCTAATAATGCAGGTGCTGCATTATAGTCATGGAGTTTATTGATCATGGTATCCGCTGGCATTTCCGCTTTTGTTTCTGTACCAGTTACGCCAGAACGAGAAAGCAAATATGTATAGCCGCGTCCATAGCTTGCACATTGACGTAATGTATCATCGCTGGCATTTGGTGTTGCTATGAATATCGGCTCGATATCGGCTTGCTGAGCGGCTTGTCTGAACATTTTAGATTCATGCAAAGGCACGTCAGCCACTAGAATAGAGTCAACACCGGCTTCTTTAGCTTGCTGATAAAAGTGCTCAAGTCCTTGCGCAAAAATCAAGTTTGAATAAAGCAACAACCCAATTGGAATATCGGCATTATACGCTCTTATCTCTCGAATAATATCAAAGCAATCTTGGGTATTAATTTTGCTCTCAAGTGCACGAATATTTGCCGCTTGAATAACTGGTCCATCGGCAATTGGGTCAGAAAAAGGAATACCTAGCTCCAATGCATCGGCACCGCCATCGATTAAGCTCTTTACGATATTTACGCTGATTTCTTTAGTCGGATCGCCCAGTGTTACAAACGGTACAAATGCACCTTGTCTTGCATCGTTCAAGCGTGTAAATAAGTTGCTGTAGCGGCTCATAGTGCACCTCGCTCATTTAATACGTTGTGTACATGGGCAAGGTCTTTGTCTCCACGGCCACTTAGGTTTACGACAATTACGGTTTCTTCAGTTTGCTGTTCTGCATACTTTAATGCATAAGCAAGGGCATGGCTGGATTCAAGCGCCGGAATAATACCTTCATTTTTTGCCAGAGCTTGGAACGCATCTAATGCTTCGGTATCCGTGATCCCAACGTATTCGGCACGACCTGTTTCATGTAAGTAAGCGTGTTGTGGTCCCACTGCAGGGTAGTCAAGACCTGCTGATACGGAATAAGACTCTTCAATTTGACCGTCGCTATCTTGCATAATGTACGTATATGCTCCGTGCAGAATACCTTTACTGCCTTTACACAGCGCTGCACCGTGCTCATCGCTATCTAAACCTTTACCAGCAGGCTCTATACCTACAAGTTTAACGTCTTTTTCATCGATAAAGTCTGCAAACATACCAATCGCATTTGAACCGCCACCAACACAAGCCATTACGATATCAGGCAAACGACCTTCAGCTTCGATAACTTGTTGTTTAGCTTCTTCACCGATCATGCGTTGGAAATCTCGCACAATAGTAGGGAATGGGTGTGGACCAGCGGCAGTACCTAACAGGTAATGTGCGGTTTTATAATTGGCAGACCAGTCGCGTAATGCTTCATTGACGGCATCTTTAAGGGTACCAGATCCCGCTGTCACTGGAATGACTTCAGCACCCATTAAGCGCATTCTAAATACGTTTGGCTGTTGACGCTCGACGTCTTTGGCACCCATGTATACACGACATTTTAATCCCAGTAGCGCACATGCAAGGGCTGTGGCAACACCGTGCTGACCCGCGCCTGTTTCAGCAATCACTTCTTGTTTACCCATGCGCTTGGTCAATAGCGCTTGACCTAATACTTGGTTGGTCTTATGAGCACCACCATGCAATAAGTCTTCACGTTTTAAATAGAGCTTAACTTTTGGATTTTTAATTAAGTTGCGAGACAGCGTTAGTGGCGTCGGGCGACCTGCATATTCATTTAATAGTGCATAGAACTCTTCTTTAAAGCTCTCATCTTGCTGCGCTTTTTCAAACTCTTTTTCCAGTTGCTTTAGTGCTGGTACGAGTAACTCTGGGACGTACATGCCGCCAAAATCACCAAAATATCCTGTATTCATTCTATCCACCTCAGTATTTTCGAATATTGTTAAAAGCGTCGCGTAATTTTTCTGGACACTTTTTACCGGGGCTCGTTTCTACCCCTGAATTAAGATCAAAACCTGCTGCACCTAAATAGGATGCGTCGTTAACATTGTCAGCATTGAGGCCACCTGCAAGCATAAATGGCTTTTTAGCGCTCTTAAGTAATTGCCAATTGAAAACTTTACCGGTACCGCCAAAAGCAGATGCAGTTTTGGTGTCGTAAAGGTGCTTATCAACTTCGTCAAAAGGTGCCGGAAACTCATCGACAATTCCCTGTGCTTTCCAGATTTGGCAATTGACAGGTAGTTGTTTGCGCAATGTACTTACAAACGCTTGTGATTCATGACCGTGTAGTTGTACAACGCTCAATCTCAAGCTTTGTGCATAGTCTACAATTTGCTCAATAGGCGCATCGACAAAGACACCGACATATTTGAGAGGGGCGCTGTCAACAACGGCTTTTGCACAATCGAAATCTACGAATCTTGGAGATTTAGGATAGAAAATTAAACCACCGTATACAGCACCCGCTTGGTAAGCTGCAACTGCGTCATCAATGCGAGTCAAGCCACATACTTTGTTCTCACCTAAGATAAGCTTACGACATGCACCTTCTAAGTCATCTTCAGCCATTAAAGAACTACCGACTAAAAACCCATTGCAATGTGAAGTAAGGCGTTTAACGTCGCTATGCGTATAGATCCCAGATTCCGAGATAACTGTTTTATCATTCGGGATGAGTTTTCTTAATTGCTCAGTGGTTGCCAAGTCAGTGCTGAGATCTCTAAGGTTGCGGTTATTGATACCGATAAGCTTTGCATCCAGCTTCAACGCTCTGTGTACTTCTTCTTCGTTACTGACTTCTGTTAATACCGCCATATTTAGAGAGTGTGCAAGCGCGGCTAGCTTTTCATATGTCTCGTCATCTAAAACGGACAACATGAGTAAAATTGCATCGCCACCTTTTAAACGCGCTAAATAGACTTGGTATTCATCGATGAAAAAGTCTTTACAGATGAGTGGTTGTTCAACTTTACTACGCACATAGCTCAAGTAATCAAAACTGCCTTGGAAATACTTAGTGTCTGTCAACACGCTGATGCACGTTGCGTATTTGGCATAGACAGAAGTGATTTCATCTAGATCAAAGTTATCTCTGATAAGTCCTTTTGAAGGAGAGGCTTTTTTACACTCCAAAATAAACTGTATGCCCGGCTTAGACATTTGACCATAAAAGTCTCGTTCACTCGGCTTTACTAAAGATTGAAATTCACTGAGTGGCAGAGTCATTTTACGCTCTTCTAATTCAATCTTTTTGTCCGCAACAATTTTTTCTAATACATTAGCCATGACTAACCTCCGCAATGGCTTTTAGTGTTTGCGCACACTTTCCTGAAGCTAATATGTCAAGTACGTACTTAGTACCTTCTTTTAAGTTATCTACTTTACCGGACATAACTAAAAGTGCACTTACGTTCGCTGCGATAGCTGCATTGTGTGCCGCTTTACCCTTGCCATCTAAAATATCGCGAGTTGCTTGGGCATTGTACTCTGGCGTATCGCCAGCAATTTCTTCCAAAGAATAATTATCTAACCCAAAGTCAGCGGGTGTCAGGACATACTCAGTGATTTCGCCATTATTTAGCTCTGTCACCAAGGTTGTGCCATGTAGTGCAATTTCGTCACACCCAGCGCCATGCACAACCATTGCACGTTCAGTGCCGAGCATTTTTAGCGTTTCAGCCATTGGGCGACACAAACTAGGGTCATAGACGCCGAGCAATTGAAGTTGCGGTTTTGCAGGGTTTGCTAGCGGACCTAAAATATTGAACAAGGTGCGAGTTTTTAGCTTAGTACGAACTGGCATCGCGTGTTTCACACCGCTGTGATAGAGCGGGGCAAATAAAAAGGCGAAGTTGGTCTTTTCAAGGCAGTTTGCCCCTTGTTCAGGGCTCATCTCTAGATTAATCCCCAAAGTGCGTAGCAAGTCAGCTGATCCAGACTTGCTTGAGACACTGCGGTTGCCGTGTTTGACCATAGGGATACCACACGCCGCAGCAACAATTGCAGCCGTCGTACTGACATTGATGGTATTCGTTCCGTCACCACCCGTACCGCAGCTATCTGCGCAGTAAAGCCCACGATTATCAAAAGCGACGGCGTGGTCGCGCATCGCTTTCGCCGCACCCGCTATTTCAGATGCCGTTTCACCTTTTATCTTTAGCGCAATAAGTGCAGCAGTTAATTCAATTTCAGATAACTGTCCTTGCATTACTTGGCCAAAAAGCTCAGTAGCTTGCTCAAAGCTTAATGAATGCTGGTCAATTAGTTGATTTAAACTTTCCATGTTGCCTCCTAACAGGTCAAGTAATCGATGCTTTGCTTTAATAGCTTGGCACCATCTGGCGTTAAAATTGATTCTGGGTGGAATTGGTAACCAATTACCTTGTCAGTTTCATGATATACGGCCATTGGGATATCTTGGTATTTAGCGATGATCTTCAGGCAATCAGGCACGCTTGTAGCCATTAAAGAGTGATACCTAGCCACTGGGAACCGTCTACCTAGCCCTGCAAAAACAGGATGCTCTTCCACATCAATCTGGGAAGATTTACCATGTACCGTTTCACCAGCATGACCAACTGTACCGCCATAGCTTTGCGTCAGCGCTTGCTGGCCAAGACAAATACCAAGCATTGGGAACTTGCCTTTACACAGTTCAATCAGTTCAAGCAGACAACCAGCTTCGGTTGGTTTACCTGGACCTGGCGATAATACCAACACCACAGGTGCAGTTTCATTACACATTTTGTCGTAGATGGTACGTGCATCAATATGGTTACGATATACTACAAGCTCACTGCCAAGCTGAGATAGTTCATCAACTAAGTTGTAGCTAAATGAGTCAAAGTTATCTAAAAAGTATACTTTAGGCGTCATGACCCACTCCTTGATAGCTAGACTGTATGGCTTTTATTACCGCGCTTGCTTTTGCTTTGGTTTCGTCTGCTTCAGATTGCGGATCTGAATCATAAACAACCCCAGCACCAGCTTGAACATATGCAGTGTTATTTTTCACAAATGCAGAGCGTATTACGATACACGTGTCCATCGCACCGTCACCGGTTAGGTACCCCACGGCACCACCATAACTTCCTCGGCGCTGTTGCTCGGTATCACGAACCAGCTGTGCTGCTTTCACTTTTGGTGCACCTACTAAGGTGCCCATGTTCATGCAGGCTTGATATGCATGAAGCGCGTCGAGATCAGGTTTCAATTGACCAACGACACGAGATACCAAGTGCATAACTTGCGAGTAGCGGTCAACTTTCAATAATTCTTTCGCATGACGAGTGCCAGGTACACTAATACGAGCGACATCGTTACGAGCCAAATCAACCAGCATTAAGTGTTCGGCACGTTCTTTTTTGTCGTCGCGTAACTCTAGTTCGATACGGCTATCTAAATCCGGATTGATAGAGCCATCGGCAAACTTACCGCGAGGTCGCGTGCCAGCAATTGGGTATACTTCAACTTGATTGCTATCTTGGCAATATTTGAGTGCAGATTCCGGAGACGCGCCAAACAACACAAATTTTTCATCACGCATATAAAACATATATGGGCTTGGGTTTTGTTTCTTTAAGTGCTTATACGCAGCTAACGGCTTTTCGCAAGGCAAAGAGAAAGTGCGAGATGGAACAACTTGGAAAATATCTCCATCAACAATGTTCTTCTTAAGCTGAGTTACCTGAGCTTTAAATACATCATCTGAGATGTCGACAGTCACATCATGTGATATTTGCTCAGGGTCTTCTTTGTAAGACTCATATGCATCACACTGGCGATTGAGCTCTTCTAGTTGTTTACCAACTTCGAAACAGTTTGCATGGACATCTGGGCCATTAAATACATTGCCAATTAACTCTGTCGTTTGGGCTTGATGGTCAATCATGACCAAAGTTTCAGCCAGATAAAATACGTAATCAGGACAGTCGTTTTTACCATCAGGTACAGCTGGCAAAGTTTCGAAGTTTGCAACCATATCATAGGCAAAGACACCACCCAGAAAAACAGAAAATGGCGTGTCTGAGTTACTTTTTATTGAATTGATACAAGTACGTAAAGCACTAAACGCGTTGTCGGCCTTCAGTTTACTGTACTCATCTAAAGATAAGTCTTGGGCATTATATGTCAGTGTCAGTACCGCGTACTCTTTAACAACAGTGCAGTTGGTTACTTGGTCTGCCAAGTAGTTCAACAGCTGCTCACCGTTGTTTGAGAGCGCGCGTACTTTCACTTCAAGGCCATTGCACTCAATACGCAGTGCGGCATCGGCCAATATAATACTTTTGACATTGTCTTTGGAGTCTATTTCTGCAGACTCCAACAACAGTGAATTGGGCTTATTCAGGGCCGCATATAAAGACAGGGGGCTTGCGATATAATCGCGCCGCTGCCTTATACTCGTCACCTCACCCGGTGTTGTAGTTATATGACTAAAAATCAAACCTCATTCCTCTTTAGTACAAAAAACCCCCCGAAGTATTTTAACTTGCGGGGGGTGTATTTAGTTACAACAATGCCTTCCCGCTAATTCAGGCACCACCACCAAGATTTTGTAGATGAATTGTTGCAAAAATTGTTAATCACTATAAAAATTCCATAAAAAAACCCGCGTACTCAGCGCGGGTTTAAAGTCGTTAGACACAACGAATCACACCCGCAGTTACGAGTGCCACCACCAAACGATTTTTGTTTTTTGTGTTAGATTCATTTGTAAAGATTTCGTTATGTCAATTTAAGTACCTACAGTAAACCCTACTCAGGTGCAAACTGTCAAGCACTATTATTAAAAAATAACCAATAGCATGGTTTACTTATAAATAATAAGCATTTTGACCTAGTAAAGGAGTCCGAGTAATCAGACCTCGCTATGTATATGGTAAATAAAACCGTACTTGGATAAGTTTGCCATGGTATACTGCGGGTGTTTGTTTTTAAGGGGAAAACTTTGATTAAGTATGACTTACACAGTCATAGCACTTTTTCTGATGGGCGTTTAACGGTACCTGAGCTTCTTGAGCGGGCAACAGAAAAGGGCGTTGATGTACTGGCTTTAACCGATCACGATACCGTTGCAGGAATACCAGTCGCACTAGACTATATTACCCAGCAAAACCTTGATTTAAAAATTGTTTCTGGCGTTGAAATCTCGACCAAGTGGGAGAGTTTTGAGATCCATATTGTTGGGCTTAATATTGAGATTAACCACCCTCAATTGCAAGCACTTTTGACTTCACAGCAACAAAAGCGTCGAGAACGAGCAAAAGAGATAGGCGCAAGGCTAGAAAAGCGAGGCTATGAAGGTATATATACGCAAGCGTTAGAATTGGCTAACGGAGCTGAAATTACCCGTGCGCACTTTGCAAAGGCGCTGGTGGAACGCGGAGTGGCGAAAAATATTCAAGGCGTATTCAAAAAGTTTTTGGCACGCAATAAAACAGGTTATGTTCCCAGCAGTTGGTGTTCAATGAGCGAAGCCATAGATGCTATTCAAGGGGCTGGTGGAATTGCTGTATTAGCACACCCCGGGCGTTATCAAATGTCCAACAAATGGTTGCGTAAACTGTTGGATGAATTCACTGTTGTCGGTGGTAAAGCCATGGAAGTTGCGCAACCTCAACAAGCGCCTAGTGAAAGACAATTTCTTGGCCAGTTATCTCAAGAATATAATTTACTGGCCAGTCAAGGATCTGATTTTCATTATCCAACCAGCTGGTTAGATCTAGGAAGAAACCTATACTTACCAAAAGATTGCCAAGGCGTCTGGCAATTTTGGGGAGCCACAGAGGAATGTTAGCATGAGTCAATTTTTTCATATCCACCCAGATAACCCGCAGGCTAGATTAATCCGCCAAGCAGTTGAGATTATCCAAAAGGGAGGGGTAATCGTTTATCCGACCGATTCAGGGTATGCCATTGGGTGTGGTTTGGGCAACAAACAGGCGAAAGAACGAATTGAGCGCATTCGAGGCATCGAAAAGCACCACAATTTTACGTTAATGTGTCGTGATTTGTCTGAGCTATCTACTTATGCTCGTGTCGACAATCAGATGTTCCGACTAATTAAGAACAATACTCCTGGTCCATATACGTTTATTTTAAAAGGTACCAAAGAGGTACCAAAACGATTGATTAACGATAAGAAAAAAACCATCGGAATACGAGTTACAGAACATCCGATTACGAGCGCGCTTTTAGAAGAGTTGGATGAACCGCTTATGTCGTGTTCATTGATTTTACCAGGAGAGCAGTTTACAGAATCTGATCCCGATGATATTCGCATGCAGCTAGAAAAGCATGTTGATCTCATCGTCCATGGTGGCTATTTAATAGAGCAAGCGACAACAGTGATTGATATGTCAGAGGATAGTGTTGAGATATTACGCCATGGCTGTGGCGATGCCGCACCTTTCGAATAGATATGACTGACGTTACTTCGCCAACACCACCGCTGGCTTTTTTAAACGGTGAAGCCGTATTAGAAAAGCCAGAAGATCTTTATATTCCCCCTGATGCGCTTCAAGTGATCCTCGAGAGCTTTGAAGGTCCTCTGGATCTTTTGTTGTACTTAATAAAGCGGCATAAGCTGGATATTTTAGAGCTGCCTATCTTGAGTATCACGCAGCAATACGTTCGCTATGTAGAAATGATGCAAGAATTGCAGCTAGAACTGGCTGGCGAATACCTGGTGATGGCTGCGCTGTTGGCCCAAATTAAGTCGAGGCTTCTATTACCAACCCATGAAGAGCTTGAAGAAGAAGAAGATCCTCGCGCGGAGTTAGTGAGACGGTTGCAAGAATATGAGCAGTTTAAGGTGGCCGCTGAAAACTTAGATAAAATTCCTCGTGTGGAACGCGATATCTTTGTTGCTCGTGCATTGATTGAAGATACCGAACAAAGTGATGAATCTTTTCCCGATGTCGAACTCAAAGAACTGCTGTTGGCAATGACTGAGGTGATGGCAAGAGCGAAGCAGTTTGAGCATCATCAAGTCAGCGCCGAAGCTCTGTCAACGCGGGAGCGCATGTCGATGATTTTGCAATATTTAGGAGAGCACACTAACCCGGTCGAATTCAGTCGTTTATTTAGTGTACAAGAGGGACGAAGCGGTGTAGTTGTGACATTTATCGCTATGCTTGAATTGCTTAAAGAGCAATTAATTTCAATTGTACAAGTCAACTTAGGCAGTGCAATTTATTTGTCATTAAAGCTACAAGAGTCGTCCTAGCTCTGTCATAATACCGCGCTTTCGACTAGCCTTATTGAAGTTAAAGTGACATGAAACGCCGAGTCAGTGATGAACAACTTGTCGAGTTGGTTGAGGCTGCAATATTTGTGGCAGATAAGCCGCTATCTAAAAAGCATATGAAAGAAACTGTGCTGCAAGATATCCATGTATCTGATCAACGAATAAATCAAGCTATCGAGACAATTTTTGAGCACTATCAAACGCGAGGTGTCAGATTAGTCGAAGTTGGGACAGGATACCGTTTTCAAGCTTGTCAAAGCTTGAGCCCATGGCTCAATATGCTATGGCAAGAAAAAGCACCGAAGTACTCACGCGCTACCTTAGAAACACTTGCGTTGATTGCATACCGTCAACCGATCACTCGGGGTGAAATAGAGCAGGTACGAGGTGTAACTGTCAGCTCCAACATTATGAAGAGTTTGTTAGAGCGGCAGTGGATAAAAGTTGTTGGTCATAAAGAAGTCCCCGGTAAACCGGCGCTGTATGCGACAACCAAATTATTTTTAGATTACTTTTCATTGTCGGGTCTGGATGGGTTACCAAAACTACCAGAGTTGCAGAGTGAGAAGCTAGATCAGATGTTAAATGATCCTTCTGTGAGAGAACCATCAGAATGAGTGAAAAGCTACAAAAAGTATTAGCGCGCGCGGGTGTAGGTTCGCGTCGTGAAATGGAAAAATATATCGATTCAAACCGTGTCAGTGTTGATGGTAAAGTTGCTAAGTTAGGCGACAGAGTCGAAGAAAATGCGGTGATCCGAGTGGATGGCCATGTGGTTAAGATCGAGCAAAAAGAAGAGCGTATTTGCCGAGTTTTAATGTATCACAAGCCTGAAGGTGAGCTGTGTACGCGTAAAGACCCTGAAGGCCGCCGTACGGTATTTGACAGACTACCGCGTTTAGAAGGTGATCGCTGGATTGCAATCGGCCGATTAGATATCAATACATCAGGCCTACTACTGTTTACCAATGATGGTGAGTTGGCCAACCGTTTAATGCACCCTAAGTACGAGGTAGAGCGTGAGTACTCGGTACGTGTATTTGGTGAAGTCACGAATCAAACATTGAAAACACTTTCACAAGGTGTTGAATTAGAAGATGGCCCAGCTAAGTTTTTATCAATTAAGCCGCGTGGTGGTGAAGGCATCAACAAGTGGTTTAATGTAACGCTAACAGAAGGGCGTAATCGCGAAGTACGTCGTTTATGGCAATCACAAGAAGTTGAAGTGTCACGCTTGATCCGTGTGCGTTATGGTAAGCTTGAACTGAATAAACGTCTACCACAAGGTGGGTGGGAAGAGCTCAAGTTAGAAGATGTCAATTACTTGCGCAAATCTGTGAGCTTGAGACCTGAAACGCAAACTAAGTTGTCTGTTATGCCTGAAAAGCGCAAAGATAAACGCGCAAAAGTTAACCGTATTAGAAAAGCAGTACACAAGCACAATCAACGTTTGAAGCAAAACAAGCGTCGATAATATTAAGCACATTAAAAAAGGGCCTTTAGGCCCTTTTTTGTTTTTAGCTTTTGATTAAATAAAGATGTCTATTTTGGCTGTGCATCGATTGATTGGCCATTTACTTCTAGTGAGTCATCAGACATCAAATATAAATAAGTTGGCATAAGGTCTTCAGCTGTCTTCAACTTGTCTCTGTCTTCGCCAGGAAAAGCGGCTTCACGCATACTGGTGCGAGTTGCCCCAGGATTAATGCAGTTGACACGAATGTTTGTTTTTCCCACTTCACAGGCCCAAGTTTGCATCATACCTTCAGTCGCAAATTTTGAGATAGCGTAGGCGCCCCAAAATTCACGGCCTTGGCGACCAACGCCAGAGGATGTGAAAATTATAGATGCGCTTGGGGCCTTACGCATAACCGGGAAAAGAAAACGCGTGATCATGGCTTGTGCAGTGACATTCACCTTCATCACGCTTTCAAAAGTCGATACACAGAAATGTTCTAGAGGGCCCATTGTTCCCAAAATTGCCGCATTGTTAAGTAAGCCATCCAGTTTACCAAACTGCTGTTCAATCGTAGAAGCTAAGTCTCTGTAGTGTTGTTTTGTCGCGCCTTTTAAGTCCAAAGGTACAATTGCGGGTTTTGGGTAACCTGCGTTAATGATCTCGTCGTATACAGCCTCTAATTTGCTGGTAGTTTTCCCTAACAAAATCACAGTGGCGCCATGTTTCGCATAATTAATTGCGGCAATACGGCCGATACCATCACCCGCACCTGTGACCAAAATCACTTTATTTTCTAACGCGTTGTTAGCTGCATTATATGTTTGCATATTGGACCTCGAACAAATACATTTGCTATATTTTATCATAGTCATGGCGCAAGTTATCGAATTTATTGCAAATAGGAGTGGCGAAAGGCTACACTTTGCGTTAAGTTAAACTGGTCTAATGTCTTATTAAAAGCAAAATTACATAGTTTTAACGAATTATTCTCGGCGGCTTATTTGTGCTTACAACATAGAGGCAAATGTAGGCGCTGACCGAGAAACAATAATAATAAAATTATGTCGGAGCCAAAACAATGAAGAAACTGTTACTACCACTTGCTGTCTCAGCCGCCCTCGCAGGCTGTGGTGGCGGTGAAACGCTAGAAGATGTAAAGCAAGACACCAAACCTGTAACACCGGTTGCATCGGTTAAATTTGATCCCTCAAATGGTGTTATTTCCGTCCCCAATGATATTCTGTTTAGCGGGACACAAGATGGCACACTAAATATACCAGGAGAGCTAGATGGTGATTCAAAGCCCCAGGTATCACGTGCGAGTTACGCAGACCCTTCTCTAGCGCTCGGTGGTTTAGACGGTTGGTCTACACAAATGCCATATCAAATTGGCTTGAATACTCCTTCAGGCGTGACAATTGACGCCGCGACGGTTGCAGCCCCAGGCGCGGTAAGAATTTTTGAAGTTGCGATGGGTAATGATGGTCAAACTGAAGCGTGTGCTCAGTTAACGCCTGCACTTGCCTGTCGTGTCGTCAGTGAGTTGACGTTTGGTCCAACTGGGGATTTCGTATCTCAGTTAAGTAGCGATGGCCAGAACATTAATATTATACCTGTTAAGCCATTTAAGACGAATACCACGTACATTACCGTCTTGACGACAAATATTAAAGATGGCATCGACGGTGGACGTAGTCTAACTCCTTCATCGACCTATACATTGCTAAGACAAGAAGCACCACTGGTGACCGACGCTCAGCAGTCGCTTCAAGCTGTCATTCGCAGCTATGAACGAGCATTGGTTGCGAGTGAATCAATTAGCGCTGAAGAGATTGTGTATACAGCGGCAATGACAACTCAGTCTACAGGTGCTGTTGTTGGTTCCATCAAGCAGTTACTTGCCGCAACGATTAATACAGAGCGCCAACCTATGGTGACGGTAGCTGAGCAAGACTTTGTTTCGGTTGCAGACAAATTTGAAGAGTTTGGTCTTGCTGCAACACTGCCTCCTGAGTTGCTTCAAGCAGCTGGTGGTATTAGGTATCTAAAAGGTAACATCCAGTTACCACAATATCTTTCAAGACCGAAAAATGGTGAAAGCGCTGCATTGGCTGATACTTATTGGCAAGCAAAATGTGACAATGGTGTCGCTGTTATGGCCGCAACGGCTGCAGCGGGTGGCCAGCTTCCAGAGCCGGCAGCTGGGTCGTTAGACGAACAGTGTCAACAACTGTCCGGAGGTCAACTTCGTGACCTTGGTTTGGATGCACAAAAGTTTGTTACTAAGTACAATCCTATTCCTGAAGAGCAGTGGGTTGCGAATGCACCAGTGCAAATCACATTCCCGTTGTCACCAGCACCCGAAACTGGTTTCCGTGTTGTGATCATGCAGCATGGAATTACCAGTAAAAAAGAAGATATGCTTGGCCTAACGTTAGCACTGTCTCAAGCTGGCTTTGCAACGGTCGCTATTGACCACCCATTACATGGCGAGCGCGGTATTGATGTTGATGGTGATGGCAACGACGAGTTCAATGCGTCGACAAAAAGCGTGCTGCACTACATGAATCTGCAGTCACTATTAGTTGCGCGTGATAACTTACGTCAATCTACAGCTGATTTATTAGCATTAAGACTGGGCTTGCATGCTATTAACGCGGCATCTCAAGTGCCACTTAACTTTAATACACACGACGTGAGCTTTGTTGGTCAGTCACTGGGCTCAATTGTTGCGCCAAGCTTTATTGCACACGCTAATTTACCGTTTACTGATGAACGTTTGAAACAAGCTGAGGCGCTGTTTAAGGTAGGGCCTGCGGCATTGTCTAGTGGTGGTGCGGGCATTGCAAACTTCCTAGTTGAGTCTGCTTCTTTTGGACCGGTTGTTAAAACTGCTGTGCTGCAAGGTGCGTCAGATTTAGCTGTGTCTAAAAAGTTTAGCGGTTACCTCCAAGAAGGTGCAGTGGCTGATTGTAGCGCGTTTGCAGGTAGTGCAAGTGCATTTGCAGCATGTGCATACAATACCTTTGTTGCTAATTTAGAGGCGGAAGGTGACTTGGCGTCTATAGGTGCGATTAACGCGACAGTTGATCAATTTGCCTACGCATCACAAACCGTGTTGGACAGCGCTGATCCTCTCAATTACGCGCCGCTTGTACGCGCAGTAAATACGCCAATGTATATGAGCGTAGTGGTTGGCGGTGAAGGTGAGAATAAGGGTGACCAAGTTATTCCTGCGACAACATTACCGCGCAACCCGCTTGGCGGCAGCACACCTTTGGCTGCAATGATGGGATTAGAAACGGTCACAGAGTCACAGCAGTCAACTGACGGCACTGCTGGACGATATGTGGTTAACTTCTCACAAGGCCATCATAGCTCGCTGCTAACCCCTTCATTTGATCAGCAAACTGGTGGAACGGCTCAAGGCCACGCACAAGCGACTGCTGAGATGCAGAAGCAAGTTGCGACTTACTTAGCTTCTAAAGGGCTACAGTTACCAGTTACGGACTCAAGTGTAATTGCGAAGTAATATGAAACATCAAAAAAAGCCGCTAAGTAGCGGCTTTTTTTATGCCTGTGATCCGTCCTAAATCGCGCTGACACTTGTTAAATTTATTTTGGAGAGTGGTGTGAATGAAAGGCTACAGCGATTGACTAAATATTCCTCTGAATATGGCTGATTTACCGATAATTGGTATCGCAATTAGCACTGTTATTGCAAAGTAATCTTATTTAGGACAAGATTAACAATTACCGCTGAGCGGTTTTTAATTAAATACTTTTACAGCAAAGGTCGGGAGATAGCATTGGCATTTTTGTTTGAATATGGCTTATTTTTGGCAAAAGCGGTGACAATCGTAATTGCTATTGGTGCCATTATCGTTTTAATTGTGGGCGCAAGTCAAAAACCAAAGAGCAAATCTGGAGAAATTGAAGTCAAAGACTTATCTTCTCAGTTAGCAGAAACGAAGGAAGAGTTTTTACAGCAAACATTAGATAAAAAAGCATTAAAAGCACACCTTAAAGAAAACAAGAAGAAGACGGATGAAAAACCAGAGAAGCAAGCGTTTGTCATTGATTTCTCTGGTAGCATTGACGCGCATGAGGTGTCGAGCTTAAGAGAAGAAATTACAGCAATTTTGACCATTGCCAACAAGGACAAAGACCAAGTGCTTGTTAATGTGGAAAGTGGTGGTGGCGTTGTTCACGGATATGGTTTAGCCGCATCTCAATTGATCCGTTTAAAGCAAGCGGGTTTGCCTCTGACTATCAGTGTCGATAAAGTCGCTGCAAGCGGTGGTTACATGATGGCGTGTGTGGCAGATAAAATTGTTGCTGCACCTTTTGCGATTGTTGGCTCGATTGGCGTACTGGCTCAAATTCCTAATTTCAATAAAATTTTGAAAAAGAACGACGTGGATTTTGAACAGATCACAGCGGGTGAATATAAGCGCACGTTAACCATGTTTGGTGAAAATACCGACCAAGGTCGTGATAAATTCAAAAGTGAAGTAGAGCATACCCACACGCTATTTAAGCAGTTTGTAAGCGAACACAGGCCGAGCCTAGATATTGATAAGGTTGCAACGGGTGAACATTGGTTTGCGACTCATGCAAAAGAATTTGACTTGGTAGATGAAATCAAAACAAGTGACGATTTGCTATTGGAGTTAAACGAAACTCACCAGCTTTTCAGTGTGAAGTACAAAACCAAAAAGGCATTGGCTGAGCGTTTTGGGCTTGGTCTGAGTATTGTTGCTGAAAAACTTGGCATTAAGCTCCTATCTCAACTGCAAACAAATACTTATAAGTAAACATTTAGTTTTTGGCCCGTTCCTGAAACTTTGACGGGCCAATTTAAACAAGCGAAAGCGCAGAACCTGACATTTCTCACCTCAACAATATAATCACTTGTTACAGCAAGTAAATACTGCCATTTGTAACTAGGACTATTGAAAGTTCTATTCTTTCCGATTTTGCGTTTTTAAAGTGTTCGCGAAAAAGTACCGTTTTCAGGTGCTTAAATTTCATTTCGGCTGTTTGGGGACATAAAATGTTACAATATAACTTTAGACTCTAATTTCTGTAACCTCAGCGAATATTTACATACGTCTATCATTTTTTAAGTTAATGTTGACGAGGATAAAAACTAAAATCAACATCGGTGGGAAAATGAATGTACTACTAAAAGCAGCTGTAGCTGTGTCTTTAGCGTGCGCTAGTTCGAATACACTGGCCGCGAAATCAGATGTGGAAAAGTCAATTTTTAGCAGCAAAACCTTTGAAGCGATGAAACTGCGCAATATTGGCCCGGCTTATATGTCCGGACGTATTGCAGATATTGAAGTTGACCAAAACAATCCATCTACTTGGTACACTGCGGTGGGATCGGGTGGTGTATGGAAAACAGAGAATGCGGGCACAACCTGGACACCTATCTTTGACAAACAAGCGGTGTATTCAACAGGGGATGTGACCATAGATCCGAGTAACTCAAACATAATCTGGGTTGGTACCGGAGAAAATAATGGGGGCCGACACATCAGCTTTGGTGATGGTGTCTACAAGTCAATGGATGGCGGTAAAACTTGGAAAAACATGGGCTTGAAGAAGTCCGAGCGTATTTCTGACATTATTGTTCATCCGACAGACTCAAATACAGTTTGGGTTTCGGCGCAAGGTCCACTTTGGACTGGTGGTGGAGAGCGCGGGTTATATAAAACCACTGATGGTGGTGAAACTTGGAAGTTGGTGCTCAAACCAGAAGATGAGTGGACAGGTGTTACCTCACTATTAATTGATCCAAGAAACCCTAATAAACTGTATGCAGCCACTTGGTCTCGACAAAGAAAAGTAGCAACTTACGTTGGAACTGGGCCCGCTTCAGGCATTCACACATCAGATGATGGCGGTGAGACTTGGACAGAGCTAAAGACAGGCTTGCCAACTGGCAATATGGGTAAAATAGGTTTAGCGATTTCGCCTATCAACCCAGATGTCGTATATGCAGCGGTTGAAATTGACAACCGCAAGGGCGGATTATATCGCTCAGCAAACCGGGGTCAGAGCTGGACGAAGATGTCTGATGAAGTTGGTGGCGGTACAGGTCCCCACTATTACCAAGAGATCTTCGCGGACAAGCACCAGTTTGATCGTATTTACATCGCGAGCAACTACAGTAAAGTTTCCGATGACGGTGGTAAAACTTGGACCCCTATCAATACTAAGCGTAAACACGTAGACGACCATGCGATGGCATTTCACCCCACAGATCCTGATTTTGTGTTGATCGGCTCCGATGGTGGCATTTATATGTCTCATGACCGTATGGCTAACTGGCGCTTTATGGCTAATTTACCATTGACGCAATTCTATAAGGTCGCGCCTGATGATTCTAAGCCATTTTATAAAGTTTATGCTGGTGCGCAAGACAACTCTACACAAGGTGGCCCCTCGCGCACCCTACGTGAAGAAGGTATCAAGAATAAAGACTGGTTCTTAACCCTTGGTGGTGATGGACATCAACCAGCTGTTGAGCCTGGTAACCCGGATATCATGTATTCTCAATGGCAGCAGGGCAATTTAACTCGTCATGATCTTAAGACTCGTGAGAATGTTTATATCAAACCTCAGCCGCGTCTAGGTGATCCTGCTGAGCGCTTTAACTGGGATGCGCCAGTAAATGTTTCGACGCACGACCCCAAACGCGTTTACTTTGCTTCGCAACGAGTTTGGCGCTCTGATGACCGCGGTGATAGCTGGACACCTATTTCTGGTGACTTGACTAAAAACGGCAACCGTATGCATATCCCAATGATGGGAAGGACTTGGTCGGTAGAAGCCGGTTGGGATCTCTACGCCATGTCTGAGTATCATACGATTGCGAACTTTTCAGAAAGCCCTGTTGACGAAAATATATTGTGGGCTGGTACCGACGATGGCCTGATCCAAGTGACCAGCAATGGTGGTAAAAATTGGAAAAAGATTGATTTGAAGCGTGTGAAAGGTGTACCTGAAACTGCTTATGTCAATGATATCCGTGCAGACTTGTTCGACCCAAATACTGTCTATGTGGCCCTTGATAATCACAAGTACGGTGACTTCAAACCATATCTGATCAAGTCGACAAACCTAGGTAAAACTTGGAAGTCACTTGCTAAAGACTTGCCTGAGAATCACTTAGTGTGGCGAATTGTACAAGACCACGTCAACAAAGACTTAATGTTTATTGGTACTGAGTTCGGTATTTTCTTCACCGTGGATGGCGGTAAAAAGTGGATCGAGTTAAATGGCGGGATCCCAACGATTTCAACCCGTGATGTAAAAATACAACGCCGTGAAAATGACTTAGTGGCGGGTACTTTTGGCCGTGGTATTTATATTCTTGATGATTACGCACCGCTGCGTGCATTGACAGAGCAAGCCATGGAGCAAGAGGCTATCCTGATGGGCCCAAGCCGCCCGGTTAAATGGTTCCAACTAGATACAAACCACAGTAATACAGATGGTGATGATCGATATGTGGCGAAAAATCCTGATCATGGTGCTACCTTAACTTATTTCTTAAAAGACAGCTTACTAACAGCTAAAGAGCAGCGCCAAAAAGCTGAAAAAGAAATGGTTAAAGATGAGAAGTATCCTAAGTATCCAGCATGGGAAGACATCGAAAAAGAAAACCAAGAACCAAAACCTGTGGTCTATCTTGAAATTCGCGATGCGCAAGGTCAGTTCGTCGACCGTGTTGCAGGCAAAGCAAGTAAAGGGATACACCGTGTGACTTGGGACATGGAGTACGCAGCTAACCAAGCAATTACAGGCGAAAAAGCGTCCATGTGGGACCCGTTTGCGATGAGTACAATGGTTATGCCAGGTAAATACACTGCAACACTTTACAAGCGCGTGAAAGGGGAAATCTCGCAACTAGCAAGCCCTGTAGAGTTTGAACTGCAACCAATTACGGAAGGTGCAGTATCTGGTCCAACAGCAGAATCAATCGCGCGATTCAGTAAGCAACTTAAAGATGTACAAAGACGCTACACGTCCACAACCGCTGTATTAGGCGAAATGACAAAAACAATGGAAGTATTGCGTACCGCAATCGATCGTACTCCGGGTAATATTAACGCTCTTGAATCAGCTTATGCACAAGCACAAGCTGATATTAATGCGATTAACTTTGAGTTAAACGGCCTGAAGTCGCGTACAAGAATGGGTGCAAAGCCAGCCAATATCTCAAGCCGCTTGGGTTATGCCATGTCTGCGCTGTGGTCAACGTATGGGCCAACTAAACAGCATCGTCAGCAGTTTGGTTTTGCTCAACAAGGGTTAGAAGACGTTATTAAGCGTGTTTCTACCTTAAAAGTAGAAACTATCCCGAGTATTCAACAAGCAATTGTTGATGCGGGCGGTCCTTGGACTAAGGGTGCATCGGTTATTGCCAAGTAGCCTTTACCTTTCAACGGCGTCGTACTTAGCGACGCCGTTTTGCGATCAAATGCTAAGCTTTATGTTAATCAAGTAATTTGGCATATTTCCAGGACGAAAAATGCTTAGCCTTTTAATTAGTTAACAATGAAGAAGTCCTGATGAAACAACGATAACAAAACGCATAATGAGTTAATTGAGCTGTACCTTAACTATGAAAACGATAATTCCATTTTTTTGCCTTTGTGTGCCGGTGGTGGTAATTGCAAATGGTGAGCAACTTGAAGTCATCGAGATTTTAGCGCCAAAAGAATCTCTTACTATTGCCGCATCCAATCATACCTCGTCGTATTTAGATGAGCGCTTTACTTTTTCTTTAAATAGGACCATTGCAGATCAGCTGACATCGCTCACTGGGGTGAGTTTAAACGGCCAAGGTGGTCAGTTTCAAAGTTATGCGATTAGAGGCTTCAGTCGTGGAAGAATACGTACTGAGATTGATGGCATTCCAATCATTACAGATAGGCGAGCAGGTAATTCGGCTTCGTTTATTTCCCCTGCGCTATTTAATCTAGGGCATGTTATTAAAGGCCCAAGTTCGACGCTATATGGCTCCCAAGCCATGGGGGGGGTTATTAGTTTAAGTACAGAAATGCCCGATAAAACACAGCTCACGGTGTCTGGACAAAGTCATAACCAAGGTGTTGATTTGAATCTTAAGCATCAAAGCAATGACTTTACCGCTGCTATTGCATATCAACACGCGAACAATGCCCATGCGGCCAATGGGGATGAACTACATACACAATTTGAGCGGTTCTCTGGGTTGGTAAGATACAAATCCAAACATGATGGTTTTACCACAACTTATTCCTGGCTGCCTAGTTATGGTCGCGACATTGGTAAAAGTAACGCGAAATATCCTACTAAGCAGATCAGCGACTATCCTGATGAGCTGCATTCATTAGCGCAAGTGCAATTGAATGGCGATCAAGATTGGATGGCAAAGTTTTATCACCACTATCAAAATTGGGACAGCAGGACAGCTAGATTTGAACGTTATGATGGCCTGAGTCAGTATCAAAGCCACACGATTGGTGGCCAATGGTTGCAGCAAGTAACCATGGGGGAAAATGAAAGTCACTGGGGCATTGATTGGCTATCTCGAAAAGGTGTCAAAATTACCAGTGATTACGAGTTGCTCGAAGATACAAAAAACAATATTTCAACCAGCATAAATAATGAGTTGAATGCAGAAGAAGATAACTTTGCATTGTATGGTAAAACACATTGGAATTGGGGTAAGGTTAATTTTGATTTTGGTTTGAGGTATGACTGGTTGACGCAGCAAAGCTTACAATCAGATGATACAACAGATAGTCGTTTGAATACCTCGTTTGCAGCCATGTTGCCACTCTCGGATACGCTGGAATTAGGGCTGGACGTGGGCAGTGGGTTTCGCTATCCAACGTTATCAGAACGGTTGTTTTACGGTCAAACTCCCAGGGGCCTTATTGTTGGGAACCAGTCGCTCAAGCCAGAAACCAGTGTTGGTAAGCAGCTCTCACTAAACTGGCATGCGTCGGAGCAACTGAGCCTGTATAGCGCGCTTTATCACTACGACTTAGATAACTACATCGATCGCTACGAGACCCAAGCTGGTCATTTGAGTTATCGTAATTTAAATCAAGCTGAAATTGTTGGCTTTGAGGCTGAATTACGGTGGTATGCTAGTGACAACATAGAGCATATCTTTGCTTATCAGCGACAAAGCGGCGAGGATGGTAGTCAGCAAAGGCTTGATGATTTACACCCAAGAAAACTCAGCTGGACCTTATTAGTGAATTTTGGCAATTGGTCGTTGTCTAACTCCTACCGCCATACTTTTAAAGTGGATGAAGTGGGGGGTTCTGAATTGTCGAGAGAATCTTTTACAGTATGGGATGTATCTCTTGCGCATCAACTTAACAGTCAGCAAACTGTTAATATCGGAGTTAATAACCTCACCAATGAGCGTTACTACGGGAGTCTGGATGAAGATGCCGCTTTGCAGCCAGAACGCAGTTTTAAACTATCAACAAGTATGCAATTCTAAAAGAAACAATGAGCTTTAATAGAAAAAATAGAAGTATTCACAGGTGGGCGAGTTTTATTATTTCGTTGCCGTTACTTGTGATCATTATTACCGGTATTTTGTTGCTGGTAAGAAAAGAGTTTAGTTTTATTCAGCCGCCCTCGGCACAGGGAGTTGGTACTGTACCAACGCTAAGCTTTACGCAAATACTAACAGCTGCAAAGTCAGTCGACGCGGCTCAAATCGAGAGTTGGGATGATATTAACCGTTTGGATGTGAGACCAGCTAAAGGGATCACTAAAATTCGTAGCAACAATAAAATAGAAATTCAGATCGACAACCAAACCGGTGAAATTTTGCATGTCGCAAAACGTAACTCAGAATTAATCGAAAGCCTTCACGATGGCACCTTTTTTGAGAAAAATGCCAATATTTGGTTAATGTTACCTGTGTCCTTTGCGACCTTAGTGATTTCTGTAACAGGGCTAGTGCTGTTCTTTTTCCCCTACCTGAAAAGACGACGTAATAGACGACATCACGCGTAACGTTGAGGCGATTAAGTCTATTTTTGCACTGAGAGTGCGTCTTGCAGCCAGCGAAAACTGGCTGCAATAGTCCTTATCCCACACTGTGATAATTTTGCCAATCTCCGGTAATTGCTAGTGTTTTAGTCGGAGAGTAGACATTGACGAATAACGTTGTACCATCTGGAGAAAAGCAGGCTCCTGCCAATTCGGTAGTGGTTCGCAATTTAGCAAAAGGATAAACAGCTCCTTGTGGTGAAACGCCTCTCAAGTGGTTGCTTGGGTTGGATGTATACTGGTCCTCACATACTAGAAGGTGCCCTTGCGGTGTCACGGTTAGATTGTCGCCAAAGTCGTACAGAGATTTATCACTGCTCTCTAAAAAAAGCTGAATTTGACCGGGCGAAGTAGCCTCTTTATCTGTGCCTTCGTATGCTGAGGGTTGATAGCGCATGATCTGGCCTAACTGTTTCCCGCCGCCATTTGTGCAGCAAAAGTACAGTTCATTGTCACCAAAATGGATCCCTTCTCCGCGTGCAAATACTGCTGCACCAAGGTCATATCCACGTATTCTAAGATCGTCTTCTGGGCTTTGCGGATTGTCTAGTGTTACCCATTCAGCTTCGTACCAATTTGAAAGCGGCATATTTTGTTGTTGCCAGTTTCGCGTGTCGAACTTATTTAGGCTTTTAAATACCAAAGCTTGTAATATGCCACCTTGCGCAAGCCTACCTTTTTGGTGAGGTATAAAACGGTAAAAAAGGCCATCGCCTCTATCTTCAGTCAGGTAGATTATACCTGTTCTGGGATCTACTGCTGCGGCTTCATGGTTGAAGCGCCCCATGTCTACCAGTGGTATAGGGTCGCATAAACCAGGCTGGTCGACCGGGACTTCAAATATATAACCGTGATCTTTATCAATTTCACTGTCTGCTAAACGCACTGTTTCTTCGCAGCTTAGCCACGTACCCCAAGGTGTTGTTCCGCCAGCACAGTTACGAATGGTACCGACAAGACTGTAGTATTGTTGTTCGATTTGTTGTGTATCAAGGTTATAAACTAAGGTTGTGGTACCACCTGGCAGCGCGACGTCTTGGTTGAATGTATCGTAGGCTTTTTTTGTTCTATGTGCGGCAATATCTGATGCCGCATTTTGCAAATGTTTTGGACTTAGTTCATGGTTTCTAACCAAAGCAATACGATTGCTACTAAGAGCAATACAACCCATACCATCCGCGTTGTCAGGCACGCTCAAACCATCGTCCATTTTATCATTTAACGCAGAAATAACTTGATAACTAAATCCCTTTGGCAAGTCTAATAAACCTTTTGGGTCAGGGATAAGAGGACCATACCCCGTGGTAGTTGGGGTTGGCGTGATACCTTGTTTGCGTGCGCAACCTAGTATGCTGCTATTGAGGCCTAAAAATGCCAATGCCACGGTGCTTTTTGTGAATTGTCTACGTGTGACCATGCTTAATACTCCCAAAGCAATTAACGTAATAATCTTAACGGTGCTTAATGATGCTTTCGTGTCACTTGCCGTGATACACGAAAATAAGTACTTAATGTAGGTATTTTGTGATATGTTATACTGTAACATTAATTGCGGGGTGGCAAGGAAATTAGTCTATATGAGTCAAAAAAATAATAAAAATAACCAATCTGATGAATTTGTGGAAATTTTTAATTACGCAGGAATCAAACCAACAGAGAAAAGAATCGCGATTTTCAAAGGCCTGAAGATGGCTGGTAAGGCTCTATCTCCCTACGAGTTAGTTCAATATTGTAAGCAGAATTTGGGCTTAACGCTGCCTGCTGTGTCGATCTATCGTATTCTCGACTTACTTGTTGCGGCAGATTTGGTGCACAAATTAGATACTGTGAACAAATATATCTGCTGCACACATATCGACTGCCATAAGCCCCACCCCCATACCCAGTTTTTAATTTGCTCCATGTGTCAAAAAGTAGAAGAAGTACATATGCCTGCTGATTTGATGGCACAACTGTCTGCGCAAATCCAATCTCATGGTTATCAGTTGAACTCACCCCAGTTTGAGTTTCAAGGTATTTGTACTGCTTGTCAGGCGCTGGAGGAAGGGCAAATGGCCAACGCTTAGTTAGTGACTAGCTTGCTGTATTGTCTAAATAGATTTTTTAACGCGTGTTTAAAGGTGAAGTAGAAATGGCGAATATCCTATTAAAAAATGCTCAGCTAATAAATGAAGGCAAAGTTGAGCGCTGTGATGTAAGAATTGTCGGGCAACGGATTGACAAAATTGCAGTTGATATTACACCTACAGGGATAGAGCAAGTTATTGACTTGAGAGGTGACTTCCTAATTCCCGGCATGATTGACGATCAGGTGCATTTCAGAGAACCAGGCTTAGATTGGAAAGGTACGATAGGAACAGAATCACGCGCCGCGGTAGCTGGTGGTATAACCAGCTTCATGGAGATGCCCAATGTGAGTCCTGCGACGACAGACAAGCTGGCAGTGATCCAAAAGCATCATATTGCTGCTGAGACATCTGTAGCAAACTACTCCTTTTACCTTGGCGCAACACCTGACAATCTAGATGAGATCAAGGCGTGTGATCCCAGTTTTGTATGTGGGGTAAAAGTATTTATGGGTGCATCAACGGGAGACTTGCTCGTTGAACATCCCAGCGCACTTGAAGCCATTTTTAGAGAATGTCCGGTGTTAATTGCGACCCACTGTGAAAAAGGTGATGTGATCAGTGACAACCTAGCTAGATTAGGAGGGAAGGATCTAACAATACAAGATCATCCGGTTATTCGTGATGCCAACGCCTGTTATCAGTCTTCTTCCTATGCTGTGAGCCTTGCAAAAAAATATGGCACACAGCTTCATGTACTGCATTTAACCACTGCCAAAGAACTAGATTTATTTGAGTCAGGACCGATTGATAACAAGCAAATTACTGCGGAAGCTTGTGTACACCACCTGTGGTTCAACCAAGACGATTATGAACGTTTAGGAAATTTAATAAAATGTAATCCAGCAATCAAAGCTGAATCGGATCGACTTGCTTTGATCAATGCGATAAATGATGGTCGTTTGGATATCATTGCGACCGACCACGCGCCACACACATGGGAAGAAAAGCAGCAAGCTTTTGCACAAGCGCCGGCTGGCTTACCTTTGGTTCAGCACGCTTTATTGACCTTGTTTGACCAAGTTAAGCGCGGCACCATGAGTTTGGCACAAGTGGTCGAAAAGACGGCTCACAACCCAGCCAAGCGTTATAAAGTTCAGCAGCGTGGTTTCGTTCGAGAGGGATATTTTGCTGACTTGGCAGTTGTGAGTGCAAAACCAGGTGAAGCTGTGCGCCACGATAACACCTTGTATCATTGTCAGTGGTCACCATTTGTTGGTCATCAGTTCTCTCATCAGATCCGCTATACCTTTGTAAATGGCCAATGTGTATATCAAGATGGTGCTGTAGTTGACGTGCCAAACAACGCCATGCCACTGGTTTTTGAGCGAGATTAATTTTTAGTTTTTATAGAGTGGTGGAAGTTCTATCACTCTCCTTTGTCATCATACAGAATGCACTGCCGTTTGTAGATGGCACCTCTGCGTATACCACTTACCGTTTTCCTCTATGCTTTTTTGGCGGATTTAAATTCACATGAGTGGGTCTAGTGGCCGATGCACTTATTGTGTGTACTTATCAACGCCTAATGTCGCCCAATTAAATTTCGTTTTTATAGTTCGAATATGACTTAAATAGCATTTTTATATTCTTTTTTTTGGAATGATGTGTGCTTTTTTTTGCGAAGCAGGCAATTTGCTCTTGGCTTAATCTATCTCTGTCGAGTTTGAATGGGTGTTGATTACACACCTATGACGAGGGAATAAAAATCGTGTTTGATTGGTTAAAAAATATTTTTGTCAGTCGCGAGATTGACTCAAGAGGAGAAAGAAAAATGACGAAGGTTTTAGTACTTTATTATTCAAGCTATGGTCATGTTGAAACGATGGCAAATGCTGTTGCACAAGGGGCGCAGTCGGTTGATGGAGTTGAAGTCTCGGTCAAGAGAGTACCTGAATTAATGCCTGATGAGGTGGCAAAAAGCGCGGGTGTTAAATTGGACCAAGGTGCGCAGCTCGCAACGCCTGCTGAACTTGAGCAGTATGATGCCATTATTTTTGGGACTCCGACGCGATTTGGCAATATGGCGTCACAAATGCGCAACTTTTTAGATCAAACAGGCGGGCTTTGGGCTGGTGGAAAACTTATTGGTAAAGTGGGCAGTGTATTTACATCGACAGGCACTGGCGGGGGTAATGAAACCACAATTCAATCATTTCATACTACGTTATTTCACCACGGTATGGTGGTGGTTGGTCTGCCGTATGCGGCACCAGAGCTAACGGATATTTCAGAAGTCAAAGGTGGCTCGCCATTGGGAGCTGCCTGTATTGCTGGTGCCGATGGCAGTAGAGCGCCTTCAGAAAAAGAAATAGCTCTAGCGCAATTTCAAGGCAAACACGTTGCCAGCATTGCTACTCAATTGAGTTAGGGGTTAGTAGGCAAGGGCGCGGTAATTGCGCCTTTTTAGCGTTCTATCGACAGAGCAGGGCTGCGTTGTCATGCTTATAATTTTGGCAAGTCGTGCACAGATCAGAAAGTGTTAAGCAAGAATACCCACCATGAAAAGTGACTTTTTGGCCATTGGAAAAGGGGGATTTAGACAATATACTGAAATACAAAGTTGTTTTTCTCTCAATCTATTTAAACAGCGCTTTGAATTGGTCCCAAATACCTAATGACTCATTTGGAAAAAGGTCAATACCGAGCCAAGACTTAAACAAATAAAGGATCGCCATAACAAGCCCCAGTGTTATCAATCCAACAAGGGTCAAAAGAGTCAAAAATATCAGTGCAGCGGTGAAGCGCTCTGTGGAGCTCAAGCTGCGTTTATTCACCCCTCCAAGCAAAACAAAATAGAAGCTCCAAGGCAAAAATGGCAGTGCAAGTGTCGGTCTAAAATCAATTTTATGATTATTCCATCCGCGAGTATTGATGACTTTGTCCAGTGCTTTTCGCTGTTTGTACGTAAAGCTCGCCGCAGCTTCAGGGTCCATTTTACTAAGCAACTGTTTGACATGCGTATGCCGTTGCTTGGATTTATGTAGTGTCATCGCGCCTCCATAGCAATAAAGTCAGGTGAAAATGCCGTGTCTGTTAATACTTTTAAATGGGTTTGGTACACCCAGTCATCACATATCAATAATAGTCGTTAATCCCACACAAAACCTTATTGTGAACTACTCTTTGAGATTGTAGGCCTTCAACATAATAAGCAGAATTGTTTGATGTTGTGGCCGCTCTTTTCATTATTGGCACCCGTAAAAATTAAAACCCCAGCGCCTGATCAACTTTGTTTTTAAACTTACGCAACATGATTGAAGCTTTAGATGGGATCTCTGTTTTTGCCGAATAATCAAGTGGCTTTAGCTGAGGAAGATCTCCTTTGCGAGTGAAGGGAATTGTTTTGATTGAGAGATTGTTATTAAAATGACTACCAAAAAGGTATGACAAAGCTGGGCTAATACCATTTAAGATAGTTCGTGCGCGTTTAAATTCATCAAGCTGTACTCTCGAATTCGCCCAGCCATTGGTCTGCAAGGATAATTTTAATATTCGTTGTTTTACTGATGAGTTGTGCTCATTTAGACGGTGGTATAAATCTCGGTTCCATAAGAAGCAAGTACCTTTGCGGCCAGTTAAGTTGCAGCAACTTAGATTACTTTCGAGTGGCCCAGTTTCATATCCAGGGATGACTTCAAAAGCGCCATCATTAGTGTGCTTTACATCAGTCAAGTAAATGTATATCGAGAATGGCCTACAGCCATAAACTGACTTAATATTGGGATCGCGTTCACCCCTGTGCCAACCATCAAAATCACTATAATAATTGTTGCTGACAATATGATCCCAATCTATTTCCATACAATGACATTGAAATAGCACGGGGCAAGGGTCCAGTACTGTGATGGCACTAAGCAACTTTGTAGATATTACTTCATTGAGAATACCAAGATCCAATAGCTCATTCGATTGCACGTAGCTAGGTTCTTCAGATTTACGGCTTTGAAAAATGGGGTCTAAAAGGTGATTCCAGCGGTCAATTGTTTTTTGTGAATACATAGTTTGAAACGCTAATAACCCGTGTTTCAAATACATTGTCTGCAGCGACAGCTCTCTTTTATCTAGTTTCATTATGGTTGACCCCACATTGTGCCTAGAGTAACAACAAGTAGAAGAACAGATGACGTTCAGACCACACAGGTAACAGATACAAAAAAGTTTATACAAATCGCATCATGTGTTCGCTTGTTGCGTGGCTTACGTTTAGGTTGTTTCTCTGTGGTTGCACTTTTGATCTCATGATTTATACACAAGAGTGCGAAACCTGTGCCATAATTCACTTTTATATAAGTATCTATATATCAGTGCTTTATTTTTTTTCTTCTTTAAGGTTTAACGAAAAGTTGGTTCGAATTTGCAAAACGAAAACTAAAAGTAGAAACGTAAAAGTCCTTGATTGAATGCTGATAAAACAGTCTCAAACTACTATTTTTGAACTGAGAAACGGACATGCTCAAAGTAGTTTTACAAATCAGCAGTGCTAGGCCCAAAACTTGGCAGACACATCTCCCGGTGACATATGCAGATCTCTTATCACTGGATTTTGTTGAACGAAGATATGGTGTTGGGAACCTACCAAAGCGCATGAGAGCGCTTTGGTAGTATTGTTTTTGATTTCAGGGCCAATCTGGTGGTCAGCTTGTTTTATGTTTTTTGATTACCCAAGCTGTAAACACTCCCGCACTGATAAACATAAACAATCCGTATATGCTTGGCGCAATTGACATGACTTCATTACCTAACAGGCCGGTCGTTACTAACAGTGCCAGTGTGCCATTTTGAAGTCCAACTTCGAGCGTAATCGTGCGAGTTTGAGTGTCATTGTGCAGTAAAGTTGCGGCGATTACATACCCTGCGATCATTGAGATCAGGTTCAGTAGTACCACTGCGGGGCCAGCCATGATTAAGTAATCGACCAGCTTAGATCCCAGTTTAAAGCAGATACTGACGATAACGAGAAGCAGTACTGCGATAGAGAACCAGCTAATATATGGACTCGCTTTTTTAGCAAATTCAGGCCATTTTGCATTAATGCTCATACCAATAAGTACTGGCAGTACACCCACGACTATGAGCTGTAACCAAGCCTTTAAGATTGGGAACTCAATTACATTGCCATTTTGACCATAGTGGCTAATCGCCCATGCAGCCAAAAATGGCAAGGTGAAGGGTGTTATAAAGCCAACCACAGCGGTTAAAGATACCGAAAGTCCGACATCCCCTTTTGCTAAGTATGAATAGAGGTTTGAAGTAGTACCGCCGGGGCACAATGACAAGATAAACAGACCAATAGCAAGTTCTCCTGTTAAGCCCGTGATGGCGATGGTAGCGATGGCCAATAATGGCAAAACAGCAAGCTGGCAAAAAGCACCGATGAAAAAGCTTTTAGGCTGCAATAAAACACGTTTAAAATCATCAGGCTTAAGGCTTAGTCCTACGCCCGCCATAATGAATATTAGCGCGACTGGTAAACCTATTTCGATTAAAGCGGGTGGCATTTATTAGTCCTTGTTTGAGGTGAAACGCACTTATCTTAACAAGTGAATAGACATGTCGTCACATCCAAATTAGACAGGTACGATGTGATAAAAGCGAGGAGGTATTGGTGACAAGTGAACACTTGTCACCATAAGGGGTTAGAATTGATAAGAGACTTTTACGTAGCCACGCCTACCGACAGTGTCGTACGTAAATACGTCAGTATTGGCATCATTCCAAGACGTTAAGAAGGGGGGTCGCTTGTCAAATAGGTTGTCGATACCAAATGCCAGAGTCAACGAGTCCGAAGCGCTATAACCAACTTGCATATCGTGATATGTCACGCTAGGGACTTGGCTGCCAATTGGACCGCCGCCATTTTCATCTTCAGCGTTGCCTATGTATTGGATGCTGTAAATGCCTTGCCACTGTCCAAGGTTTACAGTTGCAGCAAGGTGAGATTTCCATTTTGCAAAACTTCCTCTATCAGACGTTATTTTCCCTAGTAGCACTTCAGTTTCCGCGCCTTCAAAAGCAGTATTGTTGTGCTTCAATAGGCGGGTTGTATCCCAATTGATCCGATACGAAACATCCTGATATGTTGAGGTTAAGTTGATATTTAAATCTATGCCAGAAACCTCTTCACTGGCTGCATTCATTGGGCGCTTTTCAAGTTTAACAACTTGGTATGTTGTAGAGTCGCGGGTTACATTGTCACAGTAAGCTTGATAGGCAACAGGATCGCTGTAGCACAGACGCAGCATGTTAGATCCGGATACAGCATTGATAGCATTGTCTACATTAATGTCAAAATAATCCAACGAGACTGAAAACAACGTATTTTGATAAACAACACCCAGTGTAAAAGTATTTGCAGTTTCTGCATCAACATCCGGGTTACCACCAACGCCGGTGCGAACGGTTGAACCATCTTGTACAAACCCGTTGGGTACGCCCGCCGCTATGCAGTTATGTAATAGTGAACCTGTAGCACCATCGCAGGGGTCTACCGTGATGAGGTTCTCTATATTTGTACCGCCAAACTGTTCGGTGATAGTGGGGGTTCTAAAGGCACTGGAGCGCACGCCTCTTAACAGCCACTGGTCGTTGACACGCCAAGTTAAACCGAGTTTATACGTGGTTTCAGCATCAAAATCTTGGTAGTCAGAGTAGCGCAGCGCAATGTCCGTCTTTACTGATTGAGCATAAGGCAGCTCACCTAACACTGGGATAGACAATTCTACAAATGCTTCTGTGACTTCTGAGTTACCCGCGATGGCATCTTCCTCGTTATTGCGTATCGCGATGGCATCAGGGTTGCGCCACCCCTTTTCTTTACGCATGGAAAGGCCTGTGGCAAATGCCATTGTCCCGGATTGCAGCTCGGCGATATCACCATTTAAGTCAACACTGAAAGATTGAAGCTGATTGCCGCCAGTCCCTTCGCGTTGATATGTGACATAGTTTATGACATCAGGAGTGAGCTCTGCGACGCCAAAGTAATCCCCGCAGGGAATCGCGGCGCCTGCTTGTGTACTGCAAATATCTGCATTGAGGGTTTGTGCAACTCGGTCATCGTCAAAATCATAGCGCCAGCCATCTGTGCCTGTATTTTTTCCCCAGTTGTAACTCGCTTGCCAAAGCCAATTATTTGATAGCTCCCCGGACAAAGAAAAGGTCAATTGGGTGGTATTGGTCTTTTGATAAAACTCTGGGTTTGGCACTTCAACATTTCGGCGGCGCTTTAAAGTAAGATCTTGCCCAGTCGGGTTGTAGGCAAAATATTTTGATACTTCCACAGACTGGAAGCTTCTCGGTGTGACAACTTGGTCCGATTGACGGTTGGCATAAAGTATCGACGTATCGAATTGGACCGACTCTGAAAGCTCAGCAGAGATAAATGTTGCCAGATTAAGGCGTTCCATCGGGCTGTATGAATTCAGTGTGCTAAACCAGTTATAGCCATGTTTACGATTGTCATAGTGCTCAAAGTGGTCGCCATTTTGTCCATCAGTTTGATTAAACTGCACTTCTTGGCCATCGGCCAATAAGGCTCGACCGCCTACGGTTGTGCCTGATAAAGTACAAACTAGCTCGCCATTTTCTTCTGTTAGGGGGCAGTGGTTACGGGTTGATTGAAGGGCGTTACCATTGTCTACATAATTGATATTGACTGTAACGTGGCTTTTTTCAAAGCGTCTGCCGAAAGAAAGGTTGAGCTCAGCATTTTCGGCATCTTTTTTACTGCTTTGACCGGCTTTGACAATGAGTTTCGTACCCTCGAAGTTTGACTTGGTAATTATGTTAACAACACCTGCAACAGCATCTGCGCCATAGATGGCGGAAGCACCGCCTTTGAGGATGTCGATGCGCTCAATCAAGCCCATTGGGATCATATTTAAATCTGGACTGTCATTAGCGCCTGTACCGCCAGCAACAACACGATTGCCATTGAGTAAAACTAGGGTGCGTTTTATCCCTAAACCGCGTAAATTTACTTGTGCAGTAGCATAGCCATTACTGGTCCAGTAGGCGTTAGTGGCGTTTCCAGCGGGACCTGCTGAGGCACTTAGACTTTGTAGTACTTCTTCTATATTAGATACACCAGTGGCGGCAAGATCTTCAGATGAGAGAGTGGTTATAGGGCTTGCGGATTCCAAATCAATATTTTGAATCTTTGAGCCGGTGACAGAAAAACGTTCAATTTGTGTGGTTTGTTGTGCAAAAACACAATGTGAAAGGCCTAGGCCCAAAAGCGTAAGAGAAATTTTAGAATACAAAAACATTAAGACAACTCACGAAAAAAACTGCGGCGAGTATAAAGAACTTAAGCGCCATTGAGATGTGACAAATTGTCGCACTTTCCGTTTTTTTCTTTATGTGTAAACAACATACGAAACCATTCATTTGAATTGTTAATTTTGGAATAATCGGTTGTGATCTAAAAAATAATCTAAAAGCTTTATTTATTTGTCATAGTATATCTAATTAGTTGTTTAAATATCTTCAGTCTATTTTTTAAACGGCTTGATATTTCTATAAAGACAGTGGCTTTATACCGCAGTTAAATCATGTTCCTTTTTTAGTTTTTAAAGTGCTTACATTTCATAATGTTGTTTTATTTCATGTTAATTTATGGCGTTTCTCATCGATTTTCACCTCTTGTTTTGTTGCTCTTTTGGCAATAGAATGCGGCGCTTTTATACTATTGGGATGAAGTGAAAACATGATTAGAACCTCGAAAAAGACACTATTAGCTGTGCTTTCATGTGTAGGGCTGCTTTCTGCATGTACTGAAGGGACCGGAGAAGATGAGACGACGGTTGATTTAAGTAGCAGTGGGAACAGCTGTAATTTAACCGAGTTGATCTCTGATGCTGATCGAAAAGCTGCAAATGCTTGTGGGGTTCAAGCGTCATCTCAAATCGCTAATGCGGATGTGTATTTTACCGCAGCAATGAATGCCTGCCGAAGTGGTGAAACAGGTACGGATCCTGAAACTGGCCGTACAACCACTTACAAAGATACATATGACGTATACAAAAAAGCAGCCAATTACGCGCTGACTGTTGTTGATCAAATGAATTGTGGCAGTAACTCTACGGGTAATTCTGGCGGTGGGATCCAGTTGCCAGACAATCAACCTGACCAATACAACCTGTGTGTAGGTTACATTGAAGATGGTAAAAAAGCCCTTGCATCATGTTTTGGTCCGGTTAAAAAGTTTGATACTCAGTGTGGTGATAACAGAATTAACTACCTAAAAAGCTTCGACTCTTCAGCAAGCTGTATCTCTGAACGAGACACGTGGCTGAAAAATGCATTTAACAGCTAGTAGCTACCCGTGAACATAAAAAGCTTGATCGTTTTTTCACTGGGCTTGTTTGCGGGAGTTCTCCTGAGTGGGCTGTGGTTTAAGTCAGCCCCTCAAACGCAAGCAATTGCGATAGCTGAAACAGCTTCAAAACCTGTGCAGGATACGCTAACGCCAAGCTGTACGGATCCAAAAAAGTTACCACCAGTACAACACAAGACAAAGACTGTACCTGATGTGTTATCGACAGCATCTAGTTTTGCTTTGAAGTTTGCAAGCGACGAAGAAATTGTTCAGTTTGCTTTGCAGCAAGGGATTTTAGACCAAGACAGTATCGAACGGATATCTGACATAAAACAAGCGGCAGAGCGACTCAGTAAGATAGCGCTGGGTGAAAATCATGATGATGATGTAGAAATGCTTAACCATGGACCTTCACGTGTTTACTTCAGTAATGGAGAGGAGGGACTTGCAGGGTATGCCAATCAAAATGAATTTGACGCTGAGGTGAAAAAGGTTACTGCTACCTTTGAAACTGGCGCAGATCATGGCCACAAAGTGTTAGTTAAATGGTTTAATAAAGACACAAATCAAATGCTTGCGTTTAAGAATATATCAATAAAGTCTTCGGATCGTTTGCACTATATCAACATGTCTCGAAACCAGTGGCAAAGTGGAGAGTATCGTGTTGAAATATATGCTATCTCAGATGACTTTCCGATGCTCTCCAGCGGTAATTATTTTGTCCGCGCCAATTGATTTGTATAGCACCATGTTGCGAGATAAAAGCTTAACGCACTGGCAATGACAGCATTGATTGGCACGATCCCTGGCAAACTATGGCCTGCCGCTACCCCGATGAGAACACTGGTAATAGCCAACCAATTAACATTTTTGTTTTTTGCAATGTCAATGTCCTTATATTGTGTTTTGTGGGTAAAATAGTGAGTGATGATGACGCCACCGATGGGAGGGATTGCGGCGGACAAAAATACCAACCAGTCGACAAAATGATTGTATAACCAAAGTGCACAAATTGTCCCTATGATGCCATTGAACACACTGAGGTATTGACTCGGAAGTCCCGTAATATTTGCAAACCCAAGCCCAGATGCATACAGCGCATTGTCATTAGTAGTCCAAATGTTTAAGCCCAATACAATGATGGCAGGGAGGATCAGGCCTTGTAGCATCAGCACCTCGGAAATATCTGATTTGCCTGTTGCTGCGGCCCCAGCCCCGCCAAAAACAAACATTAAACTGTTGCCAATTAAAAATGCCACAATCGTGATTATCACCGCTTTTTTGGTGCTTTTTCCAAAACGCATAAAATCTGCTGTAAGTGTGCCTGCCGAGATAAATGAACCCACCACTAAAGTGATCGCTTGAGTCTGGCTAAGCGGTGCTGCAATTGGTTGCGAGGCCAAAGCTGATAGACCTCCAGCGCCGTCAACGGCCAGCCAAACGGAAAAGCCGCCAAGCAATGTGATTGCCGGAACAGCGATGGCGGAGAGTACCACAAGTGCTGAAATTCCGATGTAAGCCGTGATTGTCATCAGTATGCCAGCACCAAGAATTAACCAATTCATGTCAATTCCTGTAATTTTATTGACCGGGAGTGCAAACATGGCAACTCCGACGCCAAACCAACCGACTTGAGTTCCAGCAAGTAGGGCTGAAGGTAACCATGATCCTTTAATACCAAAAGAAAAGCGCGCTAGTAAATGGGTTGAAAGACCTGTTTTAGCCCCGATATAAGCCAAAAATGCAGTATAGAAGGCTAAGATAAGGTTTCCTATTAAAACTGCTGTAAAAAAGTCACTGGGAGACAATCCGACCCCGAGTTTACCGCCAGTCCACATACTTGCAGAAAAAAAGGTGAGGCCAAGCATCAGCATTGTCATTGCAACAGAGGAGCGTCGCGCTGCAGTTGGTACTGGGTTCAATTCGAATTCATGGGTCGCCATTGGTACTCCAATTAACTGAGTGATGACTAAGTGTAAAATGCAAATGCAGCACAAATATGGAGAGCGGTTGCCTCTGCGGTGTACACAAGGGTTGCTCAGTTTTGCTATACTGCGCGCATCTTTGGCAGTACTTATAGGCTATCATGTCTTTTCAATCTTTAAATCTTGCAGATGAATTAAACCAAGCTTTAGCGCACTTAGAATTCACTGAACCAACACAAATTCAAGCGTTGAGTATCCCACTTATTTTGCAAGGTAAAGACTTACTTGCAACTGCACAGACAGGAACAGGGAAAACAGCTGCATTTATGCTGCCTATTTTAAATAGTTTAGTGCAGAGTGACTTTGCTACCTCTGCTGTTCGTGCATTGGTTTTGGCTCCCACAAGAGAGCTGGCTCAGCAAGTTGCAAAAGATACAAAACGTTTGGCCAAGTTTAGTCATCTCAAGGTCGCTTGTTTATATGGCGGCGCAAATATTGGACCGCAAGAAAAGACCTTAAAAGAAGGGGTTGATATTGTTGTTGCTACACCTGGACGTCTACTGGACCATATGATCAAAGGCACCTTGTCTTTGAATGCCATTACCCATCTAGTATTTGATGAAGCGGACCGCATGCTGGATATGGGGTTCATTGGTGAAATTAAGCGCATTATGCGTAAAATGCCTGAAAAACGACAAACAATGCTGTTTTCTGCAACCATGGATGACAGTATTTTATCTCAGGTGAAAATGTGGTTGAACACCCCTGAACGTGTTGGTGTTGAACAGCAAAACAGCACCGCGGATAATGTGGAGCAGATATTTTATGCGGTTGATGAAGATAGAAAGCGTGAGTTGATTGCCCACTTAATTGGTAAGAATAACTGGCAGCAAGTGTTGGTATTTACCCGCACTAAAAAAGCAGCAGATGATTATGCCAGCGAGCTAAACAAAGACGGGTTGGCAACATTAGCCATTCATGGTGATAAATCTCAAGGGGCACGTGAGCGTGCGTTAGAGCAATTTAAATCAGGAAAAACACGGGTATTGGTGGCAACTGATGTCGCTGCACGAGGTATTGATATCAAAGCACTAAGCTACGTAATTAACGCAGAGCTTCCCTATGTTGCAGAAGACTATATTCACCGTATCGGGCGTACTGGTCGTGCAGGAAATAGCGGTCAGTCGATCTCTTTAGTGAGTATTGATGAGCAATGGCTACTGGAAGAAATCGAAGTATTGCTAGATACCAGATTAACACCTCAGTGGTTAACGGGTTATGAGCCTGATTTGACAAAAGAGCCTAAAGACAACCGTAAAAATACCAGCAAGTCGAGGAAACAACGAGACAAGAAACGGATTCTGGGGCAGCGAACAAGGCGAAGAAAAAAATAAGCAGCCGTCCGAGGACAAAAAACCAGCTTTTCGCTGGTTTTTTCATATACTAATTGCACTTAAAAAATGACCGGGCATTCACACTTATTTTTTCTTCCACTTTGCGTTATCAGGCAAAGATTTAGGCGGCACTTTGACTTGAATTAACGAAGGACTATCTAAGTTCTCAAGCGCACCTAGAATTGCGTTATTGAGTTCTTCATAGGTGTTGACAGTCCAGCCCTTGCATCCAAATACATCTGCGAGCTTGCAATAGTCCCACTGGTGCAAAATACATGATTCAAAAAATGGCTGATCACTTGAGAAAATCTCTGCATCGTACAGCCATTGTTCAACGCCATATACGCCATTATCCATGACAAATATAATGGGGTTGAGCTTAAACCTTGTTTGTGTTGAGAGGCATTGTGGTGTCATTTGAAAGCCACCATCCCCTGAGAAAACAAATACACGCTGGTGGTCTTGTTTGGCAAGACTCATGCCCGTTGCAGCAGGCCCAATATAGCCAATAGACGAATACGTTGGCTGCGCGACAAACCCTCTAGGAGTGCCAACTTTTAAAAGCAGGCTACCAAAAAAGTTTAAGCTGGCGTCACTACCGATCAACACATTGTCATTTATGTACTCTTTATCTTGGATATAGTCGTAAAAACCCTGATATGTGATGGAGCCACTCAGGCTTTCGCAGATATTTGGTACATCGCTGGGAATAGCACACGATGGTAAGTTACTCAAAGGTTGCTGGCTGAGCGCCTCAATAAAATTGGCCAGTGGTACTTGGGGTTCAAAATAAGTACCTAGCTTGACAGTGTCCCAAGCTACCAAGGCTGTTTTGTCGTAGTTGACGGTTTGGCCAAGAGAGTTGATATCCGAAAGCCATACACCTAGCCCCAAAATAAAGTCGGATTCTTCTACTAGCTCTTGAGTGATAGCTGATGAAGCCTGACCGTCGAAAACACCAGCAAAAAGTGGGTCATTTTCTGAAAATACGGCTTTGCTGATAAGTTCGGTTACATAGGGAAGGTTCAGTTTCCTGATTAATGCATTTGCTTGATCATGAAGCCCCATTCGATCTACTTCAGCACCAAGCCATACAATTGGCCGTTTGGCCCCCACCAGTGATTGCTGAATTTTATCAACGGCTTTGTCAACGTTCTCTTGCAGTGGGATCGGCGTAAGTGGTGCGAGTTTGCCGACAGGAGCTGTACAAGGTTGTTCGACCATGTCTTCTAGCAGTTCAATATAGGCAGGCCTTTTTTGCGAGATACATTCAGTTAAGGCATAGTCAATTAACCTAGGTGCCAACTCTGGGTTATCTAATTTTATCGCGGCGGCCGTGATATTTTTGTAGATATTTAAATCTGTTTCACCATCTATCATATGGTGATATGTAAATCCTGTTTGCTGCGCGGTCAGGCGCTTCTGAATACTAGGTGCTCCATTAATAACGACCACAGGTATGCGTTCTGCGTATGAGGCGGCAACTGCATTGACAGCACTTAAGGTACCCGCTGAATACGTAAAGCACATGGCACCGATGCCTTTTAATCTGGCATAGCCGTCAGCAGCGTACCCTGCGTTTAGTTCGTTGACCTCTTCGACTAATTCGATACTACTAGGTTCAATATGTTTGTTGATCCACTCAATTGTGTAATCACCCGCGATAGAGAATAAGTGGCCGAGTCCAAGCTCTTCAAGCCGTTGAGTTAAATATTGTCCTACTGTGTATTGTGTATCCATGCTGATCCACCTATAAAATGAGTTAACATCAAGCTTTGTTAGTATTCACTAGCACCGTCAAACAATCTGGGTAAGTAAATATCGAAAATGGCAGGGCATTGCCGTGTTGGGAATTTATGCAGCATAAACTCCTTAAATGCTTCATTTTTAAGCCCATCAGCAATTGCTTGCTTGGCGGCAATGAGGTACTTAAGGTTTTCGGTGACTTCTTTTTTGTCTGCAGGAGCGCCGTGACCGGGCAAAAACAAATCGTAATCTGAGAGCAGCATATCTTCATACTGCTCCATCCAGTGGTCGAGGTATTTAGTCAGGTATAAATGTGTGCCGCTATAAATTAGATCTTGTGCAATGAATACACCTAAATCAGGTAACTTTAAGGTAATACCATAATCAATTTCAGTATCTATGATCCGTTCAATTACATATTTAACCCCATCGATAATTTCCACACCTGGATACACGGCATGTTGTGGGATCACAACCTTCTCAGGTGCTAAGTCACCTAATTTCCCCATGTGATCCTCTCGAGACTCCTCTCCGTGTTCTTTGAGGAACTCAATGGTTTCTGGCAATGTGTAAATTTCTACATCCGAAAAAGCGTCGCCAAGGCCAAACCAATGATCTGGATGGCGATGAGATAAATACAGTCTTTCAATAGGCTTTTTTAAGCTATCAGCATAATCGCGGAATTTTTTCGCATACGGGCTTAAAAACTGACCATCAATGAGCACCAGTACATTTTCGCTCTCTATGATATGTGTGGCATTGGCGATGTTGTCGCCTTCGTACGAAGAGATAAAAGTATGGATTTTCACCTGACCAGATTGTTTAACGACAATCTTAATGGGGTTAGTGATCGGTATGTTCATGGCATTTACTCGCTGTAAAAGATAAAAGTGACAAAACACCATTGCCCGGTGCTTTGCGCCAGCTGAAATAGTGAAGCAGTGGTATGTTTCAGACTAAAACTGTCTGAGGTAATTGATCTGCCAAAGGGGATTGCTGTGGTATTGGAGTTGACTGAATTAGCTTTTTCACAAGGGCGACAACGCGAGCCCTTGTGCAGTATTTCGAGTGACTGAGTTGTATTCATTGCAACGTCCATTTTAAGTTTCTACCACGTCCTAAAAGCATTTTTAGCGATGCTTTTTGGCAAAATACGTCTTGATTAAGTGTTTAAACGACCACCAGTTGAGCACTGGTGGCTGTCGGTCAGTTCAAATCTTCAGGGCATTTCGTAAATCAATGGCAATGGCAACCGAAACGTAACTCCAAGTTAAATGCTCTGCACTGGTCATAAACCCATCGTAGCGACTGAATTGCTCGGATAAAGAGGTCTCTTCGCCAGCATGGATTTGTATTCGTCTCAGGTATGCATCACCCAATGCTTTTAAGCCGGCAATAATTGTCTTGAAGGTCTTGGTGCGGCTGCTAAAACATTCGCCTGTTTCAAGCTTGCAGTCTGTATCAACAAGTTTGACCGCAAGTGCTAACTGGCCGATATTGTATTTGTTGATTTCAATATTTTTCTGCTCTGTGAATAAGGCCGCGGCTTTGTAACAAATACTGCTTAGCGAGGCGGTGCACAAAAACCAAGGGTTGCCTTGCCCAAGCGGTGCACTGCCTGCATATTTGTCCTCAGGGTAACGACCAATTCCCGGTGCAATCGGATCTCCTGAAGTGGTGGTTTCAAGCGCATTTATTGAATAAAGAGGATCAAATGCTTGATGGAGTGCGTATGCAGTTGCCAGTACTTTATCTTCGTGTGGGTTAATAAAAGGGTGAGAATCAGACAGTGCTTGGCAAATACCTAAGGTCGTTGCGACATCAAGATTAGACGCTTTATAGTCCAAGCCACCAACACGATTTAAAGTTGTTAAATAATGACTTTTTTCTTCGCTCCAAAAATCGTCCATTGCGCTTTCAATGAGCGAAGCTTGTCGATTGTAGTAATCGGCAGCGCCTGGGTCATTGAGTATATTGGCAAGGTCGGCGCCTTCTCGTAAGGCAGTTCGCTGTAGCATTCGAGTATAGAAGTGTGTTCCGTCAACTTCTTCCCATAAGTCGAAACAAGGGTCTTGCCAGTGATTAGCAACAAAGTCTAAATCTGCTTTGATAATGCTAAATGAGGGTTCTTTGGAATCGTACAGGGTACCAGTTACGTAGTCTTTTTCACCATTTTTTAGCAGGATGTTTGCCCAGCGTGTAATGGTGAGTGCACGTTGTGCTGGCCCATCATTTTGCGGTCTGCCCCACGGCCCATTAAACGCTTGTCCAGTGACGTAAAACTTGGGCTCGCCGAGGCTATTACTGACAGTTGGAGTGGTTTGGTTGATCTTTGTAAACTCAACATAATCAATCATCATGTCATAGTATTTGTCTTTAAAGTTTCTATGGTCCAACCCATTTAGTTTTGCAATTTCGCTCATGGTACGGGCAGCATCTCTAACCCAATGGTAGTAATAGTTAGGATTAGTACGCGAAGGGGAGGCCAAAACAGCACCGCGCTCTCCATCGTCAGGTGAAATATTCGAGATCATTCTCTCCAAAACATGTTGTCGGGCTGTTTTCGACCACTTATCAAGGGGCTGAGCATCAATAGATGTGAGGTATTCTTGCTCTGTTTTGAGCAACGTATTCGTTTGAGTTGTCATAAGTGTTCCAAGAATAAGTCAGTTTACTGTCTCGGAATGTCGGTGTGAGAATTCAAACATACAACCTAGTTCATTCACTAACTGTCTCACATTAGCAATCCGTTGTAGTCGCACTGAGTGCATCAGAAAGTATATACACAAAAAATTGCCGGTCGCTTAAATATTTTGATTTTTTTAACAAGTTATTAATTTAATAAGAAAAACACGAATGTTTCAAAAATGGCTTTGGATACCTAAGTTTGATTTTGAGCTTTTGCACTTAAATGGTGTTTTTATCTACATATTTACTTATTTTAGAGACCTGTTTCTGCAATTTAGACATGATCAGCTTGATGTTTTTTATTTTTTAATTGCATTTATTTTTTATCTGCTACACTGAATTTTAGCTTAAATGTTAATGCTGTTGTTAATGGAATAGGACGGGGACGCTTGAATGAGTGAAGCAAATTCAACAATAGAGCAAATAACACCTGAGCAGGCAGTTCAAAACTCAAACCATGGTAAATATGATGCAGTGATCATCGGCTCAGGGATAAGCGGTGCAATTGCCGCCAAAGAACTTACCGCCAAAGGCTTTCAAGTTTTAGTGCTTGAAGCTGCACCGGCAAAAAGCCTAAGTTATGACGGCTTTAAGCAGTATCTCTCAAATTATTATGCCAATGCCTCAAAAGATAATAATGCGCCGTACCCGGCAAACCCGAATGCACCGATGCCTAGATCGACAGATGTCAGCAAGCTCTATTTGGGGCAGACTAATTCAAAGGGCTATATGGTGCAAAGCGGACCATTAGCGCTCGACAGCACATATACGCGGGTTACTGGCGGCACAACGATGCACTGGGAGGCCAAGATCCTGCGCATGTTACCAGATGATTTCGCTATTAAAACCAAGTATGGCGTAGGCCTAGATTGGCCAATTAAGTATGACGATTTAATGCCCTATTACCGTATGGCTGAGCGTGAAATAGGTGTGTCGGCCAACGTGGAAGAGCAGGGGTTTTACGGTATTAAGTATGAAAAAGGCTACGTATATCCGATGTACGGGTTACCGCCATCTTACCTAGATCAGGTGGTAGCAAAAGGCATTGATGGTGCAGAGTTTGAGCTGTTTGGGGAGACTCACAAGGTAAAAGTTAGACCCTTTCCACAAGGTCGAAATGGCATTCCAAATGAGCGCTATCAAAGTGGTTCAGGGTTTAAGCCTGTCGGCGCAGTTGGCGCGGTGCAAGTTGAACAAGGTGGTCGTTGCCAAGGGAATAACAATTGTGTTCCTATTTGCCCGGTTCAAGCTAAGTATGATGCACGAAAAACATTATTTGATGCGTCAAAAACAGGCAAAATGGATTTTTTGCCCCAAGCAGTCGCCAGTAAGGTGGTCGTAAGAAAGCATGACAACAAAATAAGCCACATTGAGTTTAAACATTATACAAAAACAAGTTCACCTGAGCACACGCTTGGTCAGGTTTGTGCAAAAACTTTTATCTTAGCGACCAATGCGGTGGAAAATGCACGACTGATGTTGGCTTCAGGCCTGCCCAGTTCAAGTGGATTGATGGGGAAAAATTTAATGGACCATACCTATCTACTTGCTTGGGGGTTGCTGCCAGAAGCCGCCGGTACTATGCGAGGTACGAAGTGTACTTCAGGTATCGCAGATTTCAGATATGGTGAAAGCCGCGCTAAACAAGCCCCATTTGGTGTCGACATTCACAATGACGGCTGGGGCTGGGCAACAGGTTCACCTTTCTCTGACATCGAAACCTTGGTGGATACGCAAAATAAATTTGGCAAGGAGCTTCGTCAAAGTACCGTTGACAGAATATCCAATCAGTTATTGTTTGCCTATATGGTTGAGCAAGCAGCAGATGAAAGTAATCGGATCACAGTCGATCCAGAATACAAAGATGCGCTCGGTAATATGCGGCCCATCGTTAATTACAATTTGTCTGATTATTCAAAGGCAGGCATTGCATATGCACGTGAAACTTCAAAAGTATTCTTTCAGCGCTTAGGTGCACAGGATTTTTCTAGTTATTCATTACTTGACTATGGTTCCTTTCAATACCAAGGAGAGAGCTATTACTTCCGAGGCGGCAATCATTTTTCAGGTACACATGTTATGGGGACAAGCTCAGCAAATTCAGTTGTGAATGAGCACCAGCAATCTTGGGATCACAGCAATTTATATCTTATCGGTTCTGGCAGTATGCCCAGCATTGGCACGTCAAATACCACACTAACGCTCGCAGCGCTGTGCTTCAAAACGATGGAATATATAGTTGCGGAACTAGGCAGTTATCAAGTGGATGTGGTGTCTGATACGACGTTTAAAACTGTGAAAGGAGCCAGTCAATGAGCGAGCGCATAGTAAACACAATCGAAGATTTATACCAAATGCTTGATGCTGCTATTCAATTAGAGCATGCGACAATACCACCTTATTTGACCGCGCTTTACAGTATTTACCCAGAGACAAACATAGAAGCAGCTGCGACCATTCGCGCAGTGCTTGTTGAAGAAATGCTGCACATGACGTTGTCCGCTAATGTGCTAAATGCACTTGGGCGGCATCCCAATTTACTCAGCGACGGGTTTGTTCCGGCGTTTCCAACCTATTTGCCTGATGGCGAACGCGACTTCCAAGTTTCGATTAGCTGTTTCTCAGCTGACACGCTAGAGACGTTTTTGAAAATTGAGCGGCCGGGGATGCTTCAGCAAAACACGCAAAGTGGGGGACCTAAAGGGTGTGTTACCAGAGCGGACCATAGCAAATTTAATCTCGATGCAATTAAGCCACTGAAGTCTTCGACATATAGTTTTTACAGTATTGGTGACTTTTATGATGCCATTATTGACGGTATTGAGTTTTTAGAAGCACAGGCCAATGAATGTGGAGAAACCATATTTATTGGAGATCCCAAGTTTCAAGTATCTAACAAATACTATTACTCAGGTGGGGGCAGTGTCGTTGAAGTTACGGATAAAGCTTCTGCTATCAGAGCCCTAGAGCTGGTTATCGAGCAAGGTGAAGGGCTGTCAAAAGAGATTTTTGACTCCGAAGGAGAGATCTCCCACTACTACCGATTTGAACAACTCAAATTCGGTCGCTATTACCAACTCGGGGATGAGCCGGGTAAGCCGACAGGGCCTAAGTTTGATGTGGACTATGACAAGGTCTACCCAATCAAATCGAATCCTAAGTTAGCTGATTTACCTGACAACTCGGCATTATTAAAGGCAGCTCAAGACTTCAATCAAAACTATAGAAAGTTTTTGGTGACTATTAATGCAGCGTTTAGCGGTCAGCAAAACCTATTGCTCGGCGCAGTATGTGGCATGTTTAAATTAAAAGAGTATGCCAGTCAATTGATCCGCAACCCGATACCAACTAATCCGCAATTGCACGCCGGTCCCACTTTTGAAATTGAAGAGGGTATGGTAGGCAGCTCCAGCAGATCGCAAACAGTAACTCAGGGAAATCATGAGCGTAAGGAAGCCGTGCAATGAATAATCAACAGCACCAAGTTAATCAATTTACGGAATTATCGGGCGCGCTGACAGACTTCAATACATTTGCGTTGCATGGTACGGGTCAAGTGCAAAATTACTTCCAAACACTCAACGATATTGTCGGCAAGGATATCGTTGAACAATTACTAAATGTATTTGAAGTTGTTTATAAGAGTGCGTGTGACGAACAGATGTTTAACACGAGCATTAGAAAGCAAATTTTGGGTGATGTGAAGTTGGGTCCGATTGCGCGCAACATCATTAAACTTTGGTATACGGGAACTTGGTATCAGTTGCCTCATGTTTGGCGTGAAAGCTTTGGTAAAAGTGAGCATGACGTTACTTTTTTTGTTAGTTCGGCAGCGTACACAGAAGGGTTATTGTGGCAGGCCATAGATGCTAATCCATCAGGTGCCAAAGGGCCAGGGTATGGTTCGTGGAGTGACGCGCCCAGGATCAACTTTGACAATAGCTGGCAGTTTGTAAGGCAGCACTAATTTAAACCTGCATAAATGTAAGTGCTTACTTCGTTTATGTCATCAACAGGATGTTTAAAATGAGCAGACAAACAATGTTTCCAAAGGGTGCGGTAAAGTTTGGTATTACTCCAACTGGGTGGGTCAATGACGATTTTTTAGATATCGATATCGGCATCCCATTTGAGCAAATCGTCAGTGAGATGGCGCTGGCGGGGTTTGAAGGATGTAGTCGAGGGCATAAGTATCCAAGCGATACTGCTACCTTAAAGCGTGCGCTAGATATGCGCGGATTGGTAATATCAGAGCCGTGGGTAAGCACTTACTTCACTATAAATGACATGAAAGAGCAGACGTTTAAGAGTTTTGAGCAAGAAATTCAGTTTTTAAAAGAAATGCAAAGTGGTGATTTGGTGTTGGCTGAACTAGGCGGCTCATCTCATCAGCAGCCTATTGCTTTGGTCCCTAATGCGCCCAAATTCAGTGATGAGCAATGGCGTAAGTTGGCCGACGGCCTAAATGAGTTAGGCCATAAAGCCAATTGTCATGGTGTCAAAATGTGCTATCACCACCACATGGGAACAGGCGTAATGACAATGGATGAAATAGCGCGCTTTGCTGAGCTCACAGACCCTGACTGTGTTCATTTTTGTTTGGATACAGGTCACTTGTTTTTTGCAGGTGGCGACAATTTAGAGTTTATTAGGCTTTATGGTGATCGGATCAGGCATGTTCATTTGAAAAATATTCGCAAAGAGGTAATGGATTACAGCTTAGCGAACGACCTGTCATTTAAAGAAGCAATTTTAAAAGGTGTATTCACAGTACCAGGGGATCCTGCAGGTTGTTTGGATTTTAAAGAAATCCTGCAAGCGCTTGCTGATAAACAGTTTGAAGGTTGGCTCATTGTTGAGGCAGAGCAGAACCCTGCTGTTGCAACTCCGCTGCTGTATGCACAAATGGCACGTAAATACCTCGAGGAAGTGACGGGTCTTTGAACAAAGGGGTGAGCAAATGCAGCACAACACAGATATGTACTTCAGCTTCTTTATGTTTGGTTCAAACTTCTCAATAGAAGATGATGCATTTTTAGATCAAGCCATGACACACATTCGTAGGTTGGTTGAAATGGGTTACACGGGGTTTGAGTTTCACCCTGGCCGTGAAGATACGACTGCTTATGCATTCTCGACTTATGAAGCGGAACTCAATGCCTATAAAGCGTTTAGAAAACGCATGGACGAAGAGGGGTTCGCTCATATTAAAGTTGCAACAAATGTGGGGGCAACGACACAGTGCGATCCGAGTTCTGCGGATCCGGCAGTACGTCGTGCCGGAATTGAATACCTGAAATCTCGTGTCGACATAACAGCCTCACTCGGTGGTGAAATCATGATGGGACCCATGGTTATCCCCTACGGTGGATTTGTTTTTAAAGCGCCTAATGGTGAAGCAGTATGGAGTGATGACCTGCAAGATGAATTGGCTTTGCGTTATAAAACGGCACAACAGAGCTTTACTGAATTAGGCCAATATGCATCTTCAAAAGGGGTAAAGTTGGCAATTGAACCGATAAGTCATTGGGAGACGCCCGGGCCTAATAAATTGGCCCAATTGATCTCTTTCTTAGATGGAATTGATGATCCGACAGTAGGTGTGGTGCTTGATAGCGCCCAAGAGACTTTAGATGGAGATGGCCCAGAGGTATTTGCACAGCAAATTAACTATATTGCCGATCAAGGTCGCCTGCACTATGCGCAAGCGTCTCCACCAGATAGAGGTGATTTGGTAACTTGCTGGTTGCCATGGGAAGAGATGTTTACTCCTATTTTATCGCGATTTAATGGTCCCATTGCAGTAGAGATTTTTAATGCTGTAGGTGTATTTGATCAAGGACTTCGATTGACTAGACGAAAGTTTTGGATACCTGAAGTTGATCAGCCTAATCAATACCCGGATGCCTATCAAATCGCAAAACAAGCATTTGATTTTACGCAAAGTAAGCTAGAGAATATCCGCAAAAAATTGAATTTAAATCAGTGTAAATAAGATCGCTCAGACTTTAAGTTTATTTGCCAATTAGTAGAAGTGACAATTTACGTCACTTCTTTTTTATCGACTTAACAAAAGTCTCTTGTCGGTTTCGTTGGTGGAATGGTACAGCAGTCATCGACCGACAGCGTAATGCACATGGTGGCTGAAGCGCCGCCTCCTACAGCAGGTGTGTTAGCTTGTGCTAAACCTTTGTCTTTAAGTGATAGTGTTTTTAACTTAGATTTTTTAAGTTTTATATTCTTCATCATATAACTCCTTTATGAATGTCAGCCACAATGCTGAGAATCAAAATTTACCATAAAATTTTAAATTGAGAATAAATTATCTCTATATTTGCGTGGGAAATACTGTTTTATTTGATTTGAAGCATAAAATAGCGTTTTGGGGAGCGAATTCAGAAGTGGAAAAGGTATTGTTATATGTCCAAATTGTATTAGCGAAATGAATGAGCGAGAGTAAGCGACGCCCGCGATGGGGCGGCGCAAGGTTGGGCGACGCAGATAGCGTCAAACCCACTGTGTTATCTCATCCAAAGTAGTGCCCATTGAGACCCATTGGGTTCTTTGCCGTAACTACAAATTGCGGATCCTGAGGAGTGTGGTTTATAGGTGCCTCGTGCAACCCAACAATATGGTGCAAGAATATCACCTTGCCAACCTACGGTAGAGTCGGCGACGTTGCCACCCAGGTAAGCCGTGCCAACACATCCCTCATAAACGGTTGCACCAGGTTCCAATGATGTTGTACAGCTTGGTTTGTCTGAGTTTTTAGGCATTTTTTCAACACGATCTGACGCGCCCCAGTTGTAACGAACCAGCTCTAGTTCTCTTGCTGTAAAGTTCAGGCCATAGACGCTGTAGCCATCCGTGCAATTTGTTGTTGAGCAACTAACTTGCTCTTTTGCGTCAGAGAAAACGCTCAAGTCACCTTTATAGAGCCACAGTTTTGTTACATTGTTTGGGTCGGTTTCAGGAGTATCACCATACTCTTCAATGCGGTGTATGCCTCCTGGCTGTAGGCGCGGATAGCTACCAACTAGCGTCCATCCGCCACCATCTCTGGTCATATCACAATACACACTTAACTTTTCACCAGCATAAGTACTTATCTCATAAACACCATCACCTTGACTAAGTCCTGCATCAAGGATATCTCGACAACTTGTCACAGTATTTGGTTGTAGTGCAGTTAAGGTCCAGTCGCCTTTGCTGCCATTTGCGGCAAACCAAGTTCCACTATAAGTCCCTTGAGCATCTACATTACCTAAAAAGTACTGAGTATTTGAAGGCACTTTATTTGATAGTTTGAAATCAATAATATTGCCGCCTTGCGCGGTTTTTCCTGATAGGAATTGAGCACTAGTATGCGCCATAAAATGGGATTTATCCCCTAACAATGTGACCTCTTGCGTTGAGCCTGATTCAATGACACCGTTATGTACGTTATCAGTTGTGAGAACATAATTGCCCTCAATTGTCTGATTGGCAAAAACAAAGTGGCTTGCTAACAAGGAAGTTACAGAGAGTACGAGTAATTTCATATTTGTCCTTTAGGAATGACTGGTGTTAAAAATGGAGTCGGGCGGTGTACGACCACTTTCTGCTTTAACCATAATGATCTGCTGTGGCTTTTGTTCTGTACCGCAGTCTCATTTTTGAATGATATATTCCTTATCTAGAAATTAATTAATAATCTATCTTTTGTGCTCTTTTTCAGCTTGCATGTTTTTTTTCGCGGAAAACTCGCCATCCAGCATACGTTGCCACTGTTTTTGCAATTCACCCGAGTTTTTTAACTTTTTTAAGCCTCGATTAAAACTATCTTTGGTTGCTGTACTGCCCTCTCTTACCTTTGGAAAAAGGATGTGTGCTTGGTATTCTAGAAAAGGTTTGGGGTGAACTTGAATTTTGCTAGCCTGTTGTTGAGAAAAGTGTTGCTTGAGTAATGTTTGCATCGCTATTTCACTAAGTACGACCAAATCAACGCGTTCGTTAAGTAGCATATTTAAACTGAGTTGATCATTGCTCACCATTATGACATCCAAATCATCTTGAACAATGGCTTGATGGAACTCGGGGACATATTCATAACCGAGTATTGCGCCAATACGGTATGGTTGTAAATCTCGAATTGTCTGCCATTTAGGGAGAGGTGTCTCTTTTCTAAAATAAAGTTTTAGTGTGCCTTGATAAACATGATCGCTGCAGTAGAAGTCTTGTTGATATTGCGGTTCACAAACCCAATAAGATGCCATTTCAAATTGTCCCAGCTTTGCGGATTGAAAACTTCGTTTCCAAGGTAAGTATACAAACTCAACCTGTATTCTCTGTGTAGCCATAGCAAGACGAATAATGTGATTGACGAACCCGTCGTCGATTAATTGGTTGCCAGTAAATGGAGGGTAGTTGCCAGTTGCAACGCGAAGGGGTTTATCGCTTGATATAACCTGAAAAGACAAAAAAACCAATAAAACATAGCGTTTGAACATAAGGGTAGCTCAAAAAATAACCTTTATATATCTATGCAAGTTTAGTTCATAACTATGATGTTAAGATCATAAGCTAATTATAAACAAGTCAAATGTTGTGATTAAAAAATCGTCTTAATCAGCACGCTGCTAATTGTGGAGGTAATTTAAGTTTATGAAAAATATCTTCTTTTATATTTATAAAACTATGATGTATGTTTTCTACGGACATACCTCTCGTACTTGGAGGTTGGGAAAGAAGACAGGAAATTGGACCACGTTATGCAATGTGGTGTCATTCCATGAGAGAGGTTAAGAAAGTTAACCACAGCCTATTAACAAAATCTGTGGATAGAAATGGCACTTTTGGTGCGAAGTGCATCGTCCTATCGAAGAGCGCTAATTCATTAATTTCATTTTTTTTCAGGTTGTTGAGCACGCTAAGGCGTTTTTTCGTCATAAACAATGGATATCGGCTTTTCGGTCGGGTTTGGGTTGTGGCGAGGTAGAGTTTTAGCTTTATTTCTGTTTTCTAGGTCGACCTTATTGAAACAATGGTTCAATCAGGCAAGTGTTTAAAGTAGAGCATGCATTGGCATGCTCTACTATCAGTGCTAGTTAATGAGCCAAGATTGGTCTTGCTGACTGGCGTCTAGTTCCCAGCTATACACTAAAGGCTCTTTTGTTGTGCTGTAAAACCAAATTTCCGCTTTAAGTTTTTGCTCAGCATGAGGCAATTGGATCTGAGCTGAAAAGCCTGAGCTATCGAGTGGGGCACGTAAAAAGCAGTTGTCTGCATTGGTAATGCTCTCTCCTTGTTTGCAGATATTAACAAATGCACGCTCACTAACTAAATTTTCGCCTAAGGTGACCTGTAACGATACATTGCTTCTAAAGTCAAACGATTGGTCAACTTCTATACTACCGATCCCCTCTACCTGGCTAGTTTCACTTGTATTGTCGCTAGCTTGTGCATTTTCCGGTATAGCTGTGTCACCATTTGCTTTTGTCGGTGTGGAAGTTACAGTATTCGAATCGACTGATGCACTAGAGTTGCTTTGTCCGTCTGCGCCACCAGAACCGCCGCCACATGCAGTTAATGTAAAAGTCATTAAAGTGATGATGAACTTGTTCATGGTTTACTCCTAGTTTTGAGCTGCGTTATTGATGGTGTACTGGTAATTGGCCACTGGGTTTTCAAACCAAGTCACGTTTTTTTCACCAGTAGAAGAGGCAAATTCGACAAACTCTGGGTATGCTATTGACATGTCGACTCTTTCTTTTGGGTGTTGCCAATCTGTGTTGATGATTAATGCCCAAGGTAAGCCACTGGCTGTTTGAAAATATCCATTGGTTGTTGATGTATCATCACCTTGATCTAAGTAGCTGTTGTCAAATGCTTCTGTTGGGCTTTGATTCTTTAAATGCACTTCCCATCCGCGACCATTATTTGAGTCAACATAGGGGCCGTGATAGTGACCGTTTACCGCAAATATAAAGGGGTCTAGCTTGTCTACAGTTGCAATACTTGCGTTGTAACTAGTAGCGAGCGGCAGCGTTAATTCGAACGGAATGGGTGAGCGTTGGATGTCGCTGCAACCTTCTTCTGTTCTAAAGAATTTACATCCTTCTTGAGTTGGCACCATGTCTCTTGTGTTTGTAAAAATGACTGCGATAGCTTCATTGCGGTTCGCTTCAAGTGGACTATGTTGTGCAGCAGAACCATCAATTGTCAGTTGTAACCCAGCCTCATTTACATGGCTACGAGCGATATCTTTGAAGCGGATTGCAAATGCATTGTGGTATCCTGCGCCGACAGCCACAAGTGCACCTTCTACTTTGTATTGAACAACCTGATTACCAACTTGACCTGTAGTCGTTCTATATCTGACAACAACATCATTGAAATCGTAGTCACCAGTTTGAGGCCAAAGGTCTTCAAATGCCGCTGTTTGCCACGCGGTAGATGATTCAATCAAGCTGCTCGCTACCACGCTGATGGCAATATCTTCTACTTCACCATTGCCGACTCCACCAGTTGGCGCAATGTCACTGTTGTTTGATACTCTAAACCGTGCCCAAGTGTTGCCCTCAACAGCATCAACCGGGACCGGTACTAACACGCGGTTTTCACCGGCCACACCTGAAAACCCGCTGATAATTCTTTCAGATGATTGGAATTGACCATCTTGGTTCCAGTCTATCCACGCATTGACAAAGCCGTTAGTTGACAGAGTGAATGAAATCAGTGCGTCATACCCAGTTTCAATACTTGTAACAAAGCTTACGCCATTGTCGTCATCTTGCGCTTTTGGTAAATGCTCTGCACTAACACTGTCACCAAAATAGAGGTCACCTACGCTGTGGCGAGCACCGTTTTCGTTCAATGATGTACCATAGCTGTCTGGCGCATCTCCATAATCCATCGTGGGGTCTTCTCCTTCGTCAATGATAGGTGCAGTTGCACAGCGTGCACCATCATTGGTATTTGAGATTGGACCATAAGCAAATAACTGTGTATTTGATGGATCTTCAATGTTTACTCGGTAAATGTGACCGTCTTGATTACGACTAATGTAGAAGTTGTTCTCAACATCAAAGTACACAGCACCAAAAGTGCCTGACTGTCCGACGTTACCAAGGGAGGTGCTAGCGCCTGTAGTGACATTGATACGGTGTAAATTGCCCGCACTGTCCACACTGTATGCAAGGCCTGCTTCTCCGTTTGGTGCAAATGCCATATCAAAGATGTTTAAGTTGAGCGCACTGCCATTGATCACGCGTGTGGCTTGCAGGTAGTCGCCGCTGTTTTCGTCCAAAGATACACGGTATAAACCATATGAACCTCCCTTTTTATATACATAGTAGGCATTTTCATGGATAGCGACGTCACCGACATAAAAATTGGTATCAGGGAACCCAGTTGTGGTAACTGCTTCTAAATTGTAGTCTTTCCCGACTCGACCTACGTCTTTGCGACTATAGTCCCACCCGTATAAGTATCTGTCATGAAGGCTAAAGCCAAAGCCGTTCAACTTGTTATTAGTTCCTACATTTTGGGCAAATTCATTGTAAGCCCCTGAAACTAAATTGACGCCATACATAGAGGCTGTACTGCCTTGCACTAAGAACGCTTTAGACGGGCACGTATCGAAAGGGGTTGCACTGACACCTGCCGACAGCAAACATAAGCTGAGTAATCTGTATTTCATGTCTCTCTCCAACATATAAATTAGCTACGTTTGAGTTTGCAATTGAAATGCCAAATTTAAGTTGTTGAATTTGCTTGTATTTTTTTGTTTTTTTAAAATGAAATTGCAATTTGCGATGCCATTTAAAAATTTAGAATATCATTTTGATAAAAAGGGAATGCACCAAAAAAAACGGTTAAGTTGTTAAAAATAATACAAAATATTTGAGTTGACGGTTTGGTGACTTTTTCTAAAAAGGGAGGTGGTTTACTTAAACTAGCCTTGCCTGCTTAAGCCGGGTAGGAGTTGAAAAAATAGTGCGGTGATAAGGTAAAAAAGCCTTCATCGTGAACAGAAGGCTTTTATTATTTATCTCGAGTTTAGAGAGCTTATTTTACCATCAAGCGTCTGAACCCTACTAAAGAGAGAATGAACAAGCTGATAATGCCAAAAGAACCACTTGAACCGTTATCTTTTTCAACTGCTTGAGTCGTGTCATTAGCCTTAGCTGCAGGCGCTTTTACTGTGATGCTCATATTCTGCGAGTGAGTAAGACCAAATGAGTCCGTCACCGTGAATGTAAATTCAAGCGTTTCATCTTGAGTCACAGCTGGTGCTTTAAACGTGAGTTGCGCTTCGTCTTCCGGTAGGTCTACTGCTGTACCTGAGTTTTGCGCCCAACTATAAACCATGCTGTCACCATCAGGATCTTCTGCCGTGGCAATAATGGTAACCTCATCGCCCACCGAAACACTTTGAGTTTCACTTGTTACAGTGGCTACAGGGGCATTATTTTTGCTGATGTTTACTTTAAGCAAGTCAGTGGTGCTTGCCCCAAAGCTATCAGTTGCAGTTAACTGGTAGATGATTGTCAAATCTTGAAGTGCTTTGTCAGCTTTCATAGCCACACTGGCTTTGTCGCCAACCACTTCATTTTGCGCTGACAATTTAACCCAAGAGTAAGTGATTGCATCCCCCTCAGGATCTGTCGATGGTGATGCATCCAATGTAAATTCTACTTCGCTTCTTACGTTGATTTCGTCTTGTGCAAACATAATCACTGGGGCTTTATTCGCGGTGATGTAGACTGTGACCTGTGCACTGGTCGCTGCACCATACTCGTCAGTGACAGTTACCTGATATGTTTTAGTTTCATCAAGGGCTACTTTTTCTGCAGTGATGGCGAGCATGGCCTCTTCACCTAGCACAGTTTCCGAATCAGCCAAGTCGACCCACTGATATGAGATTTGATCTTGATCTGCATCTACAGACTGGCTTGCATCGAGTACAAATTCATGTTCACTTCGTACATTAATTTCAGTTTGTGTGAGCACAACTTGCGGATCTGCGTTTAAAAAGTTTGTAGAGATATTCTTTAAGATAACATTATCGGTACCCGCAGAAACGGAACCATCTTTTGAATACTTAAATATAATACGGTTGAGACCCTCATCTAAATTCACTGTTAAACTCTCGAATGTGCTCGGATCACCACTAATATTAACTAGCTCTTTACCGTTATGATGCACAGTTAGAAAGTCGAAATTTTGCTCACTGGAGATGAGATAATCAAAGTTAAACTCGTTAATGCGAGAGTCGTTAACTTCTGCTTCTGCGACTAAATAAGTCGTTTGCGTGCCTGATGTGATTTCTGGGTTTTCGTTTTGATCTGAAATGTCACCACTGACCAATACATGTTCGCCAGCGTTAGTGATATCTGTTTTCCATGTCGCATCGCCACCAGTAGACCATTGAATAATTGTGGAGGTAGACATGTGCTCAGCTATATTGTTGTCAGTCTGAGCGACTTTATAAAAGCTAAAGTTTTCAGTGAATACACTGTCTGTTGGTGCTGTTATCGTTACATCGATATCGTAAGTACCATACTTGACCTCATCAAGTGTAAGAATAGAAAAGGTACATTCTTGACTAGGTTGTAGTGTTGAATTTGAACAGTTATGGCCAATCACGAGATTGTCTGAGTGATTTTGTAATCTAAAATCAGAAATGCTGATAGCGTAGTCTAGGGTATTCTTAAATGTCCCGTCTATTTGTGCCGAAGGTTGGTCTGGAATAATAGCGATGGTGCTGTCTGTATTAAATCCAAAGTCAGTTAATTTAGTTTGAGTCCAAAACTCTAAAGATGCGACATCGGCGTAAACACCAGGTTTATTTGGTAGTGCACAACCTTCACCCCAGCTAACAACTCCGACTTGGACCCACTCGTCATTTCGCTGCACTATAAGAGGCCCGCCACTGTCACCTTGACAAGAGTCTTTACCACCATCTTCTAACCCAGCACACATCATGGTATCTGATATATCACCATTGTAATGGTTGCTATCATTACAAATTTCGTTAGACACGTAGGGAACGTCAACTTCACGTAACTTAGAGGGGCTCTCACCGCCAGAGCTAAGTCGGCCCCAGCCCATGACTTTTAAATTTTCACCGGAGGAGATGCTCGCTCTTACTTGTGCATCTGCTAGCTTAATTGGTGCTATGTTTTCAACTGGTCGGTCTAGCTCCAAAACGGCAATATCATTATTGTATTGGTAAGAATGATTGTATTGCTCATGCATCACAATCTTGGTGACTTGATATGTTTGCCATTGTGATGCTTCAGAAAGATCATGACCTTCAAATTTTACAGTAAATTCATTGGCTTGCCAGTGTTCTACACAGTGACTAGCAGTCAGTACTTTATTGTCGCCTATAAAGGATAAACCACACCAATGTGTACCATTAAGGTTTAGGCTCCCCATAAAGGGATATGAAAAAGGAGCAGCCTCCTCTCCACCGACAATGCGAGGTTCCATATGGTTCATCAACTGAGACGTACTCTGAGTCGAAACCTGTTTTAAAGGGGAGATTTTATCAATGGCATAGCCTGCAATTGGTGTTGCCGCCGTGGCAAGAAGAATAACTCCCTGTATTTTACCGAGCATAACTTTTCCTTTAAATTGTAATGTGTTGAATTTCATGGGTAATTTACACTTGTTCGTGCTTTGTTAAGTCGTTGTTGAATTATGTTTATTGCTTATTCTACAATCTAATATGTTCCATTTAAAGATACAGTTGCTAAATTCGCATCAATTTTTATGACAAATATATAAAACTAGATTATGTTAGGCACAGTATAAATTGTATTAAATGCCAGTTAGGTTAAATAAGACCTCAAGGAGAAAGAATGAAATTTGAACAATTATTGAGCCACTTTGATACCGGGATCTGCATTGATCAGCTGCAAAAAGAGTCCTTATTGGACTTGGCTTTACTATTTATTGGTGTTGACGGCAAAATTGATGAAAGCGAAAAGCGTGTTGTATATGAATGGGCCAATCAATTGCAGTGGAATTCAACAATCGCACTAGAAGATTATTTGGAAGACAGCCTAAGTAAATCCATTTTGGCAGTACAACAAAATGACATAGAGTCATTTATTCAGCATCGAATGCGTCATATTGTGGATGCGCCTATGAGAAAGTTTGTAAAAGAACTTGTAATCAAAGTGATTGAAGCCGATGGGAATGTGGATCAAGCAGAGCAACGCGCGCTGGCTATTTTAGAAGCTGAACTATAACTCGGCATTTTAAAAAGGCAGGGCAGTTAAACTGAACCTGCCTTTAATAACACTAATTATTTACCCATTGCGGGAAAGGATCAGGCAATGTGGTCCATAACTGCATTCCAAGCGCCATTTCTTCTTCACAGAGTAAGCAGTTGTCCAGCATCTCAATGATTGCTTGTTTATCAAGCTTTTGACCAATAAATACAAGCTCTTGGCGCATATCTCCAAAAGGTTCTTCCCACATCGCTTGTATTGCGTCGAGATAGTCAGGATCTGTCGGCCATTGCTCTTGTGGTACCGCTTTCCAAAATAGGCCCGCCATGCCGTATTGGGCCATGCCTCCAGCTTGATTCCAGCTGCCAGCATATTGAGGACGCGAGGCTAACCAAAAAAAGCCTTTTGAACGTATGAGTTTACCTTCTTTGTCTATATTATGCAGAAACTCATAAAACCTCTGTGGATGAAAAGGTATTCTGGCGGTGTACGTAAAGCTGCTGATCCCAAACTCTTCGGTTTCCGGCACGTGCTCGCCGCGAAGCTCTTTTAGCCAGCCTGGCGCTAGCTGCGCTTTTTCAAAGCTAAATTTTCCAGTTGCGAGAATTTGTTCTAGGGGAACTTGACCATTGAGCGCTGGAATTTGCTTGGCTTCAGTATTGAGGGTACTTAAGATACTTTGCAAGCGGCGCAGCTCGGTAGGAGAGACCAAATCGGTTTTGCTAATGACAATCACATCTGCAAACTCTATTTGATCTACCAATAAATCAGCGACATTACGGAGGTCATCCTCCCCTAAGTTTTCGCCAACTTCTTGCAATGATCTGGCTTGATCGTAGTCATTTAAGAAATTGAGTGCATCTACCACAGTGACCATGGTATCTAAGGTTGCGATGTGAGAGAGGCTTTGTCCTTGCTCGTCCATAAATGTGAAAGTTTCAGCGACTGGCAGAGGTTCTGAAATTCCCGTCGACTCAATGACTAGATAGTCATATTTACCATCTTTAGCAAGCTGGTTTATCTCTTCGAGTAAGTCTTCTCTCAGTGTACAACAAATACAACCATTACTCATTTCGACTAACTTTTCTTCAGCACGATTAAAGCCAATTTCATTTTTAACGGTTGCGGCGTCGATATTGATCTCACTCATATCGTTTACAATAACGGCAATTTTTAACCCATCTCGATTATTGAGTATGTGGTTAAGTAGTGTTGTTTTACCCGCTCCAAGAAAACCGGAAAGCACTGTAACAGGTAATTTTGACGGTGTATGTGGCATAACTTGCTACCCTCTTAGTTGCTGTGACAAGAGGCCCGTAGCGTTTAGCTACGAGCGGATCATATGTTCCTTCATTTCTTGGCAGGCTTTGACATCAATACAATACTCTGCCGTTGGCCTTGCCATTAGTCTCTGAATACCAATCGGCTCGCCTGTTTCAAGGCAATATCCATAGGTACCTAATCGAATTCGCTCAAGAGAAAGTTGAATTTTGGGCAGGAGCTTTTGCTCTCGTTCGACAATACGCATGAGTAGCTCACACTGTTCCTCCCACGATGCGCGATCATTAAAGTCGGGCAGATCAGGCGGGTTAAGCATTTCTTCTTTAGCTTCCTTGATCCTTTCTCGGGTCGTGTCATGTAGCTCAATGAGCTTTTCTTTGAAAAAAGCGAGCTGCTCTTGGTTCATATACTCAGATTCTGGTGCTTGAATCATTTTTTCTTCTGTAGATAAGGTCATAACCAATTAGCCATTATTTTGAGTTAATTGTTATGTTATAACATAAATTAAGGTTTTAACCATGAGATTTGCAATGGATGCCTATTCTAAAGGTGTTCATTAAAAGGATTACTTTATAAATACGATGAATTCTCATTACCATTTGTGTATTATTGTTTTGTTATATTGTATCAATTGTTGGTTATTAAGAATGCAGGTGGATCTTAAATGATAGAAACGCAAGTTGTGATTGTTGGCGCAGGACCCGCAGGTCTTGGCTGTGCGGCGTTATTAAAACAAATGGGGATTGAAGACAAAGATTTAATCGTCCTAGAACGCGGTGAAATAGGGGAGAGCTTTTTGAGATGGCCCAAAAGCATGCGCTTTATCACCCCTTCATTTCCAAGCAACGGCTATCATCAAACGGATTTAAATGCGATTACACCTGATACCTCTCCCGCATTTAATGCAGGGAAAGAACATTTGAGTGGGAAAGAATATGCGGCCTATTTGAAGATGGTTGTAAAGCACTATCAAATTGACGTCGAAACTCATACAGAGCTGAATAAAGTGACTTCTTTAGGCCCCAGTGACGGTTTTGAGTTGCAAACACATAATTCACATATTCGATGCCAGTATTTAATTTGGGCTGGTGGAGAGTTTCAATCTCCTAATACTCAAAGCTTCACAGGTGCCGACTTATGTATTCACAATACGCGTATTCGTAGCTGGGAAGCCCTTGATAAAGGCCATTATGTTGTGATTGGCGGATACGAAAGTGGCGTTGATGCAACTTTCAATCTCGCCAAATTGGGGCATAAAGTCACGTTGTTAGAATGTAGTCACGATAGCGAACAGACTTATGACCCTAGCAAAGTACTATCACCTTACACCGCAGAGCGTATGTCATGCATAGCAAAGAATACTGACATTGATTTTAACGGGGAGTTTGAAGTAAGTGCCGTCTACAAAGAAGGAGACGCTTTTGTGGTGCAGTCGACAGACGGCGAGGAAATTCGCACTCCATTTCCACCAATCAACTGTACTGGGTTTGAGATCGATTTAGGGCCCGTTAGTGAGTTTTTTGTCTATCAAGATAACGGTTATCCATGGGTGAGTGCTTTTGATGAATCGACGAAGCTCAGAAACTTGTTTTTGGCTGGACCAAGGTTATTTCATGACCCAACACTGTTGTGCTTTATATATAAGTTTAGAGGCCGGTTTGCTGCACCTTGTAGTGTCATTGGCTCGGAGTTAGAGCTAGATATGTCCATCTTAAAACATTATCGACAGGCTGGTATGTTGTTAGAAGATTTGAGTTGCTGTCAGCAGCAGGAGTGTTTCTGCTAATGGAGCAATTCATTGATGTACAGACCTTTTACCCTGAGAAAAAAAGAAAAAACAATTGGCTACTAATAGGAAAGGAAAGCGTTGGTAAAACCGCGTTAACAGAAAACCTCGTAGGAAAAAAGTCAAATAGGAGCAATTTTCAGGGCAGCTCTTTGTTTTGCCAAGAGTACAGCTGGAATGGTCAAACGATTACCGACACACCAGGTATCCAGACCAAGATGGACAGCGTAGTGACCTCTCAAGTGCTCAGTCGTTTAAAGGTCAGTGAGCATATTATTTTGACCGTTAAAGCGTCTGATTTGGCCAGTGATCTATCTGATCTCTGGCATTTGGTGCAAGGACAAAGTGGGATAGTGATATTAACTCACTGGGACATGGTAAAGCATAGAGCTGACGTGCAACAAGAGCTGGTAAAGCTCAGGAAAAGTACTGAACTTGCTTGGATCACCGTTGACAACCGACATATTTCATCTCAACAACTTCAAGAAATCGAGCATGCACTGGGCAATCCATCTCGGTTTCCAAAACATCCACCTAAACTGTTGGCGAGCTGGTCAGTCAAACCAAAAATATTGTTCTTTGAACAAACAGGGTTGGCGCCGCTTATATCTTTTCTGATATTGGTGTTACCCGCTTGGTTTGCAGTGACAAACGCGAATGCATTTGCCGATTGGCTGTACCCAACGATTGAGCAGCCAGTTAATTTAATTAAAAACAAGCTGTCACTGTTACCTGAGCCGTTAAATCAAATGATGATTGGGGATTATGGTCTAGTCGCAATGTTGCCATTTTTAATCTTGTATGCGCTGCCAACCGTGGTGATTTTTTCCATTATTATTTCACTATATAAAACGACTGGGCTTATAGACAGGCTGTCTTATCGACTCGACCCAGTGATGCATAAAATTGGTTTAAGTGGTCGCGACTTGGTGCGAGTAATTATGGGATTTGGGTGCAATGTGCCTGCGATTATCCAAACCCGCAATTGCTCTTGTTGTACACGAGGCAGTTGCGTATCAGCAATCTCTTTTGGCTCTGCTTGCTCTTATCAATTGCCTGCTACTGTGGCGGTGTTTTCTGCGGCAGGTAAACCTTATCTAACCTTGCCTTATTTAATTATTTTGGCTGTGACGACTTGTATTTACTTAATTGTCACCACGTCATCAGCACAGAGAAAAGCAGCAGCATCTCAAAACTTGTTAAATCGAGGTTTTTTACAACCACCAAATTGGCGTTTTGCCATGAACGAAATGAGTGACGTTATCCGCTCCTTTTTTACCACTGCATTTCCTTTGTTCATTGTTATTTGCCTTGTGGCAGGTTTTTTGGCTTGGCTTGGTGTTTTCGAGTTTCTCACAGTGTTAATTGCCCCTTTTATGAGTGCGATAAATCTACCTGAAGGTGCAGCTATTGCGGTGATCCTCGGTGCAATTAGAAAAGATGGATTGGCCATTGGTTTGATTGATAGTGGCGCTCAAGGTGTAAAGTTGGCTGAAGTAACCGATCTTCAATTGTTGTGTACCGTTTATTTAGCGGGCGTGATGTTACCTTGTTTGGTATCGCTTCTGACCATCATTCGCGAAATGCGATGGCAATTTGCAACGCAAATGGTGATACGTCAAATATCTTGGGCGATTATATTTACCATGTCTATATCTTGGGGATTTGCTTGGGTTATGTATTGGCTGTAAACAGGCCAGAGAGAAGTATTGAACAGCTCATCTGAGCTGAGAAGTTGGGGCAAGTTGTCTTGCAATACTTGGTTGTTGTTTGGTAATTCAGTGAACCAATAGGAGCGAGGGCATATTTCCTTTTTATGTGCATATTTCGCAATATAGTTGTCAGCTGGCTTTAGGTGGGTGGAATATAGTATTCCAGTTTTAATGTGTGAAATTTCAATAAGAAGGGTGCAGTATGGCAAAATCGGTGGTGCAATTAAGTGGTTTTTCTCTGTTAATTTTATCACTGATTGGTTGTGGAGGAGGGGGAGCGCTGTTCAAATTAGTACGTCATTTCTTTGTCATTGCCTAAGTCACTTGGGCGTGTTTATGTGAGTTTGGTGCAGCCAAAACAGCAGCTAATTGATGCCGGGCAGCGAGCCGCCTTTATATTGAAGTAGGGAACTGTGTGCGGGCCTTGTGCCATTGCAATCAAGGCCCGATCTTAGAATAAAAATGAAACTTAAAGGGGTTTTGGCCTCGCTTACAAATGTAGTTTAGTTGCAAGATTTGCGTGACCTGTGACTAAATCTCTCGTGAGTTTTTCATCTGGTGTTATGCCATAAGCATGTTTGACCGCTGTACCTCCTAGCACAATGGAGCCCTTGCGCGGGAACATATAAAGGTAACCTTCAGAGGTGGGTACAACATAGGAGTAGTTTATTTCGGGCTGTGGCAATAGGTGCGTCATTTGGCCTTGTATAGGATACATGCTGGTATCATCGAATAGTTTGCTTGCCCCCAATCCAGTGCAATTTACAATCACTTTTTCTTTGAGCGCCAAGACTTCATCTCGGTTATTGAATGTTGTCTGTTTTAACTGCGCACCTGCAAGTTGTGCGTCTTGCAATAATGCTGGCAGGTATAGCATAGGGTCTATCAGTAGCGCTTTCATATAGCTTTGAAATGTGTAACCAAATAAGTTGTCTTCAGTGCTTGTCGCAAGCTCTGGGTACAAATCATTACCCCCTGGCAACGGTCTTTTAAAGTGCCGAATCTCTGGCAAAAGTAAATGGTAATTGTGCCAATAGACACCATACTTAGGCCGATTGATATAGGTTAGAAAACGCGAAAATGCGCCGCGGATAATGTGTTTGTCTTGTGCTAAAAACTTATCAGATACTATCTCTCTATCGAAGTAGCTACTTGGTAGCCAAACAGCGGCAGCAATATCTGAGGTAGTATTAGGTGGAAAATCCTCAGCGTAAATTGTGACACTAAATCCTTGTTGTGCGAGTAGCAATGCTGTTGTGATCCCCATAACCCCAGAACCGATCACGGCAATGTCTCGGGATAAGGGTTTACTTGCAAGCTGGGCTGCCACGATAGAAGTACCCCAAGATAAACTAATCCCACCGCCGCCATGACCATAGTTGTGCACTACGGTTTTATTACCAAGTTGTTCAGCCTCCAATCGATAACCCTGTGGTCTAAATGGACGCAGGCCGACAACAGAGTGGGTCACTCTTTGCATCGAAGCTTTAACCGGATGATAATGGCGATAGCGGCTTTGTTTTGATTGGATCACGTTGGGGACAGCCGAGCAGGAAGCTAGGCCAAGTGCGCCAATTCCATACCCTGCACCAATTAAAAGTTCTCGTCTATTCATTGCAGAACACCTCCTTTTGCATTGTTATATTATAACGTTGTACCTAAAAAGATAAAAAAGTAAAGCGTAATACGACACACGGCTCTTTCGACCATACCTTGTGTTTGCGCCAGTAATCATCAAATGGCTCATAATAGTTAAAGTAAATATGCTAATTTTTACATTCGTTTACGGTGAAACTCTGGCAAAAATAAGTGGTATTGCTTTGAATTTATTAAGCATATATGGAAACATTTGATAATTTTGTTGTTTACGTATTTTCAGGTTATTGCGCCTTGAGCTCCTATTTTGTTAGCTTCATAGGTGTGTAGTGGTGATTGGTACAACTCAATCGTTACAGTGAACGTTGGCATTAAAGTGGGTGAGGTATGTTAAACGAGGAAATAAAAATTGATACACCAGGGTGGTTTAAAGCGCTACATCTCGCTGTCATGTGTATATTTTCGATTGTAATCGCAAGCTTTACATATATTGGGATCTATACAGGCTTTGAATTAACCTTATTGATTGTTGCAAAGGCGATTTTTTATTCTTATTTAGTGTTTACCGTGTTTATGAACATACGGTGTTTAAAATACTATGGGGTCCATTTTGTCATCAAAAATAATAGAGTTTACTATCATAAGAGCGGCGCAATAACAAAGTATGAGCTTCATGAACTAGAGTTCGAAGAGTATGCGTTATCAGGTATATATAAAATTCAGACCAAAAATGGCGATGTGCTAGCCATTATGCATAGTTGGCTGCCAGGCGGGCAAATATTGGTGTCTAATTTAGGTCGCTGTGTTGGCTAGATTTACAAGCAATAAGACTGTAAACCAAATGCCATCATCAGAATCCTGTTTTCTGATAAGTTATTAATCACAGCGTGTTTAAGTTGTACCTCAATGAATTTAAACTCGCCTCTAAATGCGTATTTTTGTGAAGTGCTTAATATGCAGTGTTATTAAGCTCCGTTGAGTTTGCTTGAAGTGGCTGGAATTCAATCATAGCTTTATACGTTTCAGCTCGTTTATCACCCTGATAGCGCCACTGATGTTGCTCACATATACGTGAATGATAACGCTCCCTAGCCCAAAGCTAGCAGACTGTCTGCTATCTTGGTGAGTATTAATTGGGTTGATTATACTTAGATTACTGTCGTTTGCCTCAAAGGTGATTTGGCCGTGGCAACCATGCTGTATCGCATTTCTCAGCAAGTTTGTCATGACAATTTCGGCGGGGATCTTGTCTACCATTGGTAGCGCAGTGAAATCACCGTTTTGAGAAATCACTTGACCCTGACTCGCTGCACGCTCTGAAAAGTTGGCAATAACCACCGACAGCACGTCAGACAAACAAACAGGCTCGCACGCAATACTTCGTTGCTCTCGAGACAAACTGAGCAGCATTTCAATGATATCGCTCATACTTCCTGTGGCGCGTTCAATTCGCTTTAGGGGCTTTTGCCACTTGCTGTCAGTGACTTCTTGCATCTGTAGCAAAGATAAAGCCCCCTTAATGACTGTCACCGGAGTTCGTAACTCGTGGCTAGCAAAGCCAGTAAATTCGCGCTCACGACGAATAAAATTTTCAATGCGTTGGCTGTACTCTACAAGTGTTTTTACCAATAACCCGAGTTCATTGTCTTGGGGATAATGATACGAAATGGGTTGCTGCGGGTTGGATTGACGGGCATTAATTTGATCGATAAGCAAGTACATAGGCGCCAGTGCCCGTTTTAAAATGACATGGAAAAAGAATAAAAACACCAGCAATAAAATTAAAAAGCCGACGAGGATGAGCTGCATCATCATTTGCTCGGTTTCTTCTGACAGTTCAACCTCATTGACATCAGATAAAAAAACCAAAAACTGTTGAGGGGAGTGATTAATAATCGCGTAATGGTAGTCCAATTCATTGGGGTGATTCAATTCGTGGACACCTGCTGTCCAGTTATTTATGTATTGGCTAAAATTATTGGGAAGATCTGAAATGGACGGGTAGACACTGATATGAGGTGGTAAATAGGGCACAGCGCCTTGCTCCTTTGATGCTAAATAATGAGCGATGGTTATTTGTAACTGTTTTTCAAAAATATGATCTTCAATTTTTTTTGATGCTGCAAACACGAGTAATACACTCACCAATGATAGCAATACAAAACTCACTGAATATGCCAGCTTGATCCGTTGACTGAGACTAAAATGTGTCATTCTTGTTCCTTATTTGACGCTCGCTCAAGCCGATACCCTTGACCATGTTTACCTATGATAGATACTTCATGACTACATTTACTCAGAGATTTTCGTAAGTTGTAGATGTGACTGCGGAGAATATCCCGCTGTGGTTGTAGGTCGCCCCATAATGCAAACTCGATCTCACTTTTGGCGACTAGCTCAGGATGCGCTTTGGTGAGTAACCACATAATCTTAAAAGTGCTTGGGTTTAAATTAAGCGGGACATTGTCGATATCGGCTGATTGCGTCTTTTCATTGAGCGCGATGCCATTTACGACGATATGGTGCTGATACTGCTTTTGATTCTTTCGGACCTGTGCTTGAATTCGCGCATATAACTCAGGCATGTCAAAGGGTTTAACTATGTAGTCGTCAGCACCTGAGTTGAATCCGAGCAGCTTGTCGTCTAGGGTATCTTTAGCGGTCAGCATCAAAATAGGAATATCGCCACAGGGTAGAGTACGAATACGCTGAGTGGCTTGTAACCCATCGAGTTTTGGCATCATAACATCCATGATGAGCACATCAAATACCTCTGACTCCATAAGCGATACAGCCATTTTCCCGTCATATGCATAGTCTACGTGGTGGCCGCTTAACTCGAGAAAGTCGCCAATATTTTCGGCGATATCTAAATGGTCTTCGGCGATCAGTATTCTCAATTTGGTCATATATCCTCAGCAGTATTATTACAGGCTACGGTCGCTGCGCTTCCTTATGCTGCTTAGTATACGCACTAAAATGTCAATAAAGTGTCGTCAGATCCCGAAAGCATTATTTGACCCTTCTCGCGCATTTAAGTGCCGTTTTTTTAAATAAAAAATATGTTTGCTCTATCGACACTTTATTGACATTCATCCCTTTACATTGGTGGCAATTTTAACAAGGAGCCAATGTAATGAAATTTTCTAAATCAATCACTGCAATATCGATTGCACTGCTGCTTAGCGCTTGTGGTAGCGACAATGATCTTCAACAAAAGCTAAAGGGGACTATTCCAAAGAACACAGATATAGTGTCGCCGGTAGTGCAGCCCCAGCTTCGAGAACTCAGGCTTGAAGTGCCCGAACAGGATGAAATCATGGTTGAAGATTTTCCTATCGCGCAATATGTGACTTATCCAGATGACCAACAAAATATAGATTCGATATCCAGTATTGATGTAAATTGGCCCAAGATTAATGTGCATCAAGCTGGCAAAGAGTATGGCTATATAGATGTTGATGCGTCTGAATTGTTTTACTATGCAAGCCCTTTGAATAGCAGCATTGCTAATGCGGCCACAGATCTTGAGAGACACGATGATTTAGTGTGGTTTGTAACAGGCAGCAGTACACTTCACCGGCTAAATTTAACGGACAATACCAGCCACCACTGGCTGTTGATAGACAGTGATGAGTTCACCGAAGTTGCTATAGATGAATCAAACCCAAATTACATTTGGATGTATGATCAAACTCAACATGCACTCACCTATTTTAACGCGTCAACTGATGTAGCGACCAAATTTATGCTACTTGGCGAGTTCACAATTGCTGGATTGGCTTTGGCCGACGATCAGCTGATAGTGCTCGCCCATGACCACGGTGACTATATGGTAATGGCTTATCAAGCACAAGGTGCTGAAGTTGAGCATATTGCTTCATGGCATCTGGCTGGTTTTGAAGGGAAAGAATTTAATGACATAGCGCTTGCGCCAGATGGTCGTGTTGTCTTAAGTACACCAGATGTGGAAAATAATATTTATCTTGTAGCTGATAAATCTGAATTAATTGGAGATGGTCCCATCGAGGATACCGCTATCCTAGAAGTTGTGCAGAGATATGAGTTAGATGAAGCGATTGCTCAGCCTTCCGGGATTTGGCCAAACCAAGATCAGTCGTGGACTTTGATCACAGATCAAGCTGAAGTTTTCCACCTAGATAGGGATTTTAAGTTGTTGGAGCGGCATGAGATCGACTTTAACAGTGTGAATTGCAATCAAGGTTGTACAGAGGCAATAGTAGGGGCTGATAACGTATTTTTTGCATTAGCTGATGGCGGCTTAGTTGGTCAATTTAATCGAGTCGGGGAGCGCTATGTTTTGCACCAAGAGTTTCAGATTGAGGTGACAGACGAACAAGGTGCGCTCTATAGTTACTCGGGTTTGGGACATGATGCGACGTCCGGTGACTTTTATGTAGTGCCAGATCAGAACGGCGAAGAGCAGGCTGATATATTGATTGTTTTAGATGGCGAGTTTAACGTAAAAGCCAAGTACCCGATCACTTATTCGGGAGACACACAGGGCAGCATTTACCAGTTTGATGCGCAAGGGGTACACTTCAATAACGGATTTGTTTATGTTGTCTCTGAGCAATTTACCAAGGTATTGAAGTTAAACCTTGAAGGCGAAATTGTAGCGGTGATTGACCTCGATGAAGAGGATGTGATGGAGCCCAGTGATATCGCAATTCGTGATGGGCACGTCTATATTGTAGGTGACCACGAAAACGGCGATCCAGTGCCACCAATTACTGCATTCAAAGTAGAAGAGGAATAAGCAATTAATAGGTGATGCCAGCTATTCAGGTGCTGGCATCATAGTGATAAGAAGTAAAAGATAGAGTGCACAGGGTTGGCTTAAGACGGCACTGTAGTTGGTATCGAAAAAGGTCGAATATCTTGATTAGAAAAGTGTACTCTGTAGCATGGGTGTGTGCTCCATAAACCATCTGTTTTTCTTGTTTCATAATCGACACTGAAAGCGACTATTTTGCTCTCAGGTGCGTCTAGTTCAGCAGTTGTGCCACAGTAACGGACATAAATATCTCTCAGAGCCTCGAAAAATTTACCACTGGTAATAGGTCTGTCGGGCAAGCGTTTTTTATTTTGATTGGTATGCAGCTGTGAAGGTTGTTCTGCTGTGTAGTGCGCTGTACTGTCTTGCTTGGATTTACCCATGCGAATATCCCTTCCAAATATTGGTGTTACATTTATTTTACATTGTGAGTGGTTTAAGATTCAAGGTATTTTAGCGAATTGTAACCCGGTTTTGATCTTAAGCAGTTCAGCGAAAAAGTCGAAGTGATGGCTTTTTCGCTCTTAGGTGCAAGTTGCTTATATGTAATTGCAAAACGTAGTGTGATGAAAAAACGAAAAGGAAATTCAACTCCATTATACATCTAGATTAATAGCGAGATATTAATGACAATAAAAATCGTCATGCCTAAAAAGGAATAACTGATAATGGGTTAATGCTTTTGATAGACCAATTGTATTTATTATTTATTTGTTGGTTTTTATCTTTTATAAATTTCATATTTGAGAGTGCGTCGAATAGGTATTTTTTTGAGATTGGATAACATGTTATGTTTAGCCTATAAATGAGCCGATTTTCACAGCTGAGTATTAAACCGAGATGCCAGAACCATTTAAAAATGTATTTGATCGAGAACTTGTTCGTCTTATGGCGTTTCATTTTCGCCGTGTATTCCCTGATTTTAAGTCTGAAAACTTCATTTATGACATTGAAAGAGATTTAGATAAGCTAGAGTTCAAGCAGCGCAGTCAATGCATTTGCGAGGCGATGCAGGTATATCTTCCAGAAGAGTTTGAAGCCTCAGCGAAGATCATTGAGCGATCTTTAGGAGATCAAATTGAAGGGGAGTGGAGTCTGGCAGCTTGCAATGAGAATGGAATTTCTGGTTGGGCAATCATCCCCATGAGTGATTATGTAGCCACAAAAGGTAAAGGCCATTTTGAGCTTTCGATGCACTTACTTAAAGAACTGACTAAGCGAAATACCTCAGAATTCGCCATACGGCATTTTTTAATTGCTGAGCCTGAGCGCACCTTGGAAGTGATGAAAACCTGGGCTGTTGACTCGGATATCAATGTACGGCGGCTGGCAAGCGAAGGTTGTAGGCCGAGATTACCTTGGGGCTTGCAATTAAAGCAGTATATTGTAGATCCTGAACCTGTGATTGAGTTATTGGAAATATTGAAAGACGATCCCAGCGAATATGTTAGGCGATCTGTAGCAAACAATCTGAATGATATTGCTAAAGATCATCAAGATAGAGTGTCTGACATCGCCTTAGCGTGGCTTCAAAATGCCAGCGCGGAGCGAAAGGCATTGGTCAAACATGCCTGTCGAACCTTAATTAAAAAAGGTCATATGAAGACGTTAAATGCGTTTGGATATGGCGATGTGAAACTGCAATCGGTAGCGTTAAATACTTCATCACCTGTGCTTAATTTTGGCGCTCATATCGAACTGACTGCTCAGATCCTAAGTAATAGTACGGCGATGCAATCCTTGATAGTAGATTATATTGTGCATCATCAAAAAGCCAATGGCACGACGTCTCCTAAAGTATTCAAGTGGAAGTCAATTCAGCTTCATCCAGGTGAGTCGATACAGCTTACAAAGAAGCATGCTGTCAAGGCGATTACAACTCGCACCTACTACCCAGGTATACACAAGGTTGAACTGCAAATTAATGGTAAAGTTGTTGCAAATACTCAGTTTGATCTGGTGATGTAAACAGGGATCTTTGATTCACGTTTTTTAGTTAAAAACGTTTCCAACAAGAGCGCTCCAATACGCGGTTAGCAATTTGCATAATATAACTTTTAAACAAGATGCTAATTTGTGTCGTGGGGGGCAAAAGCAAGACAATAGCGAAGAGATCATAACGCTGAGAAATTACTCATCTCCTAAGTTTTTGCATCTTATGCTTGTTGCTTGCAATTATGAGTACAAAAGTGAGATTGTTGTCTAGCGCTGTCATTTTTCTGTATTATGATAAATTTTCAATATAATAAATAACTTATAAAACAAACATGTAAAGCTTCTGGCGTGTATTGTGAACTTTTTTAGCTTGCATTGTGTATGTTTTTTGAACACAGTCATGCAGGCAAGCGCAGCAATAGGCCGTGCTTGTTTATTTGATAAAAGTTGAAAATTAACAACAGGAATTATTATGAAGCTCAACAAAGTAAGTTTAAAAAAACTAAGCAGCAATAAAAATTTGAATAACATGCAAACACGCCAAATCGGTGGTGGCGCTTCGGCTTACAGCAAAGACTTTGGTGCATGTCATACCGCACCTGTGTTTTGTCCCACTAAAATTATTTGCTAATAAGATCTAGCCCAGCTTAGTTGGGCTAGAACCATATTAAAAATTTATATAATTCATAGGATTAATTAACGTACAATATCGCTCAACTAACCATTTTTATGCGCTTGTGTGTCAATAGCACAAGTTAAGTAGCGTTTGAGATGAATTCACCTTTTGAGCTGTTTGGACTAACCCTTACCCTAAGCACTGTTATTTCCTTCTTTCCAGCATTATTGGCCCTTTTAGCGCTCACTTTTTTGATGCGCCGTACCGCTATTGGTTTAGCTAGTGTGTCAGTCTTACTTGGCTACTACTTTGAAGTGATTAATATGATTGCGGCCTTTGGTATCACCAGCTTATTTTTAATGAGCTACGGGTTTAATCATTTCAAGCACAAAGCGATCAAATGGTTGCTAGGGATAGGTATTTTCGTTTTTTCAATTCTGTTTTTTATTCATGCATTTCCAGGATTCAACAACCCGTTAGTGATTGAGTCGTACATGGTCAGTAACAATGCTGTACCTTTTTCAAAGTATTTGAATTTTGACAAGCTTATGGTTGCTATCGCTTTGTTGGCGCTGGTGGTGCCCCACAGTAGAGCGTCAATGGGCAAAGGCAGTGGTAAAGTGTTTGTTTTGATCTCTTTGGCAATCGTGTCTGGATTAGCTGGTGGTGTTTTGTTTGGGTTGGTGGAGTGGGAGCCTAAGTTAAGCCCAATCTTGCTGGGTTGGGTGATAACAAACTTATTTGCGACATGCTATGCAGAAGAAGCCTTTTTTCGAGGTTTTTTACAAACGCAGATGCAAAACACATTCAAACATCACCACCATGGTGACAAGCTAACGGTCTTTTGCTCAGGTGTGCTGTTTGGCGTTGTACATTTTCCTGGTGGCCTTGCCTATACTTTAATTGCAACGATACTGGGCATTGGTTGTGCGTATGGTTACCAAAAGGCCAATAACATATTAGTGCCTATATATATCCACTTTGTATTTAATCTGCTGCACTTTTGCTTATTTACTTACCCGTTTTTAGCCTGAGGTACAGTGGGTTAGACATGCTCAATTTGTTTAAGGTACAGCGTAGTTTTCTCGTCTGACTGCAACTTCAAGGCTCCTGACATTGGGTGTCAGTGCGCTGATCTATCATTCCCGCCTAATTGATTAAGTCGTAAAAGGAATCTAGGGATGAAAATGAACTACTTCGTGGTCGGTACAAATGATATGGCAGCCGCGATGGGCTTTTATAATGCGCTATTTGAACAGACACCTTTTAAACAAACAATTACAAATAACAGAATGACCTTTTGGCAAGGCGATGATCCTGATTCGGCTTTTGCAGTCGCCACACCTTTTGATGGCGAGGTTGCAACAAATGGCAATGGCACTATGTTGGGTTTTAATGTCGACTCTGCTGCAGAGGTGACACGGCTTTATAATAAAGCAATAGAGCTAGGTGGTACTTGTGAAGGTGAGCCAAGACAGCGAGGCCCTAAGTTTTCAGCTTACGTTAGAGACTTGGATAACAACAAATTGGTTTTTGGAGATTAGGTCCGTGGACAGTAAAGGTGTCTACAGCGAAAAGTAAATCTGTGCATGTCAGCTCAACGTGAATTAGCAGCAGATATTTCTTATCGTTATTTAAAGAACGCACTTTGACATCGTTAAAGAAGAATAGGCTATACCAGCGATAAAGCTTTGGTATAGCCTATTTGTTTGTTAGTCAGTGTACAGTAGAAACCAAATTACTGATTGGGCAATCAGCTACTGAATAACTTCCAAGTCTGGGAGGTATGTATCACGAAACGCAAGTAATTCAGCGCTATCCATATTACAATCGAATCTGACATCCAGCTTTTTTAACCCTCTGGTATAGGCCACCTTAAGTGGTTCTAACCAAGCATCACAAAACCCGTCAATATGCACATATTTAATATGTTGATTTGCGAAAAGGTCATGCACAAATTCCATGCATTGTTCTGGTATTTGAGTCAAATACAAAGTATCAATGTTTATATCAAAGAACTTGATGCCATTGTCTAAACTTAAGTATTGAATAGAGGGAAATACAACCTGTTCTTGAAACGCGACGATATCTAAAAAAGATCGGCTCAATGTCACGGTCAGGCTTTCATCATCATCACTTTGACAGGTTATTCTTCCAGTTTCTTGTTCCAATTCGTGATCAAAAGGCGCCACATCCCAATAAACAGTATGGCCATTTTCACAAAACTCATATGTTTGCGATGTGTTGTCTGTATCAATGGCCACTTCATGATAAAGAGGTGTATTCATGTGGTATGAAATACCTTCTCTTAAAATACCCTCTCGATAGACGTTTTCTGACTCGACCCAGCCATTGTGATGTGGAGAATACAGAGTGCCCGTAAAAACGTCTTCTTCGACCATTAATGGCTCAATATGCTCTGCTACTAACTCATCGGTTATGAGGTGCTGATTGATTATCGCCTGTTTAGAAAAAGGGCTTAGATAAACATCGCCAATAACACCTTTTTCAACAAAGTGTCTTTTCACAACTTTACCTTTCTCGGTAAAGATAGCAACGCCGCTAAACGGCGTGCCATCAAAGTGTAAAAGACCATTTTGCTCAACTAAAGCGTTATGTATAACGAGCAAATGTCCTTTATTAATCATAGTGTTTAATCCGTAATTATATTGAACCCTTTCAGTATACCAGAACAGTTCTGACAAGCAGGGAACGGGTTACCCGTTTTGTCATAAAGTTTGTATGTTGCAAGGGTAATATCTTCGACTGTTGCGGATGTATTGTTCAAGTACCAATTTGCCGCTCGCACTTCAGCGTGTAGCCCTGGGGCACCAGCCTGCGTAGCAATGCCATTGCCTTTTTTCAGCTCGGTGTTTAGGTAATCTAAAATCCGTTGCTTGATAATAGGGTGCAGTGGCTCCTCTCCTTTGTAGAACTCTTTTTCTATGTACTTCACGTACTGTTCAGGGTCTTTGACAAGTATACTTTTATTGACTTCTTTCCATTCAACATGTGTTTCAGCTTTTTTTACCATTTTCCCAACTTCACTTGGTTTCCCAGTAAAGTTAAAGAACTCAGGTGATTTAGCTAAATTGGTACCAGGTGCAAATGCTTGAGAAATAGCCTTACGGTTATGAGGCAATGGTGTTTTACCATCTCCGTTCTTTAACAAGTCTTTTGCTTTTGCTTGTAGAGCTTTCGCAAAATTGGTTTTTTCTAATTCAAGATCAATTTTCTTATATTGCTCTATGTTATTTTTCTTCAACAAATGACCAACATATTTAACCCCGCCAAACACCATTGTAAGCGGTGCACTTGAGAAATTTCTCAAGCTATCAATCAGCGGAACATAAGCTATATAGTTTTCTTCCTTTCTATCAAACAGCGTTCTTAACTCGGTAATACCTTGTACTGTGTCATACTGTTTATCTGAAATATCCTTTTTAGCTTGTTTAAAGGCGGTGTACGGATCTGTGTCTCGTGCTCGCTTGGCCAGTGCCCCCCAGTCGTAGTGGATAATTTGCCCTTGGGTAGATTTGTATTTGGCCACCACAGATGCACCATATTGCTTAGTCAGTTCAGCAACTTGTTCAGGTGTTCCGTTTTGCAAAGTATCCATTATGGCGATGTCTTGCAGTAACTCTAGATCGGCGCCTGTCAGTGGTATGTTTTGATAGTGAACACCTTTAAATGCGTCCGGGATATGTACACCTGCATCTAATGCTTCTTTTACAGTAAAGCGGTGTGCACGAGCATGCAGTAAAATATTGTGATGCTCTAGCACGGCAAGTAATGCTGTTGCTCTTTGGTATTGAGGTGACATCTCTCTGATCAATGCTGAACGAGTGATGGCTGTACCTTGATTTGCCGTTCTATTGATGACTTCAGCTGAGCCTTTTGCGACGAAAGCTGCAAGACCCGCGGCTAATCTAGCTAAATCAGCACTTTGCGCTTGAATTGCACCAAGCTCTTTCATCGCTTGTTTCATGCTACCCCATTGATAAATTTCTTGAGGCGTCAGGCGTGCTGTATTCATATACGCATACAGTTCTTCCTGCGACATTTGCGTTGCATCTATACCAACATGCTTCTCTACCCAAGCTGCTGTCGCTTCACCTTGTGCTGTGAGCTTGTCAACTTGAGGGTCATATTGACTTGCAACAAACTTAGCTGCTACAGAACCTGCGGCACCTGCTGCACATTGCTGAGAGCGGTTAGAGTGTTGGCTATTGACATTAGCGAGTAAACATCCTGTTGCTGCGTGCGCGATGTATTTCGCAGCAGTTGACAAAGAGGTGCTTTCTATATTGGCCGTTAAAGTTTCTCCTAGAGCGCTGACAGCACTTGCTTTGAGTGCATTGACAAACGAATCTGATAGGTCGTCAATACTGCCGCCTGAAATAGCGGTCTCAATACCCGCTTTTGCGGCAGACTCGATAACAACTTGCAGTGATTGATTGCCTAGAGAGATTAATGTGTCTGTGCTCATAAGAGGAGCGTTAGGATCGTACTCGAAGAAATCAAGTCCATCTAACTCCTGCATCACACCAGCGGTGACCATTGAAATCGCAAGCGAACGCAAGTTGTCACTTTCAGTAATAGACTTAATGGCACCATCAATACCTTCGCCATTTGCCAAGCTGACAGCTGCTTGGGTAGTAAGCGTTGCAGCACCTGCTGATAAAGCCGCAGCCGAGAAAGTACCTTTACCAACAGCCGTGGCTATAGCACCATTAGAACCTGTAATTCCGGCACCTGCTGGTCCCATTGCAACAGAAACTGCTATCGCAATGACTGCCATTGCTGCAGGGCTTAGTGCACTGGTCGTTTCATGCTTTTTGATCCTTTCAAGCTTGGTATACACGACATCTAGCATGCTGTTACACTGCTTGAACTCAGGATCAGCTTTTATTGCTTCAAACGCATAAGGATTGATATTTCTCGGCGCTGAGGTCAATGATTGTGGAGGACATGCATATTCAGGGTCATTATAAAGATCAGACATCCAGCTCAAGCTTTTACTTGATGCAAAGCCATTGACAATATTAGAGACAGACTGGCCTTCTTGTTGCCCAAATTCAATAGTGATGCCATGTGTTGCGTTAATTTTTACGCCACCAACGATTTCATTGTATACGGCTGTATCTTCAGTATCTTGGATAGTCTCTGTTTTGATTTTCCAAGTACCTTTCCTTATTTTGTGGTAAAAGTAATGATCTTGCTGCTTCGCCATGAGAAGATTAACTCTGCCATTGCGAGCATCGATGTGAGTGCCGTCGGTTGACGTGATTTCAGTTGCTTTAAGTGTGATATCGCCATATTGAGACGCAATGAGAACACCTTTACCCGCATCCAATGCAGAGCGGATAGCAATGGTTTCGAACTCTTGTTCTGTTTCTGTTGTTTTCCCCCACTTACGGTTCATATCGCGTTGATATTCGTTAAATTCATTTGCGATGTAAACCCCGTTATTTGCGAGGATTTGGATGACGCCTTTATCTGCGTGTAATTTTGCCGCATGAAGCTCGACAACACCGCCAGCAAGCAGTTTGATGCTGTCTTCAGCGGTTAGGCGAGATACGAGATGTTCAACTGTTTGCGTGTTTTCAGAGTAACCTGGTCGTGTTTGACTACCAGCATAAGTCTCTTTAGCCGACTTAATAATGATGTTGTTTCCGGCATTGAGTGCAATATTATTACCTGAAATTTGAGCGCCTTCTAGCACAATATCATTACTGGTTTTGATATAGATATTATTGCCTTCTAGCTTGGCAATTTTTCCTAGGCGTGTACCTTGAGAGTAGGGGGTTTCATATCGATGAACAAGTGTTTTCTGTACGTAATTGTTGGCGAAAATTTTAACGTTTTTCGACGCAGAAAAGTGACTAGACAGATTTGCAACGGTACCACCGGCTAAGAGGTTTAAGTCGCCATCTGCGATTATACTGCCGTCTGTGACAGTAATGTTTTCAACAGATCTTATTAACGCATTACGGTACGTGTATAGGTTAGCAGTATCAACATTGATTGATTTAAATTCATTGCTCTCGCCGTGGAACTCTACTTGGTGGCCATTGACTTCTTGCGCTTTGATGGTATTTGAAGTTAAGTGTACAACTGGTACTAGCACGTTAACTGAGCCGATTGTTCTCGATTCAGGCCAAATAAAGTTTTTGCCAAATTTATCAATTTGTGACTGTGAAATGGCATCTCCAAATTTAGCGGCACCTGTTTTAGAGAATTCATATGCCTTATTGTATAAATCATTTATTTGGTTTGATTCACTGTTGTATCCAATCAGCAAATTACGATTTAGTTCGTTATATATTTGCGAGCGGATAAAGCGAGATTGTACAAAGTTATCACCGACCATTTCTTGCAGTGGGTAATGTGGAATAATCACCGTTAGTCCTCGGACTTGGATCGGTATCATAACCGGAGGCTGTAAAGCCACTTTGTAATTATCTTTAAGTCGCTTAAAGAAAGTTCCAATGTTTTGTGTGGTTGAGGTATTAACCTTATCCTCAACGTAATCTGACTTTTTGTACAAGTAGCCATCGTTAACGTACGAGCGGGTGTATTGTGGGTTTGACAATTCCGCAGCTACTTGCTCATTGGTGATTGCCCAACCAATTGTGGGGAGCATCAGTTGGCCTAACAACATGAATATGTTGAGGCAGGCCGTCACTTTTTGCCACATGGGAACTTTTTGTTCCCAAGACTCTTGTTCTATGTTTTTTTCTTTCATGATATTTGCAATTCCAAGCCTATCACTTCATTAAGGTTGCAAGCACGACAGAGGTATACACATGCTCGCTTTCAAACTTACAATTTATGCCGATTGTATTGTTGTTTGTTTCACAATCTTTAACACTAGGCTTTCCTATGTCGTCAATCGCACTGTAGCCAGACTTACGGTATGAGTAATTAACCTCTTTCTTGTCTGCACTAATTTCATAACCAGTCAATACAATAGAGGTTGGTAGCCAGTGAGAGCCAAATGTGTTTGGTGGAGGGGTATTTAGATAACCTTGAATACGCTTGTTCAGCGCGTCTTCGATTTGTCTTGCGGTATAATTCGTGCCATCGATGTCTTTATCTTTATTCTTCTGATCTACTAAAGTTTTTAAGTTCACAGTATGGGTTTGATTACTACACGCAGGCTGTAAAACTTCACCATCGCCTGGCAGAATAACCATGCGGCAGGTAGTCACAACAAAAGTTAAAATATCGCCGTTGGTAGATTGAGAGGAGACGATTGCAGTGTTGCCAATTCCATAGTTATATTCAAATGTTTTCATATACTTGATACCTTCATTTTTCTTTTCGGTACCCAGTGCATCTAGATTTGTCACATTTAAATCACTACTCGAAGGCAGATCTTCTTTGACGCCGTATACACCGCCATGGAAAGACAGCAGCGTTTCAGACTCTACAAAAGTATCTATTTTTTCGAAGCGGCAGCGTCCAGTTGTTTGACAATATTTAGTGTCAGCATAAGTGGCCGTATACGTGTCTTTTGATAGACGCAGTCCAATTGAAGAAAGCTGTAAATTATTGAAATAAGCTTTTGAAAATACTTCTGTATAAGAGAACATATTGTTGAACTCTTGTGTCGAGCGAGCATTGTGCGTGCCATCACTGACTCTTAATTTACCGAATACGATGATTCGACCAGGAGGTGAGTAGTGGTTGATTTTTGAGCGGCTCCCTTGTTCTGATGAGATCACGCCAGTTTTAGAGTCGTTGGTGTAACTGACACCCGAATAGTACCCTGTCTCTACATCTAATCTATAGCGTTCGTTAAATACTTTATTACTATTGATATCAAAGACACCAGACTGGCTTAGGCTTAGAATTGCAGATGAGTTTAATATGTACTTGGGTGCTTTAATTTCAAGCTTGTTCTCGGCTTGGAACACAACATCGTTAGACCTTGCTGAGCTTACCTTGATGCCTGAACTCCAATCAGATGCACCTCTTGGAATGTTGTATGAATTAATATTCTCAAAGGCTTGTGCATCGACTTGAATTGAGTTGGCATAGATTTTAGCGGACAGGTTTGAATGGCTAACTTCTTTTATCTTTTGAACCTGAGAGTTATGGTAGATACCCTGGGATAGGTTTTCGTGATCTCTGGTTAACTCCAAAAATGGACGTGTCGAGGTTAAGTTCTGCCCACTGCGACGAGTACCATTTGCAACAGTTCCTTCTCTTGATTTCAATATAAGTGAGTTAGCTCTGATGATACCACCGTAGCCGTTGGCAATATCTTTTTGCGTTTCTATGGTGAGGGTACGAGCATTGATGTTGTTCTGGTTTGTAAAGTAATAACCTGAAACTTTAATATCAGTTGCTTCAACTTGACCTGAATTACTTACTCCAGAACGAGAGATAAACTCTGCGGCCCCCGAGTATATGATACCTTGGTTAATGATACGTGATAGAGAAACTAACTTAAGGTTTTCATCAGAGTATAGTTTACCGTAGTTGACAATATTTGGATTTACGAAAAAGCCACGACCATGACCCCAGGATTGAGTGTCTTCTATTGCTGCGCTTTGTAGTTCTACCCCTCGTGGCTCAAAATTAAATGGGTCACCCACAGAGAGCTTGCCAATGTGTGAAATAGCAATGCCTTCACTAGGGACAAACAAGCCATTGTCTGAGTTACTAGAAGATAGCGCTTCGGTTACTGTGTTTATATTGGTATTACTTGCAATGGTGAGGTTTTTATTTGTTGCAACTGAGAAGCCAGCACTTTTGTATTGACCGTTTATCGTTGCATTATAAGTTCTTGAGTTGTATGGCAGCATTTGAAGGCTAGGGCCTGTTATTTTACCGTCAGAATAATTGACGCTATATCCCCCTAAATAAAGGGAAATACCACCTGTGCCCACCTCAATATCTCCTGATTCATCCATAATGAGATATTCGTTTTTATGATTCATAGCTTTTAAATTGATATCGACACGAGTATTACTTGACGTAATCAGATTATCTGTATAAAGCTCGAGGGATTGAGCACCTCTGGCATTTAACGTTTTGATGTCAATTTGACCACTTTGACTGGCGACTATTCTATTTGAGTAAAATGAACCTGAAGAAATACTAATTCGCTTTGCGTTTTCGAAGTTACAATTTGTACAAGTAACCTTATTCGCCGAAGTAATTAACAGGTTTGCAGGGTGACCTAAAACTTCTATTTTTGAGTTGATATTAATGCTGCCAGAGAACTTGAGATGAAACATGTCTCGTTTAGCATCACCATTATAGATAATTAGAGGCTTATTAAGATTAGTAAGTGTTAAGTTAACAGTAGATGAAGTACCCTCGGGAGTAATTGCATACATGCTGTCTAAGTTAGACAAGGTATTTGCGTGCGTCACGCTCGCATACAACCATGCAGATATAATAAATATGACTCGATTCATACAGTAATTTCACATATTGGTTTATGTTGATTCTTTGGTTAATGGGTGTTTCCCATAGGTTATTTTATTTGTACTGGCATTAACTTAAAAGCAATAATTTTAAATTTATTTATTTTTTGTAATTTATAAAATTATTCATACTTCAAGCGTCAATTATTAGTTGGGTTGGTATGCTTTCAAGTGGCATTAATTGTGGTTAATAATTGTTCTTTTGTAAATTTTATATTTCATTATGTTCGAGTTTTTGTTGGTAAATTAATTGTATTTTTGATATCGAGATACAAGGGTTATTCTAAATAAAACGAGTTTTTCACTCTATTTATGAAGAGTAATTCCGCTTAATGAGTAGATACATTTGGTTTGGGGAATGAGTTAGAAAAATCGGTTTTATGAGAAAAATATGCCAGTAATTTAATGACGAAGATGTGTGTAGATTCGTTGGCAATGGTTAATTAAATAAAGGTGCTACCCATATGCTGGTATTACGGATAGAACACTCCAAAGCAGGGTTAACAAGGCAGGAACATTCGAGCAAACACACAGAAAGTGATGAAGTAAAACGCTTAGAGGTGGATCTTAAGCGAGTGAACAGGCGAACATTCAAAATCTATGGCTTCAACAAAAAGGCAACCGCAAACTAGTGAGTAAAAACCGTGTAACGCATTTAATGACGTTTGTTAGGCTCCAAGCTAGCAGCGGATATAGATGCTACTTCATTTGCTGATTGCCTAAGCTAGAGCAGGGTGGTTGAATAGTATATCTGGGCCTACAGTTTTTGTTTTAAGTTTGTTTTGTAAACAAAGTCCGATTCTAGCAGGCCTTAAAAAGGGTATATAGAATATTATTTTGCTTGCGTTATAACCCTTTTGAAGCTTTTTGCTGCGTCATTGCTAACTCTTTGGCATATTCTAAATTCTTTGCTGCTACTTTTGTACTGGGGTGATCCTTTCCAAGCAATTTTTGATTTTGAGCTAGTGCCAACTCAAAGTAGGCAATGGCCTTATCAAAGTCGCCTTTGCAATCAAAGAGGTCAGAGTCAATGATTTGAAATCAAAGCTGTAGATGACTGAGCCTCGTACGTAGCAGATCTCGATGGACTACCAAGCTAATGTTCCAACAATATTGAAAAACTGACAACTCATTGCAACTATTGGCTGTGTCCAAAAGTTAACCCACAAAAACGAGCTTAAACGTAGAAAACAATCATGATGCTATAAATGTTTGGAGAAAAATTAAAAATCAAAGAAGCTGAATATTGAAAGCAAAAAGATAAGTAATTGAATAGGGAGAGGATAAGCTGGTCGGCATAGCAGGATTTGAACCTGCGACCCCTGACACCCCATGACAGTGCGCTACCAAGCTGCGCTATATGCCGACTTGGTTTGTCACTATAATGATTTTATTTGAAAAGGCAATAACTAATTGGTTTGTTTGGACATTAAATCATCACAATACGAAAATTGCGCAATTCAAAGTCTATTTTAGGTTGCTTTATTATCAATGAGATTATCGGATTCATGTGTTGCTCGCGTGATTGCGATATTCCAGTTTGAAACTGAGTTAGTACTCACATTCATTTAACTGACCGTTGGCGTTTCAAGCAACTCCCATATTTTTCTAATACAATAATCCTAATTTTAAGGATAATTCAATAGCTTATTCCAATTTATATATGTCAAGGTCACTGGCTTTGTTAGAATGCGGTCGAGAAAAAGGCTGAAGAAACGGCTTAAATACCCAAATATAAAAGGAAAAGATATGTTAAAACAAGCTTTGCTGATGGCACCTATACTCGCAGTGTGTTCGGCCAGTGCTACTGTTCTGGTTGAGAACACCGCAAATAGCAATGGTACTATTGTTAATGCTGCTGCGAATGAAGTTGTGATTGCAGGGGTGGCTAGCAATCTTGATCAACAACCTGGTGCGGTAGCACTGCAAAATAATCAGGATGGTACATTTACAATAAGCTTTAAGGAGTGGGAGTACCTAGATGGCGCTCACGCAGATGAGACGATATCGACACTTACTTTGAGTGTTGGTACGCACACGATGCAAGACGGTGCAATCTGGGAAGTGGGTACGGTCAATTTGAGTACGGCTAGCCAAACTTTTAATTTTGCACAGCAGTACGACCAAGTCCCTTACTTATTTTTAAGTCCTCAGTCTGACAATGGTGGGTTTGCGTATGTTGCCCGAGCAAGCAGTGTCAATCAAATTGGTTTTAATGCCAAGGTTCAGTTTCAAGAGCTGCAAACTAGCGCAAATACGCGCAATAATCAAACTGTTTCATATTTAGCGATTTATGCACCAAGTAAGTCTGGTAATTTGGATACAGGTGAAGTGTATAAACTTAACCAGATTAAAGTGGATGAACTACCAGTGCAGTTTGAAAGCCATGAGCTGTTTTTACAAGAGGAGCAGTCTCGTGATGCAGAGCTTGAACATGTACATGAAGTGATTAACGTGCTTGATATTAATGGCCATTTATTCGCTCAAGATATTACGTCGATTGGGGGTGATACGGCCACAATCCGTGCAAATAAAAATGTTCAACCAGCGTTTGGCAACACGAGTTGTAAGGCAATTTTAGATAAAGACCCAGCTTCACAATCTGGCTACTACACACTAGATCCGGATGGGGCTGGCGGCTTGCCTGAGTTTACTACTTTCTGTGACATGGAAATGGAAGGCGGCGGTTGGACCTTAATGGGTATCCGTTATGTGCCGGGTAAAGCTTACAACCATATTCACAACTTTGAAGTACTTTTCACGGCAACACAAAACATTACATCGTTTGATGACAACTACCACTTAACGGATCCACAGTGGGTTCATTATAAAAACAACAGCCAAGAAATGATGATCACAATGCGTGATGTGGGTGTGTTTGCTATCGCTGATATTGCAGTGCTAAATAATGCGAGTTGTATTCCATTGCAAGATACATTGGGTCGAAATCATGGTATGACGGGCGAGCATCAGTTTAGACTCTTCTGGCATGAAGCATCAGGTTGTAGTGGATCCGGCTCAGACTATTCGATGCTTAACTACCACAATATCTATGCATATGCAGGTGGCGTGTACAAAGCTGGCAACGTAGCTGGTATTGCCGTAGAGCAAACAACATATATATTTGTTAGATAATATAAAAATAGGGAGCAACCTAGCGGGAGGCTCCCTAATCTTTATCGTGTCAACAGCAACTTAAAAACGCGCTACAAGCCACTCGTCGTCGCGGCTAAAGTACAAAGTACGGACTTTGCCTTTCCCCTCAACGTTTACCATGTTGACCTGTGCAGGCCACAAGTCGCGTAACGAGCCGTTATACATTTTTATGCCAGTCACTGCGCTTGGTATCTGGGTTTCTTGATAGACCCAAAAAAACTTACCCTCTACTTCAAAACCTACATTAGTTAAGCTGATATTTTTGTCACTCAGTGTTTTCAGTTGAAAATGCTTAGCGACGTAATCAGCAAACTGCTGCTGTGTTTTTTTGGCATTGAGGATATCAGCTTTTTTATCAAACAACGATTGCACGGCATGCTCGGTATCATGCAGATAAAAGCGATGCATGATCTCCAATTGCCCAGAGTTTTTGTTGAATAAAACGGTTGTTTCCGCGGCCTTTTGTTGATGTGCGAAGACACCTGTACTGAGCAGCAGAGCAGCGGCTGTGATGATCAGTTGAAGATACTTAATCATTATTTATCCTCTTCTTTTTCATCACTTTTTAGTTCAGTTTTGATATCTTGCATAATATCGCGCTTCACTTTGGCTGTGCTTTTTTCTTTTTTGTAGGCCTCTACACGAGAAGGAATAATGCGACGCGGGTAATGGTTATTTTCTACATCAACGTCGGCAGTTTCCCAACCAGGGTCGACAACAACTTGTGTCAGCACCTTATTTTTGTCTGTGACAATCAGCTTTCGAACATGTTTAGGGGTTCTGCGCCAAATCTCTGCCGGGATATACTGGCTCTCTTTACTGCCGTCTTCATAAGTGAGTTCAAGCAGGATTGGCATCACCAAGCCACCTATATTTGAAAACTCAAGTACGTAGTAGTTTTTGTCTTCTTCTAAAGCACGAGAGAGTGTTTTACGCTCCCAAGGCTTTAAAGAATCGAGAAATTCTTTGTACTCATTGCGCTCTTTATTGGTTACGGTAAAGCGGTCATTGTCGTCATAAAAGTCTCTGATATCAGGGTTTAATTCAACCCATAGTTTTTTGCCCTCGGCTTTGTTGCGCTCAACGAACAACGAAGATGGTTTATCGTTCTCAAACTGTCGCTGACGCGAAAAGTCGATATCAGGGTCGTGGGTATCTAAGCGCATTTGATATACCTTGTCGATTGAAATATCAACATGATCAGTCGAGTAGAACCAACCGCGCCAGAACCAATCTAGATCAACGCCCGAGGCTTCTTCCATGGTGCGGAAAAAGTCAGAAGGGGTAGGGCGCTTAAATCGCCAGCGCTCAGAGAACTCTTTGAAAGCAAAATCAAATAGCTCACGACCAAGTATGACTTCGCGTAAAATATTCAAAGCCGCAGCTGGTTTAGTGTAGGCATTAGGGCCTAAATTTAATACGCTGTCAGATTGAGTCATAATCGGAACTTGGTTCTCGGACTTCATATATCCAACAATATCTCTTGGCTCTACACCCCATGGAATGTTTGGATCCCACTCACGTCCCGCGACACCATCTAGGAAGCTATTGAGACCTTCGTCCATCCACGTCCACTGGCGCTCGTCGGAGTTAACAATCATTGGGAAGTAGATGTGACCTATTTCGTGGATCACAACGCCAATAAGGAAGCGTTTCTCTGCTTGAGAGTAGGTACGAGTGCCATCGTCTTGCAGCTCTGTACGTGGACCATTGAAGGTGATCATTGGGTATTCCATGCCACCAACCGGGCCGTTTACAGATTGCGCTGTGGGGTAGGGGTAGTCAAAAGAAAAGCGTGAATATACTTCCATGGTATGGATCACGGACTCGGTTGAATACTTCTTCCAAAGGTCGCCCCCTTCTTTTGGATAAAAAGACATGGCCATCACCATTGGCATCTCTTCACCACCTTGCTGGTAGCCGCGTGCATCCCACATAAACTTACGTGATGATGCCCATGCAAAGTCACGCACGTTTTCGGCTTTGAACTTCCACGTCTTGCGTTTGTTGGTACCTTCTTTTTCGTTTTCTAGTGCTTCTTTTTCTGTGACAATAAACACTGGACGTTTAGCTGTTTCTGCTTCTTTGAGGCGCTTGCGCTGAGTTTTTGTTAGTACCTGTTTGGCATTGGTTAAAACACCTGTTGCACTGACGATGTGATCGGCAGGTACATCAATCTCAACTTCGTAGTCACCAAATTCTAAGGTGAACTCACCTCGACCTAAAAACTCTTTATTTGTCCAGGCTTCGTAGTCGGTATAGGCGTGTAGTCTTGGAAACCACTGCGCTAAGAGGTAAATATCGTTGCCACCGGGGCGCGGATCATCGGCAAAGTGCTCATAGCCAGAACGCGCAGATACGGCATCTTCTTCGACAATGTTAAATGCGAAATCAATGGCAAATTTTACCGAGTCTCCTGACTTGAGCGGTTTGGGCAAGTCGATACGCATTTGTGTACCAACGAGTGTAAAGCTCAACTTTTTGCCTCGGTGATCAGTCACAGCGCTAATTTCATAACCTAATTCATTGTCAGCCATAAACTGCTGGCGTCTTAGTTCGCCAAGGCTGATTTTTGCAGGTTTGTTTTCGTTGCCCGGCTTAGTGTAAGGTCCTCGTCGACCAACACCGCCGAAATTATTGGCCATATTTGCTATCGAATCATCTTTAAAGATGTTTTGATCAAGTTGCACCCACAGGTACTTTAATCGATAGGGGGAGTTATTATGATAGGTGATTTTCTCATGGCCAGTTAGACGACGCTTTTGTTCATCTAGTGACACCTTGATTTTGTAATCGACCTTTTGTTGCCAGTACTGCTGCCCAGGCTCTCCCGCTGCATTACGATACACGTTTGGTGTAGGCAATACTTCATCTAATTGACGGAACTTGTCTTCGAAGTCCCCTTTCGTTTGATTAATTGCTGATGCACTTACCACACTGGAAAAAATCAGTGTTGCAAAGGTGGCAATCAGGATTGATGTGTTTGTTTTCATTTTGTTTTCTTTCTTTGATCCGCTTACTAAAAAGCTGTTTTACAGCTGTGTTTGTGATTTATGTCGTGTTGTCCCTCCTTAACATGCCTTGTAAAATTGGTTAAAAATAATTTAATACGGTGTTGTTGTTAAGCAATTAGCGATGGGACGCCAAGCAATCAAGTAGAGTGGCCTCTATATCTGGACAAATACGATTGCCGATAACTTCAATGCGGCTTTCGCTACATTCATCCAACTCGATTTCCGTTGTGCCATCAGCGGTTTTGTTATAACCAAAAATGCCTTGTGCTGTGATAAACACGGCTTTTAATCGCAAAGCATCTACACCTGTGATAAATGTGCGTAACTTAGCTCGGTCAAAAATTTGATCCGGTGCGAATCGCCATCCAACGCTTGCGAAGCCTTCTCCCTCATTTTGGGCGCTAAGAAACCCCTCTTCTGGAAACGGTTCAGCATTAATATCACGAGATGAATCTGTTTGGTGATGATGATGGTGGTGGCAGGGCGGCTTGGTAGTATTTTGCGTTTGACCACTCAACCACCGAGGGTCTAACTGACCATGCGAACAAAACTGCACCGTTTTGTCGTTAAAGTTTTTGTCTGCTAAATAGTTCTCAAGGGTTGTTTTATGGTGTGCGTTGTACAAATCTAGTTTATTACCAACAATCACGTCTGAGATAGAGATTTGCTGATTAAAAGTAGGATGATCTGTGAATCGTTTGTCTTCTAGATTGCGAGCATCGACTAGCGTGATAACTTTTTCGAGGCTGAGTAGTTGCTGGTAATAGTGATTAGACAGCAACTGCAATACTTCTAAAGGATGCCCAAGCCCCGTTGGTTCAATAAGTAACCTGTGTGGGTTGGCTTCTTTGAGCAATTGATTCAGGGCAATTTGCATCGGTAAGCCCGATGCACAGCACATGCAACCGCCGGGGACTTCTCGGATAAACACTTGTTGATCTTTTGGTTTGCTAAGTAAGTTGCCATCAATACCAATTTCTCCAAACTCGTTAACAAGAATAGCCCACCTCTCGTTTTCGGGTTTGTGACTAAGAAGATGTGTGATGGCAGATGTTTTGCCTACACCCAAAAAGCCAGTGATGATGTTGGTTGGGATCGCGGTGATCGGCTCTTTGTTACTTTGCATTGCTTGCTCCAAATTATGCTCATTAGAGTGACGATTGCGCTCTAGTATATTTGAAATGTTATACTATAACAATTGTTGTTATTCACCGAATAGTAATGGAGTTGGTGGTTGGCTTTCATAAATGGCAGCTGAGACGTTGTGATTGAAACAGTGAGGGAATGCGGGGAAATCAAAAAAGCGGCAGATTGACCGCCGCTTTTTTTAAAGAGCAAATATTAATTGCGCCAAATTCCTTTAGGTAGGGTTTTAGCTATCTCTGGTCGACTACTAGGGTCAAACTTAGGCGTTTTGCCTTCTTTTAGCTGTGCCCTATAGTCTTTGGCAAGCCAAATAACAATGCCAGATAGCATAAATAGCGCAGCGACGTTAACAATGGCCATTAGGCCCATAGAGATATCTGCAAGTGTCCAAATAAGGCCTAGTTCACCTACGGCACCAAACATCACCATGCCTAACACACAAATACGGAACACCATCATCGCCATTTTGTTCTCTTGTAAGAACATCAAGTTGGTTTCAGCGTAACTGTAATTTGCCACGATAGACGTAAATGCGAAGAAGAAAATAGCCACTGCGATGAAGATTGCACCCCATTCACCTACGTGTTCAACCAACGCGGCCTGTGTAAGCGCAATACCAGTTACGCCTGAGTCGGGCACAAGCTGGTTTGAAAGTAAAACCAGTGCCGCCGTCGCACTACATATAACAATGGTATCTACGAATACACCAAGCATTTGTACATAGCCTTGTGATGCTGGGTGGTTTGGGTTAGGCGTTGCACTGGCCGCAGCATTTGCGGCGCTACCCATACCTGCTTCATTAGAGAATAAGCCGCGTTTAATACCTTGGATCATAGCCTGCATGACTGCGTAGCCTACTGCACCACCAGCGGCTTGCTCGAGTCCAAAGGCGCTATTGATGACCTGCATAAATACTCCTGGGAGCAGCTCAAAATTGCTGAAGCAAACATAAAGTGCCACCATCAAGTAAGCCAATGCCATAAATGGCACAACAAGCTCAGCAAAACGAGCGATGGTTTTAAGGCCACCAAAAATGATGACAGCAGAGCCAATAACCAGCAAAATACCCATTACATACTTAGGTACATCGAATGCCACTTCAAAAGCTGCTGCAATGGAATTTGATTGTACTGCGTTAAATACTAAGCCAAAAGCTAGGATAAGACAGAGTGAGAACAAGATCCCCATCCAACGCTTGTTAAGGCCGTATTGCATATAATAAGCAGGGCCACCGCGGTAGTTACCCTCTTCATCTTTGATTTTATAAAGCTGAGCTAGTGCACTTTCAGCAAAGCTGGTCGCCATACCAATGAGTGCAATTAACCACATCCAAAAGATTGCGCCAGCGCCGCCTAAATAGAGTGCAACAGCAACGCCCGCCATATTACCAGTGCCAACACGTGCTGCGAGTGATGTACAAAAGGCTTGGAAAGAGGAGATCCCTTCGCCTGCGTTATTTCGGCTATTGGCCATGACTTTGATCATGTGTGGAAACTGGGCAAATTGAATAAACCCAAGTCGTATTGTAAAGAAAACACCAGCTGCGATGAGTAGATATATAAGAATATGTCCCCACAACAGGCCGCTGATTTGGTTAAAAAACTCAGCCATCGGATATCCTTTATTTAAGGTAACGAATAATTTTGAGGGCGTAACTTACCACAAATTGGCATGTATACGAAATTACTACGCCGAATTCAAATGTACAGTAAAGTTTGCATAGACCTCACTTACAGGGCCTTTGGCGGTAATGTCGCGACTAAGAAAACAGTTTAGGCCAAGATAGATTTTCTAAGTCAGGAAAAAAGCTGAGTGCTTGCAGTTTATCTGACCAGTCAATGAGCAGTGATGTAATGTCGGCAAAATAAGGCATAGCAAAGTAAATACAGCCAGCTGACACAGCGACCTGTGACAAGGAGGTAATAGGGTACCTTAAATCGAGCAGTTTCATTGCCGTGCCAAAAGAAGCCTTGAGCTCTTTATTGTCAATGTCGACGCTATAGCACTCATCTAAGATCAGGTGTGTTAGCGCACCCGTGCATACAAAAATGCTGGTCAACAATGCGGTGTGTAATGAGGTACTGAACAGAATAGAGCCGTGAAATGTAAGCAAACTAAACATCACAACGGCAGATATTGAATGCAGTGTTGCTCGATGGACCGTAAAGTGTTCAAAAATGGGTTTTATGAGATACATAAAGGTGACGTAGACCAGCAATCCTACTAACCAAGTTTCAGTCACCGAACTAAATTTGTAATTGAGTATAAGGATACCAGCAACCAAAATTGCAAATACGCTAAACAGACTATTCAAGGATCTGGATTTGTCTGAATCAAGATCGGGTAATAGACCTGCAAGTGCACCAACGATGAACAGTCCAAGTGCCCCAAAACCATTGATCTCTCCCATACTAAGCAACACAGAGCTCAAAGTCGCACTCACTACAGTCGATGCTTTAAGGTGAGTAGAAAAATTTGCCATTTTACTTCCAAGTAATTGATTAAGTTAACGAATAAAGGACACTTTTGATTTTCGTCTAGTGTACAGCAAAAGTGACCTTGCGCACACGCCTAAGTGTGACATGAAGTAGTTTGAAGGAGTAATTGCGAAAGTATGCTGAGTTTATCGTCAAAGATATTGCATTGAGGTGTATAGCTTACACTTGGGACTGTAATAAGGTGTAATGTTCTTTATTCATACAGTTGGCTAGCCTAAAGCAATTAAGCACGCATAGACAAGCGTATTAGCCGAAATTCCATGTTGAGCCTGTCAATAAATGACACTAGGAGTGAGCCTACAATGCACTTTCTCAACCCCATGTTGCAAAATCACCCGATGGAAAGCTCATTTATTCAGACATGGCTTAATCGACTTGCGGATAAATACACACCGTCTCTAATTCAATCTTATGATAACGTCTGTGCCCACGTTGAATCTGGTCCCTATATTGATATTTACGACGCTCGCCATGGCAGCGTCATATATCGAGAGTTTTCAGAGGTTTTAAACACGGTTGAGGCAATCTCTATCTATAATGGTCAATTACTGGGTTTTGGCTCATTTGCTGATGTTTATGGCAGTGCTAAATCTCATTCGGCGATGGTGAGACTGCATCGGTTGCCGCCCGGGGAAGCCATTGCGCCGAGTTGCGTTAACGTGCACTGTTATCTTGTGGAGTCTGCATTGTGTCGACATTATGCAGATCTTGGTTTATTTGGCTTGTGTGGCAGTGCAAAGCGGGTACTCCAAGATTATAACTTAGATTATGTACACAACGCGCTTGATTACTTAAATTGCAGTTTAGACAAACATGACTGCTTATTCTGCTTTGGTTTAGATCCATATTTGCTTAATTGGGGCAAGCCTTTGGGGGAGCTGAATGTAGCGGCGCTTGATGCGCTTGATTTGGGTCGTCCAGTTTGTATTGTTAGCAATAACTTTTCAGTGGCTTTTGTCAATTCTGCGCTAATCAACCAAATCAGGCAAAGTGCGATTGGTCACTCACCTTCGTTCAAGAGCTTTATTGATTCAATAAACAAGCATGGCTACGTCAACGCTGAGGGAATGTCTATGTTGCCGTGGGCATTCAGTGAAAAAGAGTTATTATGGCATTTGAACGCTTTGCCAGAAACATTCGGTGCCATAGTTGAACTTGGGCGTAAACAAGGTGTGAGTCACTTTGAAGTGGCACTACAAAGCCACTTTGTTGATCTCTTGTTCAAAAACCTGGTATCGAATGAGCCCTCTCAGCGGGCTTTTTCAGCTTACTATACATATCAAAGTTACATAGATGAATTGGCTCGCTTGGATCACTGTGAGGTGATGAAGACTCCACAGTTAACGCGTTTGAATAAGACCACTTCCGTCGCTCTGACGGTGGGTCGCTTAGCCACGTGTGGGTATAAATGGGTACATGACTATCACTATGACGAGCTATTTGTGCCCTGTAGCAGTATTTTACGCAACGGCAGTAATTTGTGCTTACACAGTGACTTTCCTCGAGAGCCTGTTAGCCCTCTCCGGCTAGCAGAGATAGCAACAGAGCGTGACATTGAGGCTATGCCCCACAACTACTCTTGTGATGAGCGGACACTTGACCCTGGACAATGTATTACTCCAACAGAAGCGCTTAGGGCCGTTACCCATGGTGCCGCATGGCATGCAAAAATAGCTAGTTTTAATACTGAAGGCGGCGCTGCTCATTATATGAAACTTGACGGTGATCCGCTTTGTGATAAAAAAAAATGGCGAGATATCAAGGTCACATTGCTCTAGATTGTAGCGAATGTATTCAAAAACACATTTAGATACGATTTGTATCCAATTCGTGACGGATCTTCAATCAAAAAAGTGCTTAAATTTAAGCTGTAATGGAGTGTAATAATTTCATATGTCACAATGAAGTTAAGTTTCAGTGCTAGGGCGCAATTATGATTGTAACTATATTTAAATCATTATTTTTTAAAGCTTTGAAGAATGAAGCTAGTAGAAAAATAGCTAAATCCGTGGTGGATGGGTGTGTCGATAAAGGAGTCGACTATTTAAAAAATCGCGGACAAGCGAATACCTCTGAGAGCACTTCATTTGATACCTATGGTTTAATTACTGGGTTAAATAATCTGACTAAAAGAAATTTACCTGATGGTGACTACCCATTGCGGCTAGAAAAGCAGACTTTGCTTGTCACCATGCGAAACCAAGGTATTGTTCATATTCAATATTTAGATAACTCAATGACGCAGTAATTTGTCCAACTTAACATCGCATACCTATTGGGCTGATATGTGTTTATAAGCTCCTCGTTTAACCTGTTTTAGCTGAGTAACATCGATGCTAAAACACGTGTCTTTTGAAGAATAATTCAGTTTTCTAAATACCAAAATAAAGAATTTAATACGCTGTTTATGAAATAATAATATATAAAATATATTGTATGCAATATTGCGTTTATGTTAAAAAAGTGTTCCCGGTTAGCGGGTTTGGATACACACATAAAAAGGTAATATTATGAAACTAAAAGCAATTGCTTTATCAATGCCGCTGTTGGCATGTAGTTTACAAATACATGCTCATGACGCTGCACAGCGTACGTTTAAACCATTGACAACATCACAGCCAATTCAATTAAGCCATGGTGACGAGCATAAGTCACAGCATCGTGATGACTCACCAACGGCGCAAACTGAATATAGGCATAGCACACAAACTATTTTAACAACACCTATGATGGTATCTGCGAGCAATGTCGCTGTACTTCAATGCGATATTAATCAACTCGCGCAGGCTGGTGCTGGTGATATTGCAGCAGCAGTAGTGCAACAAGGTGCAAGTTGCGTCAATGAATTATTTAGTGCCTCCAGTACGATTCAAACATCTGTATTTACCACAGCTAAAATGAGCGCAGCTGCACAATATGCAAAGTCATTGGCTGCTAACTACGATGGCAACGGCAGTGCGGAACTTGAAGCGTTATTTCTCTTTATTCGAGCAGGGTACTATGTTGAGTTTTACAATGATTCAGTCAGTTTTGGCGCTGAGTTAAAGGCGGTTGTGCGCAGTGCCATAGACGGTTTTGTTAATAATCAGCACTTTTATAACAATTCTGATGCCCACGGTGAGGTGCTCAAAGAAGTCATCACCACAATGGACTCGTCAGAAATGCAAGACATTTACCTACCTGTTGTAAAATCTTGGTTAAAAAAATGGGACCAGAGTTATGCGGACAAGTGGCATATGCGTAGTGCGGTAAATGGAGTATTTACCATTCTTTATCGAGGCCAATGGAACAATGAATTTGTGACATTGGTGCAATCGGATACCGATCTAGTCGCAACGTTAGAAGCATTTACTAAGCAAAGTTGGATGATTGGTTCAGACGCAGAATACTTGATAGTAAACTCAGCCAGCGAGCTGGCGAGACTAAAAACTTACAAGAATGCGCCTATACAACCGCTTATCGATACTGCTCTAAAAGGGCTTTTTAGCCGTTACCAAAGTTTTGGCTACGGTGATGGTATATGGTTGGCAGCTGCCGATGTCGCCACTTACTATGCGGATTGTGAAACGTTTGGCATATGTAATTTTGAACAAGCACTGACGGAAAAGGCGCTGTCTCAAACTCATCAATGTAGCCCCACGATAAGGATTAGATCACAAAATATGACACCGGGGCAACATCTTTCGGCTTGCCAAACAATGGCGTTAGAAGAGACCCGCTTTCATAACATGTTAGCTACCAATCAAATCCCTGTAGCCGATGACAATAACACCATGCTGCAAGTTAATATTTTTGATAGCAGTGGTGATTATGGCAAATACGCCAAAGCGATATTTAAAATAGACACCAATAATGGCGGTATGTATCTCGAAGGTGATCCGAGTAAAGTCGGCAACCAAGCAAACTTTGTAGCCTATGAAGCGAGCTATGCAAAAGCGGATCACTTTGTATGGAATCTAGAGCACGAGTATGTTCACTATCTTGATGGCCGATTTGATTTATATGGAGATTTCAATGCGCCAACAGAAGCCATCGTGTGGTGGAGTGAAGGGGTGGCTGAATATGTTGCTAACTTAAATGACAATCAAGCGGCCATTGATACCATTAAAGATGGCAGCACTTATCGATTGAATGAAATTTTTTCGACCACGTATGCTGGGTTCGATCAGGATAGGATCTATCGCTGGGGTTATCTGGCTGTCCGCTTTATGTTCGAACGGCACTTTGAAGAGCTCAAAGTCATGCTCTCTCAAACTCGGCAGGGAAATTGGTCAGGTTACAAAGCCACCGTTGATGAGTGGGCACAGCGTTATGATCAAGAGTTTACGCAGTGGACGCAGGAGCTCGCTGGGGGTAGTGACAACAAAGCGCCGATTGTATCAATCAATGGTCCTTATTCTGGAAGCGTCGGCAGTGACGTAGTATTTAGTAGCCAAGGTAGTTCCGATCCGGAAGGTCAAGCTCTGTCTTACTTGTGGCAGTTTGGTGATGGTAATCAAAGTACGGATGCAAACCCACGACATAGCTATCGTAGTGCAGGAACTTTCAATGTTTCACTAACAGTGAGTGATCCGCAAGGTGCGCAAACCAGTGCATCGACTACCGTTTCAGTATCTCAAAGCGGTGATGAAGTCGTTGTATTACAAAAGGCACAGGCAGTTTCGGTAGCTGGACAGCAAGATGCGTTAAAATACTTCAAGATTAACCTACCTGCTGGTGCGACGGATCTGTCAGTGGCAATGTCTGGAGGAACTGGTGATGCAGATCTTTATGTTAGACATGGGCAACTCCCCACACTGAATGACTATGACTGTCGTCCATATGTCGGCGGCAATGCTGAGCGCTGCGACATTGCACTGCCACTAAGTGGTGACTACTTCGTTATGTTGCGTGGTTACAATGCATTTGACAACGTCACATTAGTTGCCGATTTCACAGGGCCTAGTGCAACTCTACCAGATGTATGTAAAACTCAAGGCGGTTTATCTGGTGGAAGAGTGACAGCGGGCACACCAATTTGTATGGCAAGCCAAGAGTCACTGTGGTTTAGCTTGGAGAATGTTCAAGGACAAGGCTCAATTAGTATTGAAACTGCGCATGGCAGTGGAGACCTTAGTTTAGAATATAGCAATCAAGGTTGGCCAAATGAGTCAAATGTGGAAGCTCGTTCGACAAATGAGGGCAATGGGGAGTGCATCAACTTATCTGGGCAAAGTCAGTACTGGGGGTATCTCAAAGTATCCGGTACCCATCAGGGCGCAACGCTACTTGTTAAGTATAATGAGGGGAATTGCAGCTAACTTTATTGTTTAAAACTTGATGACTGAACGGCGACAAGATAAATTTAATCTTAGAACCGTTTAGTCATTATTAGAGTTTATGTTGCTAAAGATACTTTTGCTGTGTGGGGTTGTCTTGACGTCATTAAAAGTGATGGGGGCGCAACCTGAACGACTCAATCTGTATACATATCATGATAAGCCGCCTTATATAGAGAGCTTAACTGCTAAAAAAGGCCTGTATTTTGATATCGTCAATTTGCTGAATGAGTTTCAGCCAAATATAAAATATGAGCTGGTGCTTTTAACAAAAGAGCAGATCCGCCAAGCTCTGGATAGAGACCGCTTGGAAGGAGCTGTATTAGGTGTAAACCCGGCATGGTTTGGCGATATTGAGCTGCAAAAGTTTATTTGGAGCGATCCACTTTTTTACGATACAGATGAATTTGTCTCGAGTATCAAAACCCCGTTTGAGTACCATGATCAAACGTCCTTACATGGCAAAAAATATGGCGGTGTTGAAGGGTACTTTTATCCAAAATTAGCTGAAGCAGAACGACGCGAAAAGCTCACACGTGTTAATGCAAAAAGTGAAAAGCAGCTGCTAGAGCTTATTTTACAGCAACAACTGGACTTTGCGGTTGTAAGCCGACCGACATTTTTTTACTTTGCTAAGAAAAACGGCTGGTGGACGAGTCTGTCACTGTCACATCAAGCTCATCAAAAGTACTACAGAGCACTACTTGTGCCAAAATCGCAAAAGCAAAAATTTACCCAGCTACTCAATACAACGGGCTCGATAGGGTTCAAAAAATACATGAAAGAGTTGGTGAGCTCTTACCATATTGCGGATTGACGTAGCGGGCTTGATACCCGCTTTGATTTAGTTACCAAGACCCCGTGTTTGGCATTGAAAGCCAAGGCTCTTGAGGGGGAAGTGGCTCATCTTTTTGTAAAAGTTCGATAGAGATCCCATCAGGTGATTGGATAAATGCCATATGGCCGCATCGAGGCGGGCGGTTAATGGTCACCCCTGCTTGTTGAATTTTTTCACAAAGGGCATAAATGTCATCGACTGCAAATGCGAGATGGCCGAAGTTTCTGCCACCAGTATAATCTTCGGTATCCCAGTTATATGTAAGCTCAATGGTAGGTGAGAAAGTTTCTTTTGCTTGTTCAAGTTGACCTGGTGCTGCTAAAAAAACCAGAGTGAATCTACCTTTTTCGCTTTCTTTGCGTTTGATTTCTACGAGCCCCAATAGGTCGCAGTAAAACTTAAGTGATGCGTCTAAATCTTTTACGCGCACCATGGTATGTAAAAAGTTCATAAATTGCCCCTTGTGATTATGCCCAACATAATATGGGCAATCTTCAACTTCACAAGAGGCAAATTGTGCTTTGATTAATATTCAGCGCTGAGTGTTACGCCACTATATGCCTCATACGCTCTAACACCTAAGTGCCATGTGCCCGCACCAGGGTTGGTAATGGTACACGTTTCAGTATTACCATTTTCGTAAGGGCGGCACTCATAACTTGATGTAGTAGGTTGACTGTTTAAGCGAATATACAGATCGGCATCCCCCGTACCACCACTAATTTTAACTGTGAGCTTACTGGCCCCTGCGGGTACTTCAAAAGTTTTGAAGTTCCAATTAGATTTGTTCGCTGAAAGACCTGTCCATTGCTGCTTGTTACCCGGGTTAGTTACTGTGCTGTAGGAGCCAACCAAAGAAACACCACTATACGCGGCATATCCATTAAGCATGACATAATAAGTACCAGTTTGAACTGTTGAGATAGTACAAGACTCATTATTGCCATCTTTATATGGACGACAGTCATAACTGGATGTTGTTGGCTCTGCGCCAAACTTAACATACATGTCGACATCACCAGTTCCACCGCTGGATGTGAAAGACAATTGATTAGCATTGGCTGGTACGTCCATGGTGTAAATGACTTTGCTGCCTTTTGCTCCGCTCAAACCTGTGGCAGGTACGTCATTTTCAAGCACATTGGGAAGCGGTTTATCTGGTGTATCAATGATGGATAATCCTGTTGCACTTTGCACCAGAGGTAATACGTCACCTAGCCCACTTGCATACCACCAGTTTACGTTACTTGGCAGTGCAAGAGGATCCGCAGCACGTTGTTCGCGAGTCAAAGTATTCGTGGAAGAAGCAAACTGAGCAGTTCTCACTTCCATTTTTGACGGGGTAACGGACAAAACTTTGAATTGCTGTATGCTTGCAAGGTCAATGGTCCATGATTTTGGGTCATTGGCTGAGCGTGCTGGTGCTCCCCAACTACCTTCTCCAACATAAACTGTACCGCCGGTTGTGGTTTTGACAAAGTTGCTGCCCGAAGGTTTTAACGCTTCGGTAATTTTGTTGATATGGGTATCTGATTCAACCACTAAGTTCATTGCATTGTCGAAAAAGCTGTTTGCCCACCAAGTATGTAAAATGGTGTTGTCCGACTTGCCTGAATAGTGCGGGTACATAGGTTTGTGGTATTGCGCGACGCGCCATTTAGCATTGCCACCTTGGCTTTGTAAGTCTTGTTTTAGCCAATTGTTCATGGCTGTCGCATAGCTTGACCAGCCGCTGTTTTTATATTGGCTATTTAACGTATAAACACGTAAGAGATTGGTCACATTAAATGCGCCATAGGTGTCCTTATTGGTACATTGGCCATCGCTATCATAATCGACACCAAATACTTGGCATAACGTTTTGTAGTTATCGTCTTCATGATTACCATGGGTGGCAATAAATGGGTAAACTCGTTTATAACTTTGTCCGCCTATTTGGTCGTTAGAGAAAGTCAGTTGCCAGTCTTTGAGGTACTCTTTCATCTCTGAAGCTGAGTTGGCATTGGTATAGTCGCCACCGTGCATAATGAACAGGGGACGAATTTTCGCAACCATTTGATTTCCGGCACGACGTGTTGTCCAACCAGTCCGTGTGTCACCGCCAGCAATGGCAACAAAGCCAGTTGATGTTGTATTTGGCGCAGTTTTAAACCACAAGTGCTGGCCACATCCTGTGCTATCACAGACACGATAATAGATGGCTGAGTCAGCAGGCAGCCCAGTTAGTTTGACAAATTGGCTACTTAAACTGCCGTCAAAGGTATGGCTAGCGGTTACCGATTTGGTTGTCCAGCTGGACTCGTTTGTACTTGTGCCATATTTGACGACATGGTTTGACCCGCCGGCAGGCGTAAATCCAATAGTAGCTTGGCTACTCGGGTTTCCATCCCAAATAATACGATGATAATCACTACCAGCATAGCTGGTACCTGCCATGAGTATCGTTGACGTGAGGCCTAAATAAAGCGCTCTCATAGTGCTTATTCCTGTTTATGTTGTGTAATAGTTGTGCGACGACTTATCTGCGGTGAAGTATTTGCTGCTGGTAGATCTGCGACCAGCATCACAAATGCGGCGTTTCGATATGGGAGTGTATAGCGCTTACCAAAATGAAAGTTAATTGCGGTAGCGCCAACCCCTTTCTGTCGATATTGCTTTGGCAAAGGCTGATTATGTTCGGATGTCCAATAGTCTCCCTGTTTGATGTGAATAAAAAAGTCATTGGCGATATGAGGTTGAGCCGGCGATGTTGGGTTTTGAATTAAGCTGCTAAGCTCGGTGGCCGTGGGCAATCGCCAATTACTTTGATCACAGAGTGTTTGTTCATTGGTGCGACGGATCAGATCGCTGGTATCGCAGCGATCGGGTTCATAGTAACAGTCACCGAAGTTGCGCTTCCCTTGCACGCCATCAAACCAAGAGTAAGTCCAATAACCATCATGGATGCTTTCGTTGTCAGTTTTTACTTCCCACAATAATTGATTTTGTTTATCTAATACGCAGGCCCAAGGGCCCTGCCAAGGCGAGAGGTGTACACCGTCATAGGTCACTTTGGTAAAGCGTTTATGTTGGCTCAATTTGGGTTGAGCTTGCGGCAATAAGCAAATACCGATGAATAGGGTAACGATTATGGCGGATAGTATGAGTCTTCGGATCACAGTGAATACCTCAGCTTGATTGCTTTTATGTGGCGTGTATGCGCAATTTGTGCGTGATCAAACGCCGATACCCACATACATGTGCCTGTTTGCAGTGGAATGTCATACTGAGAGTGAGTATTGTGTTTTCTAACTAGTTCCAGCGTCCAACGCCCGTTAGACCATTCCCCTCGGGCTCGAACGTCAGCTCGATCGCCTTCAAATCGATTAGAACGATACAAAACGGAAGGTAAAAAAGTACCAACTGGATAGGTATCTTGTGTTTCCTGATAGGGTTTAGAGCCAAACCAAGGCAGTACTTCTAGGTGTGATTGCGGCGTATTAGGCAAGCGTTTTGGCGATATGCCTTTGGCGCTGTACCATTGCCAATTCATTACATAAGCACCGCTTTCTTTTCCGTCTGCTTGATATCCTGCTGAGTATCTGCGCTTGCCCTTGAGGTGCTCACTAGGTGGACCTATAAAATTATCATCGGCTAGGTACATGTCATTGGTCCTAACCGCCTTCCAGTGCCATAAGTCACGAACATGGCCGTCTAAGCTGGCGTGATAACCTTTGCCGTGCCAGTTTTTAGGCTTGTTTTTGATTGGCTTATCGCCAGAATGAAAGGTTTTGTCTCCAGCGATTTCGCATCCACTTGAAAGCATCACTGCAAATTTATCTTCGTAAAAGGTGCGCTCGTCAAATCGATAAAAGCCATTTTCCTGTACCTGCCAACCATTGTCTGTTTTTAGCAAGGGTAAGTGATTGGTACTTTTAGACTCATCTAGCCAAGATATCAGAAAGTAGCTCTCATATTGATTTGCCAGCGCTTTTATGGACACTTGCGTTGCACCATCGGTAAAGTTTGCGCCACCTATGGTAGTCACAGTAAAGGTGGGAGCTTGTTGCCACTGAGGTTCATTGGCTTTTCCATCAATGTCGATGAGTACCGAATCTTCAATGGTTAATACATTTAGCTGATGGCTGGCATTTAGGGTCAACGTATGAATAAAATATCCAACTGCGACCAAGCAGACTATCCCACTGCAGTGGCGCAAATTTAAGCGTTTAGGAAGTAATACTGACAGTACGGTACGACCTTTTTGCAATATGTACATCCACGCATGCAAAACGAAATAGGCGATCATCAGCCACATTGCAATTTGGTGGATAGGCCGAAAAATTTGGCTGTAAATATTTGCCCAAATACACCAACCAGATAGTGTAGCAGACAGCAGTGCGATATAACCTAGATAGTTTATCAATTTGTGATATGTTGAAGGATAGCTTCGCAAGGGGCTACGAATGGAATAGCAAACGTAGTATATAATTAGGAGTGTAATACCCACTGCAAAGCCCAGATGCCATATATGCATCGCACCTTGCGGTAACAAGACAGAGATAGGTGTTAACCAATCTTGACTAATGATGGCAATTCTAAAGCCTGTTATGATGTTGCCGATAACCACAAGAATGGCAACCACATGCAAGACAATGAATGTTTGTCGGTCCATGAAGGTGTTCATATAATTATTGTTTTTGTAAATTTAGTGTAAATTATAATGTTTACATAAATGTGTCATTTTTCAAATACTGCAAAAGGTTAAAGTTTTGACTAAACTTTGAGCAGTTAGGCTTAGTGAATAGCGTCAACAAGTTACAGAGGGATACGCGATGGAAAAAATAGCTGTAGAGGCAGTAGATAGCGGCTATGTGATCGATAGCATGACGGACATAGTAGCGTGTTTGAATACATCTGATTCAATTCAACGCTTCTTATTGGATATTCATTGCATCTTACAAAAAGTAACCTACGCAGATAATTTTTATGTTGTTTTATATCAAGAGAATGGCCGTTTATCTTTCCCATACTTTCACGATGTAAAAGATGATATTCAAGCAGAAGAGCTGGATAATCTGTCCTTAGACGATATTTCGCACTCGTTGACTGCATTTGCGTTAAAGTCTCACAAGGTATGTAATTTTAAACAAAAAGACATAGAGCAGTTAATTGAATCAAATGAGGTCAGCATACTGGGCTCGGTGCCAAAGCAGTGGCTTTGTTTTCCGCTAGTTAACCGCAATCAACATCTTGGCGCGTTTATTATTCAGTCTTATCGAAAAGAAAATGAATATTCGGGAATGATTGTGGACGTGCTGTACACCATTAGTCATGTGATCTCCTCAGCGCTTGATGCATTCAATAATCAACAGGCCTTAATTGAGGCCAACCGAGCGTTGCAAAATTACCAATCTGAGTTGGAAGTGAAAGTGCAAGAGCGCACCTCAGAGTTAAAAGAAAGCTTAAACAAATTGGAACACGAAATAGAAGTCAGGGAATCACTCCAACAACAATTAGAGCATGACTCTTTGCATGATAGCCTTACGGGACTTGCCAATCGAAAGTATTTATTTAAGGAGTTGGAGCGACTGTCAGCACGTTCACAGCGTAATGACACGTTAGTTTATATTTTATATCTAGATCTTGATGATTTTAAGCCTGTAAATGATAACCATGGTCATCAAAGTGGCGATCTTGTGCTCAAAACGGTAAGTGATCGTTTAATTCAAACATTGAGAAGCTACGACTTTATTTGCCGATTAGGTGGTGATGAGTTTGTAGTAATGTTGACAGAACAAATAGAGCGCCAGTCACTGACTTTACTTGCTGAACGCATGTTACAATCACTCTCTGCACCAATTAAATTAGACTCGGGTATTGAGGTGCAGTGTGGGTGCAGTATTGGTATTGCATCAGTCATTAATCAATCATTTGATGCTCAGGCATTAATCCATGATGCGGATCTTGCCCTATACGAAGCAAAAGGCAGAGGGAAAAATCAGATCTATTTTGCCAAGTAAATGTATCGCCACAGCTTTACCAGCGTGTATGATTGCATTAGGATCAAACTTTATTTTTGTTTAGATGGTTGCTAATGGCACAAAAACTCTTCTTAATTTGTCTATTTTGGATGTGCGGATCCGCGATCGCGATAGAAGTAACAGATCTATATGAAGCAACGCTTGTGGTGGATGATAAAACCCGTGCGACCAGAGCGAAAGCGAGTCAAGATGCCCTTGATCAAGTAATTAAAAAGCTCACGGGCAAGGCGGGACACAGCAATCACCCTTTGATCAAAAAAAGTAAGCGGCGGATCTCTGACTATATGCTCAAGTATGAGTACATAGAGCACAGCAACCAAGAACTTAAGATCCGAGTGCGATTTGAAGCTGAAAAAGTTGAGAATTTAGTTCGAGAAAGCGGCTTTGGCTTGTGGGGAAATAGACGCCCACTAATTGCTATTTGGCTCGTCATCGAAGACAACCTACGAAGAGACTTTGTCACGCAAGAAAGTTATCCGCAGTTAGAGCGTCTAATATACGACACAGCAGCGGAGTGGGGGATCCCAGTGGTTGTGCCACTGATGGATCTAACTGATCGCGCTCAAGTTGGAATTGCAGAGGTGTGGGGAAATTTCTCAGAGCCAGTTGAAGCGGCATCGGCGCGTTACAACGCAGAGCGGGTGATCACAGGACGTCTTTTCAAACAACCGAACTCAAGCAGTTGGCAATTAGATTGGCGTTATACAGACGCGGATATGTTTGAATCGGTGCAACTGGTTGGCGATAAACAACAACTACTTATCGCCATGGTCAACGACATGTCAGCTGCGTTGGCGAGCGAATATATTATTGACCCAACTAAATCATATGCGACGAACAGCACAGTGATCACTGTGGATGGGCTAAGGACCTTTGACAAAATAGAACGAGCTAAAAGAGAGTTATTGACCATTAGTACAGTAAATAGCGTCGATGTGATTTATCGCAACAAACAACAAGTGCAGTTTGAAGTAGAACATTTATCGTCGGTATCAGATTTGCAAAAGTCACTCAAATTGGAGCAATCTTTTGAGGTTTATGTTGACCCACGAGCCTTTCACCAAGTGGTAAGCTCCTCGAATTTAAGGTATAGCTGGGTAGGGCAGCAATAATGTTAGATCCTATGCAGTTAGCTTTACCTGTTACTTTGCCTGATGATGAAACCTTTACCTCCTATTTTGGAGGTGAAAAATCACTGGAAGTAACGCATTTAAAAAAAGCACTCAGTGATATTCAAAAAGACTTTCAGTTTACTTATTTGTGCGGTTTAGCTGACTCTGGCAAATCGCATTTGTTGTACGCAACATGTATTCATGCGCAGGAGCTCGGGCTCTCAACTATTTTGTTATCGCTGCGTGAAGTAATTAAATTTGGCCCGGATGTGCTAGAAGGGTTAGATGCATTGGATGTTGTTTGCATAGATGATGTTCATTTAGTCGCTGGTGATGACGCGATGGAAAAAGCACTATTTAATTTTTTTAACCGTTTTAACGAGGCTGGAAAGTGTCTTGTTATGACCGCCGATTTACTACCTAACATGCTCAATATTACACTGCCGGATTTAGAATCGCGCCTTACTTGGGGGACCACGTTCCAAATTCGTTCGATGAGTGATGATGACAAAGCTGAAGCATTGGTTAAGCGTGCGAACATGCGGGGGCTTGAATTAAGTGACGAATGTGCTCGATTTTTACTGACCAGATTAAGTCGAGATATGCGCGCATTGTTGGATGTTTTAGACAAGTTAGACCATGCATCTATGGCTGCACAGCGAAAACTTACCATTCCTTTTATAAAAGCCACCCTAAAGCTGTGAATTTGGGCTAGAATCTAGCCCTATCTTTCAGTTATCATAACTGATTCAGAAAAGGCAAATTACCTCAACCAGATCAGGTATAGAATGAACTTAGAGAATATTTTAGCGCAAGCGCTTGAAGCCGTTTCAAGTGCGAGTGAGATTGCGCAACTTGAGGAAGTCAGAGTTAACTACCTTGGTAAAAAAGGTGAGATTACTGGGCTACTAAAAACCCTAGGCAAGCTAGCGCCTGAAGAACGCAAAGAAGCAGGCCAAGTAATTAACCAAGCGAAAAACCAGGTACAAACTGCAATTAACGAAAAGCGTGAAGCACTTGCAAACGCCGCACTAGAGCAAAAACTTGCAGCAGAGACCATCGATGTGACTTTACCAGGCCGCGCAGCACCAGCTGGTGGACTACACCCGGTAACTCGCACGATTGAGCGTATTGAATCATTTTTTGGTGAGCTCGGGTTTGCCGTGAAATCTGGTCCTGAAATTGAGGATGATTTCCATAACTTTGATGCTTTGAATATTCCTGAGCATCACCCAGCGCGTGCTGACCACGATACGTTCTACTTTAATCCAAAGTTAGTGTTACGTACGCAGACAAGTGGTGTTCAGATCCGTACTATGGAAGCAGAGCAGCCGCCACTTCGCATTATTTCTCCTGGCCGTGTTTACCGTAATGACTACGACCAAACACACACGCCAATGTTCCATCAGGTTGAAGGCCTAATGGTTGATGAGAATGTGAGCTTTACTGAATTGAAAGGTATCTTGCATGATTTCCTACGTAACTTCTTTGAAGAAGACATGGAAATTCGCTTCCGTCCATCGTATTTCCCGTTTACTGAGCCATCAGCAGAAGTTGATGTTAAAGGTAAAAATGGTAAATGGTTAGAAGTATTGGGCTGCGGTATGGTGCACCCAAATGTATTGCGTTCGGTTGGCATTGACCCTGAAAAATACACTGGTTTTGCCTTTGGTATGGGTGTTGAGCGCTTAACAATGTTGCGTTATGGCGTGAACGATTTACGTGCATTCTTCGAAAACGATTTAAAATTCCTAAACCAATTCAGATAAGAGCGAACCAAAAATGAAATTTAGTGAAAAGTGGCTAAGAGAATGGGTTAATCCAGCTATCGATACGGATGCTCTATCTGAACAGCTATCTATGGCGGGTTTAGAAGTAGACGGTGTTGACCCAGTAGCAGGCGATTTTGACGGTGTAGTGATTGGTGAGGTTGTCGAATGTGGTCAACACCCAGACGCTGATAAACTGCGCGTAACAAAAGTGAATGTCGGCGAAGAAGAGTTATTAGACATTGTATGTGGTGCTGCAAACTGTCGTGCAGGCTTAAAAGTTGCGGTTGCCAAAGTTGGCGCTGTTTTGCCTGGTGGCTTCAAAATTAAAAAAGCAAAGCTACGAGGCCAGCCATCACACGGTATGTTATGTGCATTTGAAGAGCTGGGCATGGCTGAGAGCTCTGACGGCATTCTAGAGTTACCGGCAGATGCGGCTATTGGTCAAAGTATTCGCGAGTATTTTCAGTTAGATGACGTTACTATTGACGTTGATTTAACGGCAAACCGCAGTGACTGTTTAGGCATAAAAGGTCTAGCACGTGAAGTTGGTGTGCTAAATGGTATTGACGTTAAAGAAATTGAAATCAACACCGTTGAACCAACAATTGACGACAAAGTAGAGATTGAGCTGGTAGATAGCGATGCATGTCCTCGCTACTTAGGTCGTGTGATCAAGGGCATTAATCTTGAAGCTGAGTCACCTCTGTGGATGGTTGAAAAACTACGTCGTTCGGGCATTCGTTCTATTGATCCAGTTGTTGATGTGACTAACTACGTACTACTTGAGCTTGGACATCCAATGCATGCATTTGACCTTGCAGCGATTTCTGGTGGAATCAAGGTACGTAAAGCGCAGCAAAATGAAGAGCTAGTCTTGCTTGATGGCAATACGGCTAAATTAAACACTTCTACATTATTGATTGCAGATCACGAAAAAGCGCTAGCGATGGCGGGCATTTTCGGTGGTGAGGCATCGGGTGTGAAAGAAGGTACACAAGACATTCTGCTTGAAAGCGCATTTTTCAATCCATTAGCAATTGCTGGTCAAGCGCGTAGCTATGGATTACACACTGACGCGTCGCACCGTTATGAGCGTGGTGTTGACTATCAATTGCAACGTGATGCAATGGAGCGTGCTACAGCACTGTTACTAGAGATTGTAGGCGGTGAAGCAGGCCCTGTGGTTGAAGCTGTATCTGAGGCAGACTTACCTGCGTCTAAGTCGGTAGCGCTACGTCGCGAACGTTTAGACCGCGTAATTGGTTATCATATCGAAGATTCTAAGGTAACGGACATTTTGACTCGCCTTGGTTTAGATGTGTCATTTGAGTCTGGTCAATGGCAAGCACAGGTACCAAGCTATCGCTTTGATATCAGCATTGAAGAAGACCTAATTGAAGAAGTAGCACGTGTATTCGGTTACAACAACATTCCAAATGTTGCGCCGACAGCGGCACTTAAAATGACTGATCACCAAGAAGCATCAGTACCAGTAGCGCGTTTTCGCAATGAATTAGTTGCCAGAGGTTATCAAGAAGCCATTACTTATAGTTTTGTAGACCCTAAGAAACAGGCACTTCTTCACCCTAGCAGTGATGCACTTGTGCTACCTCACCCAATTTCAGTAGAAATGTCTGCAATGCGTGTGAGCTTAATGCCTGGTTTAGTCAATGCATTGGTTTATAACCAAAATCGTCAGCAATCGCGTATTCGTTTCTTTGAGCATGGCTTAAAGTTCATTAAAGATGACAGTGCAGAAAATGGCGTACGTCAAAGTGCGGTACTTGGCGGCATCGTTTACGGCAATACGCATAATGAGCACTGGGGCATTGAAAGCCGCAAGGTTGATTTCTTTGATATTAAAGGCGATGTTGAAGCATTACTTGCAGTTTGTAATGACCCTGCTAGATTTAGCTTTAAAGCAGAAGCGAGTGATGGACTACATCCTGGTCAGTCAGCGGCAATTTATGCTGATGGCGTAAAAGTAGGTTTTATTGGCGCGATACACCCTCAACTACAAAAATCGTTAGAACTAAATGATACAGCGTATGTTTTTGAGGTAGAAGTTGATGCAATTGCACAAAGAAAGCTGCCAGAAGCCGTTAGTATCTCAAAATTTCCATCAAATCGCAGAGATATTGCTATTTTAGTTGCAGATGATGTAAAAATAGGCGATATTTTAGAAAGCATTGAGAAAGTTGGCGGAAATCAATTAGTTGACCTAAACTTATTCGATGTGTATAAGGGCAAAGGTATTGAACCCGATTATAAGAGTTTAGCCATCGCCCTAACCCTACAAAACGTTGATAAAACGCTCGAAGAGAAAGATATCAATGAAGTTGTAGACAGAGTCGTGGCCGAATTGGCCAAACAATTTAATGCATCGTTGAGGGACTAGATATGGCGCTTACTAAAGCCGACATAGCTGAACACCTATTTGAAAAACTGGGGATAAATAAAAAGGATGCCAAAGACTTAGTTGAAGCGTTTTTTGAAGAAATCCGCTCAGCGCTTGAAAATGGAGAGCAGGTAAAGCTTTCTGGCTTTGGCAATTTTGACCTACGTGATAAGAAACAACGTCCGGGTCGGAACCCAAAAACTGGAGAAGATATACCTATTTCTGCAAGGCGTGTTGTAACTTTTCGACCAGGACAGAAGTTAAAAACTCGTGTTGAAGTAGGCACAAGCAAAAACCTGTAATAAGCTAAGTTACTGGCATTTAATGCTGGGTAATTGAGGCTTCCCTCAAAGGGTTTACTCGCAAGGGTAAACCCTTTGTCATATATTGGTAATAATAAGAATCTACACTTTCGTCACCCCTATCAGCTTGGAAATGTGAATTGCGTCAGAGAGTATCTGGTTGGACAAGCCGCACAAAAAATATTGTTGTTTCTTGGCTGATTTGCTCATTTCTTTTTGGTCTTCTCACTACTTTTATTTATATCCAACACACTGAGTCAGAAAAAGCGGATGTCAGGTCCATGGCACAGAGAGTACTCATTGACTTCGGCTCACAGTTAGATAGCGTTGATACATTCTTGCGCCAGTCAGACAGTATTGATGTAACATGTTCGGATACCACTATCAGACGAATGAGGCAGTTTGTCTTTAAGCACCCAGCAATCAGTGAAATTGGTATTGTGACACCTAAAGGTGAGTTGGTGTGTAATTCATTTGGCGTGTTGACTTCACCTATGTTCATTGAAGAGCCGCCTAAAAAAAGAGGGCTGCGGTATCATGGCCCCATCATTTCTGAATTTTTACAGGTCTCCGCTTTTGTGCTCGCTAGAACTCGCCATGATGGGTATGAAGTCAATGCGTTATTGCCGACAGATTGGATCAATGACCTTTTGCATCTAAGTAAATATAGTGAATTAGATTATATTGCCATCGTTGACAGCGACTCTGGTGTGCCAATATTTTTGCAAGGTCGATATAGCTTGCCACTGGGCCACAGCCTCTTTCCATCATCTCAAAGCAGTGAGTTTGAAGGGGGATTTGATGATCAGTCACGCAAATTTATGTACATACAGCCATTTAAAAATGTGCCTCAACTATCTGTTATTGTGAGCAAGAGTACTCGACGTATCCTCACTCCGAGCCCAATGTGGCTGGTTGTATTGTGCTTAATGTATGTGATTTCGTGGGTTGGGTTGGTATTGCTGCTCAATTACTATGATCAGCGCCTTCTAAGTAGTCGGGTATTGCTGCTAAGTGCGATAAATCGTGATGAGCTATTCAATGTATATCAGCCTTTGGTCGATGCACATAATCAACACATAGTTGGCGCTGAGGTGCTGATCCGGTGGATGCATCCATTAGAAGGTGAACTTGGTCCCGCTTATTTCGTTCCTGAAGCAGAGCGTGATGGAACCATACTAGAGATGTCTCTGTATCAAATTGACCGAGCCATTGCCGATCTGAGGCCTATTTTAGTGGCTAATCCAAATTTTAAAGTGTCATTTAACGTCAATGGTTTTTTGCTGGGCTGCCCAAGTTATATAAAAAAATTGTGTGAAGCCAAAGAAATATTTCCTCGTCTTACCGTAGAGCTGACAGAGCGGGACATGTTGTCTCAAGCAAAAATTAAATCAGTATTACACCAACTGGTTGATCTCGGAGTCGAAATCGCCATAGATGACTTTGGTACTGGGTATTGTGGCCTGCAATATTTACAAAGCTTTCCAATCGATTTATTAAAGATAGATCAGAGTTTTGTGGCGTCTATTGGGCTTGATAACCTACAGTCTCCAGTATTGAATGCGGTGATAGAAATGGCTGAAAAGTTAGGCAAAAAGCTCATAGCTGAAGGAGTTGAGACTGAACTACAAGCTAAGTATCTAAAAGTGCGCGGCGTGTCTGTACATCAAGGATGGTATTACTTTAAAGCCCTCAGAATAGAAACCTTTAAAAATCAGTTAGCACTGGAGGATAGATAATTGAGAAAGCCCCAAAAAGGGGCTTTAGGGGTCATCTGTGTTAAATAGATGCAAAATAGCAACCGTAACCGGGCAGGGTTACTTTACCTGCTTTTAGCTCACCGGTATGGTGGGCAAGGTCATCCATGCTGTCCTTAATGCTTTGTTCGACAACAAATTCAGTCGTTTGTTCCGCTAAATTAAATAAACATAGCAGTTTGGTGTCGCCTAATGTGCGATAGAAGGCTAACACAGGCTCACTTGTTTCAATAAACTCGATTGTGCCTGTTAGCAGTTCCGGACGTGTTTTCCTCCACGCTAAAAATGCGCGATATTGAGAGAGTGTTGAGTTTGGATCTTGCTCTTGAATATCTACGGACGCGAGAGAATGTGGTTGTGCAACAGGCAGCCAAGGCTTGCCATCGGTAAAGCCCGCGTGGGTTTGCGCGTGGGACCATGGCATTGGCGTTCGACAACCATCTCTACCTTTAAAGTTTGGCCAGAAAGTGATGCCGTAAGGGTCTTGTAGATCTTCAAAGGCCACTTCGGCTTCGCCAAGTCCAAGCTCTTCCCCTTGGTACATGCACACGCTGCCACGCAGTGAGCCAAGTAGGGCTGTTAGCATTTTTACCTGTTGAGTATCAACTGTTTTACCATTATTAGCCCAACGGCTAGCAACCCGTTCAACATCGTGATTGCTAAACGCCCAACACGGCCAACCTTCGGTCATTACGGACTCTAATCGCGAGACCGTTTCGCGAATGTATTTGGCGCTGTAATCATTGGTAAGTAGCTCGAAACTATACCCCATATGCAACTTATCACCACCAGAGGTATATTCTGCCATTGTTTTAAGCGAATCTTCAGAAGAGATTTCGCCAAGGCTGACTGTACCTGGGTATTCATTTAATAGTGCTCTGATCTCAGCCATAAAATCTAGATTTTCAGGCTGAGTATTATTGTAGTAGTGATATTGGAATGCATATGGATTGTCTTCACTAAAACCACGGCCCTGTCTAAGGTGTTCAGGTTTAGCTGGGTTGTCTTTGAGCTCTTGATCATGAAAACAAAAATTGATGGCATCCAAACGGAACCCGTCAACACCTTTGTCCAACCAGAATTTGACATTGTCTAACACGGCTTGGCGCACGTCAGGGTTGTGGAAGTTCAAGTCTGGTTGCTCAGTTAGGAAATTGTGCAAATAGTATTGGCACCTTCTAGGTTCCCATTGCCATGCAACACCACCGAAAATAGACAGCCAGTTATTAGGAGGGCTGCCATCAGGGTTTGCATCAGCCCATACATACCAGTCAGATTTATCATTCTTTTTATTTTGACGGCTTTCAACAAACCAAGGGTGTTCGTTTGATGTGTGGCTAAGCACTTGATCGATTATGATTTTTATATCACGTTGATGTGCCTGCTCAATCAGGTTGTCGAAATCATCAATACAGCCAAACATGGGATCGATATCGCGATAATCACTAATATCGTATCCAAAGTCCTTCATAGGTGATTTAAAGAAAGGGGATATCCAAATAGCATCGACATTTAATGACTTAATGTAGTCAAGACGTTCGATGATGCCGTTTAGGTCGCCAATACCGTCACCTTTGGTGTCATTAAAACTGCGTGGGTACACTTGATAAATGACCGCACCTTTCCACCATTCGTTTTGAGCCATGCACGATTCTCCAGCTATGTGCAGTGAAGCCACTTTTAATTGCGTGGTTTTAAACCGGCTATATAAAGTGGTTCTGGTCGTTAATATTGTCGAAAAGCATACGGCATGCATGCATTTGAGTAAAAAAACTGCATACGTATGCATGTGAAAATCTATTCTTTTTTGACAAATATCAGGCAAAAGGTCATTTACTTAACCTTCTTTACCAATTTATAGTTACGAATGTTAGATATCAGGCATAATGGGCTTTAGATATGCTTAAATTGGTAATACCAATTTAATATTCATTTATTCAACGCACATCTACGTGCTATTTTTTGTGTCATTCCCTGTGCGCTCAGTACATGAGTTACAAGCTTGTAAAATATAATTGAATGCATTGCTTAAATTGTTAAATTTGGATGTTTTTCAAATAAAGTTAGCAAAAGCATGGAGTTATATATTTTAAAAGGTCGCTTTTTTAAGGAGCATGGCTGTTCATCTTTATTTGAATACGTATGCATAAAGTTGTGACCAGCTCAGTCACAGCGCTAATATGGCGGGTGACAACAAAATTAACGTCAAATGAATTTATTTTTGCAGCTTTAGAATCAATATCTGTATTGAATAAATAACATCAAAGCGACGTATAAAAAGCTAATTGGGATAAAACATTATGTCTACGTTCAAACCAAGTATGTTGACCTTGGCACTCGTTACTGCGGGTTTAAGCAATCATGCAATTGCTGCGCAAAATGAAGAATCGGTAAAAAATGACCAAAAGAAAGTGGAAGTTGTAGAAGTACGCGGCTTCCGTGCAAGTGTTGTAAAGTCAATCAATACAAAACGCTTTTCATCTGAGGTAGTAGAGTCTATTTCTGCAGAAGACATAGGCAAACTACCAGACTCTTCAATAGCAGAATCAATCGCACGCCTACCAGGTCTTACATCACAACGACTAGACGGTCGTTCAAATAAAGTGACGGTACGTGGATTTAGTGAGAATGAAGGTGCAACCACACTCAATGGTCGCGAGCAAGTATCAATTAATGATAACCGTGGTGTGGAGTTTGATTTATACCCATCAGAGATTATGAGCGGTGTAACCGTTTATAAAACGCCGAGTGCGAACCTTGAAGCAGAAGGGATCGCGGGTGTTATTGATATGCAGACAGTGCGTCCTTTGAGTATGGACGAGCGAGTATTACAAGTTAATGCACTTTATGAAAAGTCTGATTTGGGCAAGCTTAACCCAGATGCGGATGACTCGGGTGTACGTGGCACTTTTTCATACATAGACCAGTTTGCCGATGACAAATATGGTGTTGCACTAGCATTGACGACGAGCTCGTCACCTAACCAAGAAAAACGTTGGAATTCGTGGGGCTACCCTGAGTTTGAAGAGAATGGCAAAAAATACTCAATATTAGGTGGGGCAAAGCCATTTGTTCGCTCGACAACGCTTGAACGTGACTCTGTGATGTTTGTTTTTGAAGCTGCACCAAATGAACAGCTGTCTATGGTGTTTGACGCGCTCTACATCGATTTTAAAGAAGATAAAATTTTACGCGGTATTGAAATTCCTTTTGCTTGGGGCCAAGGTCTGCTGAACCCGCAAAGTGTGTCGATAGACGAAGCTTCTGGCTTTATTACCAGTGCAATAACGGAAGGCCAAAGAGCAGTTGTACGTAATGACTACGAGTCTAAAGACGCTGAAATGCAGGCATTTGGCTTCAATGCAACTTATGAGTTGACAGAGGCAACTACGATTGAAGTTGACTTAAGTCACTCTAGCGTTGAAAACAAAATTTGGAGCTTAGAGAGTTACTCTGGCACTGGTCGTGGTGATTTGCGTGGTGCTGCTGACAATATCGGTTATACCTTTAATGATGGCAACACCGGAGCACAATTTACTCATGAGCTGGATTACAGTGATTACGACTTAATCAAAGTGGGTGGGCCGTTGTCTTGGGGAAGCAGCACAGCGCTTAACGAAAAGTACGGTACAAATGTGCAGGATCACCCGTTCCAAAATACCTTGCAAGATGGTTTCATTAATGCCCCTGTATTAGAGGACGAAATTAATGCACTTAAGCTTGCTGCAAAACATGCATTAGATAACGATTACATTAGCTCAGTAGAAGCAGGTGTTTCTTACAAAGATCGTGAAAAGTCAAAAGTATCTGAAGGTTACTTTATGACTTTAAAGGATTTCTCGTATCCAGATAATACAGGTCTATTGACAGTGCCAGATCAGTATCGCTTGGGTACTGCAAATCTGGACTTCATCGGTATGGGCGACATGATAGCCTATGACTCGCGTGCAATGGTCGCGGATGGTTACTTCTCATTGCTTGCTGAAAGCCTAACGGATACAAGCCATGCCGCAAGAACTTGGTCTGTGAGCGAAGAAGTGACAGCTGCATTTGTACAAGCGAATATTGACATGGAAGTAGCTGACATGCCGTTAAAGGGTAATGCAGGCCTACGTTATGTCAAAACTGAAGTTGAAACCAAGGGTGCAAAAGCAGGCGTTGATAGTAGTGGTCAAGTTGTACTTGAAGACAGCCGTGAAAATCATGATTACAGCCATGTGTTACCAAGCTTAAACTTGTCTCTCTCCATTGATGATGAGCAAATGCTACGATTTGGCTACGCAAAAACCATTTCGCGTCCGAAAATGTCAGAAATGAACTCATCTATCATCAGATCGTATAGAGATGTTCCGGATGACAATGGTAATTTCTGGGAGATCACAGGTGGTAACCCGAAGCTTGAGCCAAAAGAGGCTGATGGTTTTGATTTAACCTATGAAAACTACTACCACTCAGAAGGTTATTTCTCAGTAGGTGCTTTTTACAAAGATCTTAATAACTGGATCTTTGATGCGAACACTGAAGAAGATCTAACGGGTGTTGTTAATCCTAAAACGGGATTAGTTCCGGAGAATCCAACTGCAACACGTAAGCTTAAAGTCAATGGCGGCGGCGGAAACTTGTGGGGCTACGAAGCTGCTGTGACATTCCCATTTACTTTAATCCACAGCAGTTTAGAGGGTTTTGGTTTAATCGCGAGTCATACTCGAATCCACCAAGACGTGGAAGATCACAATGGTGAAGAGTTTAAGTTGCCAGGTTTGTCAGAAAAAGTTCAGAGCCTGACCTTCTTCTACGAAAACAATGGTTTCCAATTTAGAACTAGCATGCGTAAACGCTCAGATTTTAAAGGCGATGTGTATGGAACAGGCTTTAAGACGGAGCAGGTTGATATCCTAGGTGAGACAATTTGGGATGCACAGATTGGGTATGATTTCGGAGAGGCGGGCTTTAAGTCTCTAGAAGGATTAGCTGTGACTTTACAGGCTCAGAATATCACTGAAGAGCCATTCACTTCTTTATCTGGTGACAATCATCTACAAATTAGAGATTATCAAGACTATGGACGAGTATTCTTGCTAGGCGCAAGTTACAAGTTTTAAGTAGAGATTTGACTTGAGAATAGAAAAAGCCTTGTCGTGTAGCGATAAGGCTTTTTTTTGCCAAAGAGGTGAGAATGACTAAGCGAATTCAAAATGTGTTAATTGTTGGCGGCGGCACAGCTGGCTGGTTAAGTGCTTCGCTACTAAAGCGTATTCTAAAAGATCAAATCAACATCACGTTGATTGAGTCTGATGACATTGGCACAGTTGGAGTTGGTGAAGCCAGCATTCCGCCAATGGTGAACTTTAATGCTGCACTGGGTCTAGATGAGCGCACTTTTATCGAACAAACTAAAGCGACCTATAAGTTAGGAATTGAGTTTGAAGGGTGGGGATATCAAGATAGCCGATACATGCATGCCTTTGGTGAGTTAGGAAAAAGCTTTCCTTTTTGTGATTTTTTTCAAGTTTGGCTCAAAGCAAAGCAACAAGGGCTAACGGAGTCTTTGGCTGAATACTCTTTAAATACTCAAGCGGCACAGGCAAACCGGTTTGCACATCTTCAGCAGATCCCAAATACGCAGTTACCAGGTCTGACATATGCCTATCATTTCGATGCGGGACTATATGCCAAGCTATTAAGTCGACACTCTCAAAATCAAGGGGTTAAGCGAGTCGAAGGGAAAATCATTGAAGTTTTAACAGATCCAAAAACAGGGTATGTCACAGAAGTCGTGATGGAAAATGATGAGCGCCATAGTGCAGATATGTATCTAGATTGTAGTGGACTTAAAGGACTGTTAATTGAGCAGACATTGAATGTTGGGTTTGAGGATTGGTCACATTGGCTTCCTTGTGATAGCGCTTGGGCGTTACCCAGTGAGCAGCTCGATGGCGATATTAAGCCTTATACGCGTGCTATTGCTAAAGAAGCCGGTTGGCAATGGCAAATTCCATTGCAACACAGAGTTGGGAACGGGTATGTATTTTCGAGTAAGTTTATTTCAGAGCAAGATGCAAAAGAATCGTTACTGCAAAGCCTACCAAGTAGCGCTTTAGCTGAGCCGAAGTTGATTAAATTCAAAACCGGCATGCGTCGTAAACAGTGGCAGGGCAATGTCTTTGCTGTGGGCTTGGCGAGTGGTTTTTTAGAGCCGCTTGAGTCAACTAGTATTCATTTAATTCAGACATCAATTCTGCGTTTGATTAGACACTTCCCATTCAACGAGATCTCGGACAACGCAGTTTCAAACGTAAATACCGAGTTTGGTAATGAAATGAAGCAAGTGAGAGATTTCATCATATTGCACTATAAACTGACTGAACGAGGTGATACTCGGTTCTGGCAATGGTGTAAAAACATGCCGATCCCAGCAAGCTTGCAAAGTAAAATTGCTTTATTTAATGATACGGGCCACTGCACAGCTAAAACCGATGACTTATTTCAAAATGTTGCGTGGCAGCAAGTGATGGTAGGGCAAGGGCTTTTACCAAAAAGCCATCACCCATTGGCAGAGCAGTTTAGCGATGAGCAATTGACAAGTTTGCTAGATAGCCTAAGAACCTTACTTCGAAGTACAGTGGCTAAATTGCCAAGCCACCAAGTGTTTATCGACAAAATGACAAAATAATGCGGTGTATTTTAGCAATATTGTTAAGGCGCGAAGTATGTATCATACTTCGCGTTTTTTTATATGAATAACAAATTAATCACCACTTTGAATACGTATGCAAGTGGTTCAACAGTGGGCTACAAGTCAGTAGACTCAATTAAAATACCAATATGACAACAATATAATGACAATAAAACCTTTGGTGCTTGCACTGAGCTTGATTTCGGGAAGCATGATATTGACTGCATGTCAGTCTGCTAACGTAAGTGAGCAAAGTAAACAAGCCGAACAACAAGAGCAAAAGCCTGTCGTTTACCAAGTGTTTACTCGACTATTTGGCAATACCGAAACAAACAACGTGCCTTGGGGAACTGCGGCGCAAAATGGTGTGGGTAAATTTGACGATTTTACACCAAAGGCGTTAGCTGAAGTTAGAAACATGGGTGTAACCCACGTGTGGTACACCGGGGTGCTACATCACGCATTGGTTGCAGATTACAGCGCGTATGGCATTGGTATTGATGACCCTGATGTCGTTAAAGGACGTGCAGGCTCCCCTTATGCAATCAAAGATTATTACAATGTAAATCCTGACTTAGCACTAGATCCAGCGAGGCGTCTTGCTGAGTTTGAAGCGCTGATCCAGCGCACTCATGATGCCGATATGAAAGTGGTGATTGACATTGTGCCCAATCATGTTGCGCGTAATTATCAATCATTGAGTGCACCGCAAGGGGCAAAAGACTTTGGCGCACAGGATAACACTTCATTGGTGTATGCGCGTGACAACAACTTTTATTATGTAACAGGGCAAGATTTCAAAGTGCCGGAGTCAACGGACTATCAAGTATTGGGTGGCAAATCACATCCATTGGTAGACGGAGAGTTTTCAGAATCACCGGCGAAGTGGACTGGCAATGGTGCACGTGCAGCACAGCCTCACATCCATGATTGGTATGAAACTGTAAAAGTGAACTACGGTGTGCGCCCAGATGGCAGTTATGATTTCCCAACGCTGCCAGCTGATATGGCGCAGCAAGATTATCGGGCGCATTATGCCTTTTGGCAAAGTAAAAACTTGCCTGATAGCTGGTACAAATTCAGAGATATTACGCTGTATTGGCTTGATAAAGGTGTAGATGGTTTTCGTTATGATATGGCTGAAATGGTGCCTGTAGAGTTTTGGAGTTTTTTAAACTCATCTATCAAAATGCAAAATCCAGATGCTTTTTTATTGGCAGAAGTATATAACCCAACCCTTTACCGCCCGTATATTCATCAAGGAAAAATGGACTTCTTATACGATAAGGTCGGCTTTTATGACAGCTTGAAGCTGCTTATGCAAGGCACAGGTACCTCGCAAAGTGTGATGGATGCACATTTAAGTGTGTCAGATATTGCACCGCATATGCTGCACTTTTTAGAAAATCATGATGAGCAACGCATCGCTAGCCCAGAGTTTGCTGGTAGCGCCGAAAAAGGCAAGCCCGCAATGGTTGTGAGCCACTTGATCAGCAAAGCGCCAACCATGTTGTATTTTGGTCAGTCAGTGGGGGAAGACGGGTCGGAAATGGCCGGGTTTGGCAAGCCGAGTCGTACCAGTATATTTGACTACATTGGCGTTCCCGCACATCAGGCTTGGATGAACAATGGAAAATTTGATGGCGGTCAGCTGAGCAATGAGCAAAAGGCACTACGTCAATACTATAAAAAGTTGATGAGCTTGAGCTCATTACCTGCGATACAGCATGGTGAGCTGGTACAAATAAACACACTAGATAGGACTAAAAAAACAGCCAATAAAGTCATGGCATTTGCTCGTGATAATTCAGCTCAAAAAGTGATTGTGGCAAGTAACTTTGATGCTGACAATGTGCAGCAGGTTACTATTGAACTACCTAAGGGATGGCAAGGTAAAGTCGTCGACAAGTTGGAGTCTCATCCAGCGCTTGTCATTGAAAATAATCAACTCACAGTGACATTGGCGCCTCTTGCCAGTGTTGTATATGAGCTAGAGAATTAACTATGCAAAAACAAAAACCACAACTGAGCTTCTGGCAAATTTGGAATATGTGCTTTGGTTTTATGGGCATTCAATTTGGCTTTGCATTGCAAAACGGAAATGTCAGTCGGATATTTCAAACATTAGGTGCGTCAGTTGATGATATCCCTATTTTGTGGGTGGCTGCACCACTCACAGGACTAATCGTTCAGCCTATTATCGGCTACTGGAGTGACAGAACTTGGACTGGGCTTGGGCGTCGTCGACCATTCTTTTTGTATGGCGCTATCCTCACGACCTTGTCATTGTTTATCATGCCCAATTCACCAACGCTTTGGATAGCTGCTGGTATGCTTTGGATAATGGATGCATCAATCAATGTAACCATGGAACCGTTTCGTGCATTGGTGGGAGATAATCTCAACAAAAAGCAACGAGCGACTGGATACGCAATGCAGAGCTTTTTCATCGGTATTGGCGCTATTATCGCTTCAGCTTTACCGTGGATGATGACCAACTGGTTTGGGATCAGCAACACCGCAGCACCTGGCGAAATACCTGAGTCGGTTAAATATGCCTTTTATTTTGGCGGCGTGATCTTATTTTTAGCGGTAGGGTGGACGATTCTAAAAACCAAAGAATATACCCCAGAGCAACTGACAGAGTTTGAATCACCTGACTTAAAACAAGCAGCTGCAGAACCTAAGAAAACCATCAACTTTGCAAAGTTTGCATTAATTAGTGGTGCAGTTGGTGGTTTGATTTTAGCCGGTGTGGCAATTTTAGAGTTGGAAAAAGAGCTGTACCTACTGAGCGCACTGCTGCTATCGTTTTCGGCGATTATCCTCATTGCCGGGTATTTCCAAAATAAACAGCGTACTGACGGTGGATTTTACGAAGTGATCTACGACGTTTTCACTATGCCCGATACAATGAAGCAACTTGCAGTAGTTCAGTTTTTTAGCTGGTTTTCATTGTTCGCGATGTGGATTTATACCACTTCTGCGGTAACCAGCTTCCACTATGGTGCAACAGATGTGACATCGAAAGCTTATAACGATGGTGCAGACTGGGTCGGAATTTTATTTGCCGCTTACAATGGCTTTGCCGCTTTAGCTGCGCTGTGCATTCCATTTGTCGTGAAGCGAGTAGGACTGAAGTGGGCACACAGTATTAATTTGTTGCTGGGCGCAGGCGCGTTAATCAGCTTTAAGTTTATTTCTGAACCAAGCCTTTTATGGATACCAATGATAGGTATCGGCTTTGCGTGGGCATCAATTTTATCTCTGCCTTACGCGATGCTGAGTGATGCGCTGCCAGCACACAAAATGGGTGTGTTTATGGGGATTTTTAACTTCTTTATCGTAATCCCACAATTGATGGCAGCCAGTGTACTTGGCCTTATCTTAAGAAATGTTTTCGAGAATCAACCTATTTATGCATTAGTTATTGGTGGTGTGTCGTTTATTTTGGCGGCGCTGTCAGTTGCGCGTGTTAAAACAAATGCGCAATAAAGCAGGCCACAGGGGAGTAAAAATGAAAAAATTGTCATGTTTGTCGTTGGCATTGATTGCCGCTGGCCTTATCGGTTGTGGTAGCGCAACCAATACACAGCAAATTGAGACTGCACCCGGTGCCCCGGGTGATAAGCCGTATTGGACTTATTCCGATAAAACAGGCATCGGTACGTCTTATGAAGCATATAAAAATGGCCAGTATGTAAACGATGCAAAAACGGGTGAAGTGTCTAAAGTTTGGTTTTCAATTGCCAAAGGTATGATCACAGAAACTATGTTTGGCCTTATTCACCAAGCGCAAATTCGCGATATGCAATTGATCGTCACAGGTAGAGACTTTACCGTTACTGAGCGCGATGAATTAGATGTGTCTATTGATTACCTTTACAAAGACGAACAAGGTCGTCCGCTATCATTAGCCTATAAAGTGGTTAGCAAAGACAAGCAAGGTCGTTTTACGTTAGAGAAACACATTTTCACTGACCCCGATGGTCAGACTTTATTTGTAAGAGCAAAAGTTGATACACATCTAAGCGGCGTAAAAGCGTATGTAAATGTAAATCCCTATGTGAATAACAACGGTCTGAATGATTCAGCTACAGTGACCGATAAAGGGCTAGTTGCTTGGGAAGCTGATAACTTTTTAACACTGCAAAGCAGTACGGGTTTTGGCCAGGCATCTGTCGGTTTCACAGGTCACAGCGACAACTTGAATGATCTTAAGAAAAATCATGCATTGACGCGTACTTACCAAAGCACTGGCAAAACGAAGGGGAATGTAAATTGGCTTGCCGAGCTTGGTGAAGTCAAGGGAACGGCTACCTTTGATCTTGCTTTAAGCTTTGGTAAATCGCAAGCGGATAGCTTTGCACAAGGCGCAGCTGCGCTAGACAAAGGTTATGATAAGGTGCTTGCCCACTATAATGGCCAAGGTGAACACATCGGTTGGGAAGACTATTTAGCCAGCCTTGAGCCTATGCAACGACTTGCAAACTATACGACTGATAGCGGTAAGCTGTTGAATGCCAGTGCATTAGTCTTAAAAGCCCAAGAAGATAAAACCCACGCAGGGGCACTTATTGCTTCACTGTCTAATCCGTGGGGGGATACAGTCGCGGCAGAGCAAGGTCATACTGGTTATAAGGCCGTCTGGGTACGTGACTTTTATCAAGTTGCGATGGCATTTATGGCCATGGGCGACCCTGATACTGCGCTAACTTCCTTTGAATACCTTGAGAAAGTGCAAGTAATGGATGGTACGCCAGGTAACCAAGGTGACACCGGGTGGTTTTTGCAAAAAACACACGTAGATGGTGAACTTGAGTGGGTCGGTGTCCAGCTTGACCAAACTGCGATGCCAATCATGCTTGCTTGGAAACTATGGCAAGCGGGCGTATTGAGCGATGAAAAACTTGTTTACTGGTACGAGCGCATGCTTAAACCGGCGGCAGAGTTTTTAGTAGATGGTGGTCTCGCCAAAATTTTGTGGAATGACACACAAATTACACCTCCTGCTACGCAGCAAGAGCGCTGGGAAGAGCAAGATGGTTATTCACCTTCAACTACTGCTGCGATTATTGCGGGTCTCGTTACGGCTAGTGATATCGCGAAGTTAGCAGGCGATAAAGCGGGTCAGCAAAGATACCTAGATACAGCCAAACAATATAATGACACAGTCGAAAAGCTGATGTTTACTACTGAGGGCAACTTGCAGGGTAAAGATGCGGATGGTGAGTATTTCTTCCGTATCGCACGTGACGAATTTCCAAATTCATCAACTAAGCTAGGTGACAACAACGGTCGCATTGGTTTAGATAAACGTCAAATCATTGATGGGGGCTTCTTGGAGCTTGTGCGCTATGGCGTCAGAGATGCCGATGCGCCGAGTGTGATAAACACGCTGCCCGAGTATGAAGATGAGACTTTACCTGAAAACTTGCGTGTGAAATACAGCTTCACATTCCCAGGCGATCCAAACACGTACCCAGGCTACCGACGTTATGGTAATGATGGCTACGGCGAAGACGAAGTCAAAGGGACCAACTATGCTGAAGGCGGCCAAAATACATCTGGTCAGCGTGGCAGAGTATGGCCTTTCTTTACTGGCGAAAAAGGGCACTATGAAATTGCGGCGGCAGTCGCTGCCAAAGGACTAGACAAGGCAGAAGTTCAGCGTATTAAACACACTTATGTGCGCGGTATGGAGCATTTTGCTAATGAAGGCCTGATGTTGCCTGAACAAGTTTGGGATGGAGTAGGCGTCAACCCATTTGGCTATCAGTTAGGTGAAGGTACAAACTCGGCAACTCCACTCGCTTGGACTCATGCAGAATACGTCAAACTGGTACGTTCTCTGGCTGACAAGAATGTCTGGGATCACTATCCTATTGTCGGTGAAAAATTGAAGTAATATTCGTCCTAGGGTGATGTACTGACAAGACATCACCCACTCAATATACGTTAGTTTTTGATGAGTTAATGCCTTACCTGCTGTACTTTGTTCATTTGTATTGGATGACGTTTAGTAGAGTCGACCTGAGCTTTTCTATCTGTCCATCATTTTTTAGTTGGTCTTCAAAGCAGTATTCAAAGTTCTGTATAATTCGATTATTACTCACGCGATTGTTTATAGCTTTTGCAAAACGGGCATACTTTATTGAGGTGGTTTAGCTTGTTGCGGAGGGTGTTGGCAGTATGAGTACAGGACATTTAGGGCCACAGTTATCTTCTATGACCCTAGAACTAACAGTGCTTATGGCTCACAGCGCGCCCAATCAGTTCTGCATTCCCAAGACCAACCGCCAGCGATTTGCTTGGTTGCTTTATGATTGAGTAATTGCTTCTCACCAGATAAGTTTTTTAGATTGCCTTTCTGTAATTTTAGTTTCATGTTAATCCTTTGTTTTTTTGATTAGTTCAGAATCACCATAGCATCAGTTATTAACTTAAAACAAATAAAAAATTCAAATATTTTTGAATAATCTTACATTGTTCTTGAATCGACAAGATGATTTGTGCTTATTAACCTGTGTGTTTCAAACTCAGTTGTCTTAGATATACTGAGTTTACAAAAGATACGACTTCTTCTAAAAGATAAAACAATCAACGCACTGTTAGTGACCAGCGATTTTGCACTTCCCGTTTAGCTGCGCAATTTGAAAGCAGCTATAACAAGAAGTGCAATGTATTTATATCCCGATAATGGGCATCGGCGAAATGCTGAGTAAATTGCTAAAGCCGCGTGATGCTATTGCCAAACAATCTAGCGTGACATCGCCTCGCATATTCATCGGTCATACCTGACAGATAGTCTGCGAGTACCCGCATTTTTGCGATATCGCCATTGGCATTCTGGTACTGTGATTGTGCGGTATAAGGCAGCAAGCGAATTGGGTCACTGGAAAATGCGTCAAACAGGTCAATTAACATATTCTGTCCACTGAATTCTATTTGTTGCATGGTCGGTTCGCGAATAAGACGCTGGTATACAAATTGTTTAAGAACTTTGAGAATGGCTTCAAACTCGACGTTAAGCTTGACGGTGTTTTCTAACAATGGATCATCAAAGTCTGCGTCGTGTTTTACCAAGGTGCAGTGGACAATAAATATATTAACCAACTCTCCAATTGCGTCTTTTCGAAGTGGCTCGTCATCAGAAAATAGCCTGTGGGTCAGGCTCGCAAGATTTTGTTCCAACCAAGGTGAACTGATTTCTTTAAACGCAGGAATGGCATAGTTATACCAGTCTCGCTCTGACAAAGTGCCTGTCGCTATCGCGTCTTCTAAATCATGAACTGCATAGGCAATATCGTCTGCGTATTCCATAATGGCTGCATCCAGCGATTTATAAATTGTTTTAGATTTAAACTCATCGATGGGACTGTGCGTTGTGAAAAGATCTATATCCTTGTTCGATAAAGGCGAGAGTATCCAGTCAAAAACGTCTTTATCGCAATCATAAACCCCTTTTGCGGGGAACCACTTTTGTGTGTAAATGAAACGTTCACTGGGGTTGGTAACTTGAGGCTTAATTAACAGCTTTGAGATGTAAGCCGGGTATTTGATAAACCCGAGCAAAGTCCGTCTGGTCAGGTTCATGCCATAGCCATTTGAATAGGGTTCCAACTTGGTGACGATCCGCAATGTTTGTGCATTTCCTTCAAACCCGCCGTGATCACGCATCAGGTAATTTAGGGCGATTTCACCACCGTGGCCAAATGGAGGGTGCCCTATGTCATGAGCTAGGCAGATGGTTTCGATTAGGCTAGCTGATGGAAAGTGTTCAAACTCAGGGTTTTGCAGCTTTAGATGGCGTAATAACCCTGTGCCTATCTGCGATACTTCTAATGAATGGGTCAGTCGAGTCCGATAGAAGTCGTTGACACCTATACTCATTATTTGCGTTTTGGATTGTAGGCGTCTAAAAGCTGCAGCATGGATGATCCTTGAACGATCAACCTGCCAAGCTGAGCGGTTATCATTGGGGCGATTCTTAACTTGATTAAGCAAACGTTGTTGCCATGCGGATTGGGTCATAAAGTACTCTATGGGACTGTTTATCGTCTAAATTCATCATCTTCGTTTTAGTATAGCGATGCAAAGTTAAAAATGTAATTACTTGGTCTAGATGGGAAAAAAGCGTGTTTTAGCGATGGATTGGCATAAATTCGCGTTTAACGGTGATTGTTGCTATAATCAGCCGCCGTTTTATGAGATGAACTAAGTACGACGAGTCAATATCTGACAAAGGAAATTCAGACAGCTCGTTTGGTAGGTACTAGTGAGAGGAGAATCATGCGTTCTAATTTGATTAAGATTGTACTAATTGCTGTTTGTTTATTCGCAATTATGTATCCATTTATAACTGAGCCGCCAGAGCAACCTGAGCCTGTAGAAGTTCCAGAAATTATTATTGAGACCCCGGAAGTCATTTTACCAGAGCAACCTTTACACGATGTTCAATTGCCAGACTTTGGCTCAATAAAAGATATCGCTACGAAGAAAAAGCGCTTTTTCGACTTCATTAAGCCCCATGTAGAGGCGGAAAATAAAGTTATTTTACAGCAAAGAGCTAGCATTGAAATTGCACTTATGATGCTGCAATTTGAAGAGTCTCTGAGCGATGTGCAAATACAAAGAGTTGAGAATATCTTCAAACTTTATAAGGTAGATCAACAAGAGATCACCGTCGAGAGTTTAAAATTAGCCCTTGAACGAGTTGACATTATTCCTAAAGAGTTGGCGTTAATGCAGGCGGCAAATGAATCTGCGTGGGGTACCTCGCGATTTGCACGCATTGGCTTAAACTTTTTTGGCCAGTGGTGTTATCGCGCTGGTTGCGGCATGGTCCCAAAACGTCGAGCGGATGAAGCTGCCCATGAGGTTGCTGCATTTAAATCAGTTCGGGCGTCGGTGACCTCGTATTTTAGAAATATAAACACCCATGATGCTTATCGTGAGCTAAGAGCCGTACGCGCGCAGCTAAGAGCCGATAAACAAGAAATTACAGCCACCGCTTTAACGCCGGGTTTAATGTCATACTCAGAGCGAGGCATTGATTACATTGAAGAACTCAATGATATGATCAGACATAACAAGGCTTATTTTGATGAAGAATAAGATTCTACCAATGCTGCTGTTATCAAGCAGTTTTGGTTGTTTAGCTGAAGAGTTTGTGGCTTCTTACGAAGGATTTTACGATCGCTTAAAGGTGGTTGAAAAAGGCGAGTTTGAATTTGCTCGAGTTAATTTTTATCTGGTAGAAGGTCAAAATAAGCGACCGTGTGATATAGCTGAAGGTAAAATTGTGACAGAGCAAACATCATTGCCGTTACAGTATACCAAAGGTGCTCAGCTGTTATTGCCAATAGATGACAAACTTGATAAAGATAAAGCCGTGGTAGTCGTGAAACCCAAAACGGCTGAATATTGCGAAATAAAAATTCAGATAGAATCAGCACACTTTACCAGTCAACAGCTCACTAAAAGACAAGTGTTTCAATTACATCGTGAGTTTGAAACGTTATTGAGTGACCTGTCTGGTGTATTTGTTGGCAAGTTACTTTCATTTATGTTGCCGGATCAAAAAGGGGTGACATTGGAGTTTTCAGACGATGTTGTTTTGTCTGGTGAGCACATCAGTTGTAAACAGAACTTTTGTCGCTTTGAAGTACAAGACGACTGGGAAAACGATAGTAGCCGATTCAATGTCATGACAGAGTTGGTTAGTGTAAAACCTTGGATAGAAAAGTAAGCCTGACGACTTAAAGTTTAAAAAATAAAAAAGCGACCATGAGGTCGCTTTTTGGTTCTGGTTGTTTATATGCTTAATTGAAAAAAGGTTAGGGCAAATTCCAATAGTAGATACCATAGCCGACAATTAATGCCGGAATGGCTGAATATGCGGTGGCTAAAAGCGCGGCTTTGGGTGCCAATGCGATGGCTGGAAAGAGCGCGTCGCCATCGTTTGCCACTGCATTAGCAGCTAAGGCGCTAAAGGGTAATACACCTTGAATGTACAAACTGGTGACTACAATCTGTGGTCCACAGCCGGGCAGCAGACCAATCATAATGGCGATCAGTGGTGCATAGATGGCATACTCTGTAAACCACGCAGCCAGATCGAGTCCAAATAAGGCTACTGACAGTTCGTAAATCATAAAACTAGCCACCACCCAAGCGGTTACAAAATGCGTATCTTGTAGAATTTTTGCGAGCCGAGAAGGAGGTTTCACTTCTTCTTCTTCGGCGGTAATTTGTTTATAGGTCTTGCCCTTAGATGACAGCGCCCAAATTAAGACGGCAAAAATAGCCATGCCAGCGCCGAGTAGCTCAACGGGTTGCTCAAATTGCCCTAAGTCTAGGTTAAAAGCCATAAACAAAGAGATGGCAAGGCAAGGGAATAGCAGTACCTTCCAAACTGGCTCACTCATTCGGACTGCAAAAGTAGGGGGTTCACAATCTTCTATCTGTTTGTTATTTGGCTCAGGGCGGCAGTAATCGGCTTTGTGGAAGAGATTGACAGCTAGGCCACTGAGTGTACCTACCGCTACACCAAGCAAAATAATCGCCATGCCTTCAAGGGGCTTTTTAGCCAGTAATAAAAATGCGGCGTCACCCATGGTTGCGGTAAGGACTGCAACTACAGAGGCAAAACTGGCTTGTCCTTTAGTAAATTGCGTAACTACGATAATGGCACCGCCACACCCGGGTAAAGCACCAAGCACAGCTGCCATTGTGACTTCTAGTACTGGGGACTTGCGATTCAAATAACTGAGTTCCAGCTGTGGGAGTTTCTCAACTAAGTAGTAGTAAATAGCCAAAGTACCTGCAACAAACACACTGACTTGAAAAAAGGCATCTGCAAGTGTACCCAAAGCAATATCGCGAACGGGGGAATAAAACAAAGTTGCAATCAATAATAGCGGGAGTATCAACCGCTTGTTAGCTGCCAGATAGGCAAATTGAGACGCCGTTTTAAACGGATAAGAACGAGAATATGAGAGCATATAGTGCAACCGGTAACATAATAACAGTTGCACTTTAGTGTTAAATTAAATGAAAATCAATATCATTTATATTTATTTTCTTTGGAACTCGGATGTTTCGCTCCAAGTCGGCCACGCTTCTTCTTGTGAAATCAGATAACCAGCTTTGAAAAATAGTTGAAGATCTTGAACTGCGCCACTTAGATCCCACTCTTTTCTGTATCTATCACACGGTTGGTGGTAACAGCCACGTAATACAAGGCTCATACGTTTTCTATATTTTGCAGTTGCATCATCAAACGGCTCGTGACCACCACCTGCATACATTGCTGGGATACCCATATTTGCAAATGCAAAGTGATCTGAGCGGTAGTAAATCCCCGCAGATGGATTTGACTCATTTGAGATCGAACGGCTTTGCTCGTCAGCAACTTCCTTTAAAACGCCATCTAATGACGACTTGCCAAGACCTACAACGCTGATGTCTTTTACTTTACCCAGAAGGTTCAGCGCATCTAAGTTGATGTTCGCAACGGTTTGGTTTGCTGGGATCACCGGCGTTTCCGCGTAGAATTTAGAGCCAAGTAGACCCTGTTCTTCGGCAGTAACCGCTAAGAAAGTAATTGAGCGGTCAGGGCGCTGCGGTAGCTTAGCAAATGCTTCAGCCACTTCAATGATGCCGCCAGTACCTGTTGCGTTGTCATGTGCACCGTTATAGATTTTGTCGCCTTTACGATTAGGATCGACACCTAAGTGATCCCAGTGTGCCGAGTAGATGATGTGCTCATCTGATTTTTTTGCACCAGGTAGCGTTGCGATGAAGTTATATGACACAGACTTTTTAATGGTACTTTTTACATCGACAGAAGCGGTTAAGTCTCCCATGTCTACATGATAAGCACCTTGTGCAGCTTTCTTTTTCGCTTCGTCAAAGTTCAGACCAGCATCTGCAAATAGCTCTTTTGCAACATCTACGCTGATCCAGCCTTCAACTGCAACACGGTCCATGTTGTTGTTCTCTTTTTGAAAGCCAAACTGTTCGCCACTCCAAGAGTTTTCAACAACTTCCCAAGGGTAAGAAGCAGGGGCAGTCTCATGGATGATGATTGCACCAGCAGCACCTTGACGGCTCGCTTCTTCGTATTTATACGTCCAGCGACCATAATATGTCATGGTGTTGCCGTTAAACACTTTAGGGTCTTTAGTTGCGTAACCAGGATCGTTTACCAGCATCACAACTGTTTTACCTTTGACATCTAAACCTTCGTAGTCATTCCAGCCATACTCAGGTGCGTTGACACCATAACCAACAAATACTAGCTCTGAATTGTTTAGAGACTGCTCAGGGCTAATACGGCTTGTGCCCATGACCATACCTTTTTTGTATGGATAGCTGCGCTCGCCAATTTTCAGCGTCATGTTTGGATCGGCTTCAATTGATACCAGCGGCACTTCTTGTAAGAAGCTATTGCCATTGCCAGGTTCATAGCCAAGCGCTTTAAAGTGTTGGGTTAAATAAGCAAGCGTTAGCTCCTCTCCTTTACTTGATGGCGCACGGCCTTCAAATTCATCAGAGGCAAGCGTTTTTATGTGTTCACCTAATTGCTCTGCATTAATACTGTTGTATGCAGTCGCAATGTCTTCAGGTGTGTTGCTTTTAGTCGTTGCACAGCCTGCTAAAATGGCAAGCGACAAAGCACTCAGTGTTAATTTTAGTTTCATGACCTTTCTTTTTTATGAGATTACTTCCGGGCACATTAATACCATAACTGCGAAGTAAATTCGACTTTAGCCGATGTATCACATCGGAGCGATGGAAAAGTGCACATAGGGTATTTATATTTTTGCGCCTCAGCAGGGATAGGGTAAAATAAGCGCCATGATTTAGTTTTGGCGAAGTTTGTACACACGGCTAGCATGAAAAAGTTCACTCCTCCTGAAAACTGGCAAAGTCATTTGCTGGCACAACCCCCATTTGCGCATTTACAAGCAATCTTCAATTTAAAGGCATTTGACACCTGGCCAAGCTTTGAATGGTTAAACCAACAAACCAATCAACTCAATGCGCAGGGTAAACACATTGTTTTTACAGAAAACAGTAAGCTTGAAGGAGAGACTCGTTACTACGAGGAGATCATTGCGCAAACTGGTCAAGTTCCTACTCGAGAGAACAATTGGCATGATTTCTTTGGGGCTATGATTTGGTGCTTGTTTCCAAAAACGAAAAGTCTATTAAATCGCTTACATATGGAAGAGATCCAATTACATGGGTTAAAAGAGCGCAGTCGTAAGCGCAATGCGTTAACCTTATTTGACGAGTGCGGTTTAGTGTTGGCAGTGCGAGAAACACAGTGGCAAGACGATTTGCGCGCGCACTTGTGGCACGAATCATTCTTCGAGCGAAAAGCTCATTGGCACAAAAATGTGTGTCCATTTGTATTTGGACATGCGAACTATGAAATGTTAACAAACCCGTTTATAGGACTGACGGGTAAACTATTGTGTGTTCAAGTTGAAGATGGCTTTTATGAATTACCTTTGGTGGAACAATACACGCATTTGGATGAACGCTTAGTCGAGTTGATCACTGTACATAAAGTGTTGGATGATAATAAACAGATGTCACCAATTCCTTTACTTGGTATCCCAAATTGGCATTATGGTGTGCAGGATGAGGCATTTTATGCCGATGAAAGCTATTTTAGACCAAAGAGAAGGAAGGTAAGTGATAGTAGTAAACGGACTGAAAAAGCGCTTTAAACTTGCCAAAGAACAGTTAAATACAACAAGTAGCGGCGACTCAAGACAGCGCGAAGGTTTTTTTCACTCAGTTGAAAATGTGTCCTTTAGTTGTGGTCGTGGAGAAGTTTTGGGGCTGTTAGGTCCCAATGGCGCAGGTAAAACCACGACACTGCGGATGCTATCCACTGCGCTTAAACCAGATGCGGGCAGCATTGAAATATCTGGCCACAATATTGTCAAAAATCCGCTTAAAGGCCGCAAAGCAATAGGCTTTTTATCTGGTACTACAGGACTTTATGGCCGCCTTACCGCACGAGAAAATGTTGAATATTTTGCCAAATTACATGGGTTAAAAGGCAGCGCTCTGAAATCACGATGTGATGAGCTGTTTACGCGGCTATCAATGGGCGATTTTCTGGACAAGCGCGCCGAGCATTTGTCGACAGGTATGAAACAAAAAACCAATATTGCCCGAGCGGTGGTACATCAACCAGATGTCGTCGTGTTGGATGAGCCAACAACGGGGTTGGATATAATGACCAAGCAAAACATCATCGAATTCATCCGCGACTTAAAAGCTGACAACACCCCGGTGGTTTTTTCAACCCATCATTTGGATGAAGTGGCTTTGCTGTGTGACAGTGTTTGTTTAATTGACCGCGGCACAAGTCGCTTTTGTGGTAGTATCGAAGCGTTTAAAGAAGTGGGACAAAGTGGTGAGCTAAACGACGCATTCATGAATATAGTCAAGCAGGGAACTATGCATGTTTGAAGTATTCTTAAAAGAAGTTAAAGAGCTGTTGCGCGACCGTAAAACCTTATTTTTTGTCATTGCATTACCGATAGTGATCTTTCCCATCCTGTTTGCGTTACTTGGTTTTTTGGCGTCTAAAACAACCATTGAAGCGGAGCAAAAGGTACACACCTATTATCTTGCCAACGCCTCTTTATCCCCGGATTTCGAGCAAATGCTGTTTTATCACAAAAGTTTTAAACCGTATAAAGGTAATGAGAAGTTTGAAACGATTGATGCGTTAAAAAGTGCAGTTAAAGCAGGGAAAATAGATGTTGGTATTGAGATCCCTGAAAATTATGACGAACAGGTAGCAGGCAAGCATCAACAAGTCAGTTGGCATGTGGTGTTTAATGATGCGCAGTCCATCAATTTTGTATACAAGCGTCTCGAAAAGCTCATTAATAAGTTTGCATCGCAGATCCGAAGTACAAGGTTGGAAGCTTTAGGTGCTCCCCAAAAAGAGCACCTAGCAATATTAAAACCGATCACCATTACTAAGGTCGATACGGCGGATAAGCGTGAAAACTATGGTGAAAAGTTAGGTGCGCTGATCCCCTATATGCTTATTCCATTAGTGCTAATGGGAGCAAGTTACCCAGCTATTGATCTTGGCGCTGGTGAAAAAGAGCGGGGAACCCTTGAGACATTGCTTTTGACACCAGTTACCCGTACACAGCTAGTACTTGGTAAGTTTTTAACAATTTTAGCAAGTTCGATATCCTGTGCTTTGGTTACCGTTTCGAGTATGGCTATTTGGGTTGCTATCGCAGGGGGAATAGGGATACTTGATACCATTATTGACGCCTTCTCAAGTGTGACAATCACAGACTTTTTATTGATTTTTGCACTCTTATTGCCCGTGGCTGTAATGCTTTCCTCTTTGGTACTAGCCATTTCAATTTATGCACGAACTTTTAAAGAAGCACAAAACTATATGGGGCCGCTGAGTATGTTGGTATTTGTGCCCATAGTGGTGTCTGTGATGCCAAACATGTCGCTTAATACCACAACAGCTTGGATCCCCATTACCAATGTGTCATTGGCTATCAAAGAGATCATAAAAGGCACTGTTGATCACAACGCTGTAGGGCTGATATTTGTAGCATCAGCCCTGCTTGCAGGTGCATTGCTAACGTTTTGTGTACGCTGGTTTAGCAAAGAGTCTGTGTTGTTTAGATAAGCATTAGGCGGCTTTAACGCCGTCTATGCTTTGTGCTTCTAGCTCAACAACGTTCAACACTTTTTGTATATCGGACCAGTGTAAAAGCTCGATGCGCCCCTGTTCATTTTCTACCAATGCGGTGCAGTTTTCTATCCAGTCTCCGTCATTGCAATACACTATGCCGTCAGTGACATTGATACGCGGTTGATGAATGTGACCGCAAATGATCCCATCCATTCCTTGTTTCTTCGCTTCATGAACCGCGGCTTGCTCAAATGCAGCAATGGCGGCCCGTGCTTTATGAACGCGGTTCTTCAACCAAGAAGCCAAAGACCAATAGTGACCACCATAGAGTTTGCGTACTCGATTAGTCCAGCGATTTAGAAAAAGCAGAAAGTCATAGGCTTGATCGCCAATGATACTAATGAGTCTGTTGTAACGTGTCGCAGAATCAAAATCATCGCCATGCAGTAATAAGAACCGCTTGCCAGCAGAGGTGGTGTGTACATAGGTATGGTGTACTTCAACGTTAAACAAAGTCATATCAACATAGTTGCGGAACGTTTCGTCATGGTTTCCTGGGATGTAGATGACGCGAGTGCCTGACTCGGCTTTTTTTTGGATACACTCTAAAACTTGATAGTGACTTGGATGCCAGTAAAACTGTCTTTTTAAAGACCAAAGGTCAACTATATCACCAACTAAGTACAAGGTATCACAGCGGGTGCAGTTTAAAAAATCCAGTAGATAGTCTGCTTTGCAGTCTTTGTATCCAAGGTGTACGTCTGAAATCCATATGCTGGGGTAGTAGGTTTGATCCATCTTGTTTACTCTCAAGCGTAATAATGTCTACGTTAAAGGCACGAGATGACAAACTTTTATCAGTATTGAGACGCTATGATGACATTTTCATCAAAGCCAAAAACAAAAAACGCGCCATATAGGCGCGTTTTCAAATGAGGCTAGCTGGTTATGCCATTAGCTTAGTGATTTCAGCGACTGCTGAATCAATGTCTAGCATGACTTTTTCACCAGTGCGACGGTTTTTCAGCTCAACTTGATTGTTATCAAGGTTACGCTCACCAATTACCAAGGTAAATGGTACACCGACTAATTCCATATCGTTGAACATCACACCTGGACGCTCTTTGCGATCATCAAATAATACGTCAAGGCCAGCTGCTTTTAGGTCTGCATAGAATTTTTCAGCGATGTCAGGAATACGATGAGATTTATGCATGTTCATTGGTACGATGGCAATATCAAACGGTGCAAGAGCTTGTGGCCACTTGATCCCAAACTTATCATGATTTTGCTCAATGGCTGCTGCCACGATGCGTGATACGCCAATACCGTAACAACCCATAGTCATTACTTGGTTTTTACCACTTTCGCCTAGTACACCCGCATTCATTGCTTCAGAGTACTTGCTACCAAGTTGGAAGATATGGCCTACTTCAATACCACGTTTGATATTTAGCGTGCCTTGACCACATGGGCTAGGGTCGCCTTCAACAACGTTGCGGATATCTGCTGTTGTAAAGTCAGCAACATCGCGGTCCCAGTTGATGCCACTATAGTGAACACCATCTTTGTTTGCACCAGCCACAAAATCAGACATTACAGCAGCACTGTGATCAACAATAATTGGCATATCAAGGCCGACAGGTCCTAATGAGCCCGGTTTTGCGCCAATGGCAGCAACGATGTCTTCTTCTTTCGCCATTTCAAGAGGTGAGTCAACAAGCGGCAGCTTTTCAGCTTTTAGCTCGTTTAATTCGTGATCGCCACGAACGATTAAAGCAACAAGACCACGCTCGCCTTCTTCATTGGCATCACCGTATACGATAAGAGTTTTAACCCCTTTGTGCGCTTTAACACCATGCTGCTCAGCAAGATCAGCAATTGTTTTTGCGTTTGGCGTGTCGAATGTGTTGAGCTCTTTGCTTGGTGCTGCACGTTCAATAGCAGGGGCTAGAGCTTCTGCTTTTTCGATATTTGCCGCGTAGTCGCTCTCGGTGCTAAATGCGATAGCATCTTCCCCTGATTCTGCAAGTACGTGGAATTCGTGTGACACACTACCACCGATTGAACCTGTATCTGCGATTACTGGACGATAATCTAAACCTAAACGCTCGAAGATATTACAGTATGCTTGATGCATTACTTGATAAGTCTTTGCAAGACATGCGTCGTCAAGGTGGAAAGAATATGCATCTTTCATGGTGAACTCACGTGCACGCATGACACCAAAACGAGGGCGTACTTCATCACGTACTTTGGTTTGTACTTGATAAAGCGTTAAAGGTAATTGCTTGTAACTGCTTACTTCTTTACGTACAAAGTCAGTGATCACTTCTTCGTGCGTCGGACCAAGTGCAAACGGACGGTTGTGGCGATCTGTAATTCTTAATAGTTCTGGGCCAAACTGTTCCCAACGGCCAGACTCTTCCCACAGATCAGCAGGCTGAATGACAGGCATCAACATTTCGATTGCGCCAGCTTTTTCCATTTCCTCGCGTACAATAGTTTCTACGTTACGAAGTACTTTTAAACCTGACGGCAACCAAGTGTATAAGCCTGAAGCGAGTTTGCGGATCATACCCGCACGTAGCATTAGCTGGTGGCTTACCACCTCGGCATCAGAAGGCGTCTCTTTAAGAGTCGCTAAAATATATTGACTGGTACGCATGCTTGTTCCGTTCAATGTTATGTGTTTTTAATTAGGCACGTAGTTTAACAGTGCCTAAGGTGCTAAAAAAGAGTTATTTTCGCTGTGAAGATATTTAATCTTGTGGTTTTTAGACTGATTGTGGATTCTCAGCGCTCACTTCAATGACATGGTTATGTTCATCTTCAACTTGCCAGCGAATGTTGAATTCGTACAGACTCATACCATAGCTCTGTGTTTGTTGTTTTTTCTTTTTATAAGCAGGCCTTGGGTCTTGCTTTAAGACGTTGCTGATAAAGTTCATTAGCTCCGGATATTGGCGCTGTTTTTCGATGAAATCTTGAGCTTGCTCGCTATAAGAGACCGTCATTTCGGTTTCTGGACGCGTATCGGCAAATCCGGCAGAGGCATCTTGCAATGCATCTGAATAGGGGAGGTAAGGCTTTATATCCACTATTGGCGTGCCATCGAGCAAATCGATGCCAGAGAGCAATAGCGCCAATTGGCCATTTTTATACTCGACACCTTCCAGCTTGACTGCGCTCATACCAATGCCGTTAGGCCTAAAAGTCGCACGTGTGGCAAATACGCCTTTACGCTCATTACCACCTAATCTAGGCGGGCGAACTAAGGCGGAGTAACCTTTATCTGCGGTTTCATGGAATCTAAACAAGAGCCAAAGATGAGTAAACTCTTCAATCCCACGGACAAACTCTTCTCGGTTAAATGATTCACTAAAGATGAGCTTAGCGGTTGCTTCAGGGACTAACCTAGGTTGCCTTGGGATCGCAAACTTTTGCTTATATGGAGATTCAATATGGCCTATGGCTTCAACTTCAAATTGCACGGTAGCGGGCTCTAACGATTAAAAGCGTCATTGTATCCTGTTGTATATGGAGCAACAAATTTAAATTCTCAATAGTTCGTGTAATAAAGTGTAATGTACACAATAAGAATTATTCGCATAATTATCCCAAAAAACAGAACGGAAAGAGCGATGTACTTTGCGCGATTTGGGAATGAAATGTTGACAAGTGACGAAATGGAGCTGATCGGAGATAGAGCTTTGGGCTTTAAAAAAAGTGTGACTGACTCAGCTAAACAACAAGGTAAGCGTACCCAATTAAATAAACCAGCGTATAGCAATGCAGAAATATCAGCTTTCATGAGCATTGTACTGCGCGCGTGCAAAAAACACCTTTGCCAAAATAGTCCAATCCGCACGAATGTGATCCTTGAGTTACAAAGAAACAGACAGCCGCTTATGGATACGTTTAGCGGTATTAAAGAAGGTTTGATCAGCCCTTGTAAGTTAGACCCACTATTGCACTCATATACTCAATCCATTTCAGCAAAACTATTACCTGAGACTCTATTGCCTGCTAGTGACCTAAAAGCGGCTGTGAGTACTATTTTATTTGACGTAGCAAGAGAAAGTATTTAGCCCACGACGCCAAATCAGTGATGTAATTCTGACTGCGAGATCCCGATTGTAATTGCTCATTTCCTGAAAAGCGTTGTGCGCTAAATTACTTGTTATGAAATCGAAAACAGCGATGTTTAGTGCCTAAAGCTTAGGCTTGAGTTGCGAAAGCTACTTAATATTGGCTATTTTAATAAAGCAGGACAGACACAAGCAACTGATTTAAAATAACTAGTACCCTTTAAAATTGAAATTAGATATATGACGTCGACTGGTAAGCAAGTATTTCAAGGTGCCCAATACCAAGGTGAAACGGTCATGGGGATCAAACAGTTTAGTGCCCCTTATACCTATCAAGATGGGTTAGTAAATGAAGCGAGGTTAATCCATATATTTAAAGGGCAGTCATCTTTAATTTGTGCAGGAAAGACACTGTCACTTAAAGCTGGTGATACCTTACTCATGAAGGCTGACAACTTTATCAATCGATGGTTAGATAATGGACACTGTGGTGACGTTGAGTTTGTTGGTGTCAGGTTAACCCAGCTGCACATTCAGAAGCTGTATCAAAATAACCCCCTTGAAACATTCGCATTCGTCGGCGCAAAGCCAGAGGCTTTTGATGTTGTGCCAAGGGTATTGGTTTCGCAATCAACGCTGCTCAAGAGTTACTTCACCACACTAAAACACTACATTGAATGCTCAAGCATGATGACCGACTCTTTGATCGGTTTGAAAATTCAGGAGTTGCTAGAACTGTTTGCTTGCATAGAGACTAGCGGTGAAATTCCTGCACTGTTGGCGGAGTTATTTGTGCCTAACCAGCCTATGTTGCAAGAAGTTGTACAGACACATCTATTCTCGCCACTGAAAGTAGAGGAATTGGCTTTTTTATGCCATATGAGTGCATCGACATTTAATCGAAAATTTAAACAAGTCTATGGCATGAGTGCCAACAAATACCTCGTTGCCAAGCGATTAGAAAGGGCGTCGTTATTAATAAAAACAACTGATAGAAGCGTGACTGATGTTGCACTCGAGTGTGGCTTTGAAGAACTGAGCTACTTCTCTAGGGTATTTAAGCAACACTTTCAATTGACACCGTCACAATTGAGAAAATCGACAGGTTGATTGAAAAGTGCAAATCTTTAACTCAATAGTGCAAGTTGGCTGAAATTGAATTCACTAATATGTCTGCTAATCATTAAACGAAATACAGGCATATATTTTATGATCAAATTAGCACAATTTCTATCCGCAATTTTTGTTCTCGTGCTGGGCTCTGCGGCATTGACTGCTATCTTATTTCCCTCTGTAATTAACGAACCAAGTGGTTTTAATGCAGTGACTAATTATGGTTTTACCAATTTGCGTACACTTGGTGCACCTACACTGAGTTTGGCGGTTATTACCGCAATTGGACTATTTAAAAAAGAGTGGCTGTTGATATTACCTGCATCTTTGTACTTTTTCTTTAACTTCTCCGCTAGAGTTATATCAACAATTTCAGAGGGTTATGAGCCTATAATGTTATTTGGTTTAATGTTCACATTGACATTATTTGTGTTGTCTCAAATAGCATTACATAGTTTTAGGAAGTTAGCCTAACAAACCTTTTATTTAGGGCTGATTTAAAGTAAATCAGCCCGTGTGATTGCGAATTTTTATAATTTAATAAACTATAGTGGTAGCTCCCACTGTGACCTCAATTTTAATTAGAGAGGGAAGTTATAACACTTCCATTGATTTAGTAATTTACCGGCCTTAGACTCACAAGTTTGAACACCACGATGTTTTTTCGCAGTGGCATTAAACTAAGGTATATGAGGTTTTAGGATGAGAGGTTACTCTGAGTATTCACTGCAAGAGTTACAGCAAGTGTGTGCCGATATCGATAGGGAAGCGTTCCCTGAAAAGTATCAAGAAATTTGTGATGAACTGGAGCGTAGACAGGCACAGTCTCCACAACCGATAGAACAAGAGCTCGATAGCACCTATGAAAAACCGATTCAAAAGAAATCTTTTGTTTCTATACCAAACGATCAGGTTATTGAGCTTAACCAATGGTTTAAAAGGGTGACATCGGTATTGACTATCGGGGGCGCTTTTTTAGGGATCACCCATATGTTATCCACCCTACCAAATATTTCTGGATTATTCACATATGGAATTTATGCCTTTTTTTTCGTGATTTATGTATTGGGGATCGTGGCTGCGGTGAGGTTATTTGAAAAGTCGACGGTTGGCGTGATCAAAGACAATTTGATATTTTGGGCAATTCAAATACCTTTGTTTATGTCTCCATTTATTGGCTATCAACTGACCAATGGCGCATTTCTAAATATCTTTGTATCAAGTCAAACTGGACTAAATGTGGTGCCGATGTTGGGCAGCATTTTTCAGTTTAGTATCTTTCAATTTCAGCAACCATGGGCTATCGGTATTAACCCTGTCGCAATACTGGTATCAGCATATTTTTACAGGGTTCTTAAAGCGGCAGATAAGCGCTATAGCCAATAATTTAGACGGGCAATTACTAGTGCTGTGGTAATTGCTCTTCTTCTCTCAATGTAAGTACTTCGTAGCCTGTTTCAGTAACTAATATAGTGTGTTCCCACTGCGCTGAAAGTTTGCGGTCTCGTGTAACAACAGTCCACCCATCTTTAAGTGTTTTGACTTTGTGCTGCCCTTGATTGACCATCGGCTCTATCGTAAATGTCATCCCTGCTTGCAAAGTCAGCCCGCTACCTTGTTTACCAAAATGGAGCACGTCTGGACCTTCGTGCATTTCGCTGCCGATACCGTGACCGCAAAACTCTCTAACAATGCTATATCCGTGTCGTTCAGCGTAAATTTGAATTGCATGGCCAATATCTCCCAGCCGTACGCCAGGTTTAACTTGTTTGATCCCTTGCCACATTGCTTCATAAGTGACTTTAGCTAATTTTTTTGCAACACCTTGTGCATCGCTCATCAGATACATTTTACTCGAATCAGCGAGGTAGCCATCATGCTTGAGTGTGATATCTATATTAATGATATCAGTAGACTTTATTTTTTGACTGGCTTTTGGCATACCATGACACACAACCTCATTTACGGAAGTATTGATGGCATACGGATAGCCGTATTGACCTTTAGTTGAGGCAATGGCGCCAAGCTCTTGAGTGATATAGGCCTCGACAAAGTCATTGACTTCCATAGTGGTGATACCTGGACGAATAAAGTCATCAAGCGCTTTAAATACTGAAGCGAGCATCTGTCCAGATCGCCTCATTTTTTCAATTTGATTTTGATCCTTAATCGTGACTGATTTCATGCTGCTTCTTTTTCACTTGTTCCAGTTCAATTTGTATAAGTTCTGCAAATGGCTTATCGGGATTTTGCTCCGCTAGTCGGCCCATTTTCATCCAAAACTCGGCTTGTGAATTGATGGACCGAGACATAACTTGACTGGCCAAGCGGATTTCTTCATGAAGTTCTTCTGATATTTTTACTATACCCATTGCATATATGTATCGTTATATTTTGTATATAAATAATATTGTTAAAACATTGAATATTCAAGTGCAAAATACACAGGTGGTGTATATGAAGTGCTTAATGACGAACAAAGTGATGGGTTCTTGGCTGCTATTGAGAATTTAGGCATAAAAAAACGCCCAGTAATGTGTGAATCTGGGCGTAGGGGAAGGCTCATATGGAGCCGTGCGCTAACTTAAACACCTTCTATTACATAAGGGAGAAGTAGAAAGTTCTTTAAGTGTAGTTAACGCTCCACAAAAGTTACAAACAGAGTGACATTTTTAAAACATAGATAAAACAGTGCGTTACATCTATATGAATTAATAATCTTAAAGTTGTCAAAAAGTTCTAATCAGGTTATACCCAAGTTATCAACTGGCCTTGAGCAATTAAGTCTCTCGGTAGGTTGTTTTTAATCTTTGCCTTTTGCCATTTACCCAACCCTACAGGCGCATTACAAAGCGTTAAAATGACTTCACCAGTTTCGTTAGTCGGTTTTTCTAATCGGACGTCTTTCCCTTGAAAATAATCAGCTGCTTGCTGATCGCTGAGTGCATAGACATTGGTGACAGCCAAGTGGCCAAATGCCGTCGCCAATTCATGTTCCAAACGCACTCCATTTTTATGGATTGTGCCGATTTTTACACCTAAACGTGCATATTTAATTTTATTTTGAACATCTAAAAGTTTACTTGGGAACAACCAAAGTTCTTTGTCTCTTTGCATAAGCACGCCAGGCAGTTGTTCAACTTTAAACTGTTTTTTTAAATAGCTAGTGAAAGCTTGCTGTGCTTTTGTTGAAAAGGGTTCGAATGGAAAAGAACCTTTTTTCTCTTTTTGCTTGTGATGTTCGACCGAATTTCGTTTTTTAAACTTGGCAATGAAAAACCCTTCGCTGTCGAATATCTGTGGCCAGACATGCAAATAACCCTCACTGGTTGTGGCCTTGTCTGCATTTTCGAATAGGTCATCTAAAGGTATGATTTCCACCGCATCGTTAAATTCTTCCAGCAGATATTTACAGACTTGTTGGTTTTCGAGCGGTGTCAATGTACAAGTAGAGTAAATCAGTGTGCCTCCAGGTTTTAATGCGAGGAATGCACTTCTAATAAGACTTTTTTGCACATCGGCTATGTCAATGTTTGATTCTATAGACCAGTTTTTAAGTGCGTTGGCGTCCTTTCTGACGGTACCTTCACCAGAGCAGGGGGCATCTAACTGAATATGATCAAAACACTCATACATGTAGTCGCCAAATATTTGGCCATCAAAATGAGATAAGGCGCAGTTAGCTATACCCATTCGCTTCATATTTGCAGCTAATACCTTCAACCGTGACGATGAAAACTCATTGGCGACAAGCAAGCCTTGATTGTTCATGAGCGCACTCAGCTGAGACGTCTTGGAGCCCGGAGCAGCAGCCATATCCAACACCGCATAGTGATCAGTGTCCATGTTTATTAATTCTTCTCGCAGTGCTAACGGCGGTAACATTGAACTGGCTTCTTGAACGTAAATACACCCGCTTAAATGCAATGCAGTGTTGCCTATTGGCAGAGCCGCTTGTTCTTCTTCGCTGCGTACTACCCAAAACCCTTCTGGACACCAAGGAACAGGGGTTATCTGCCAACCGAGATTTTTTGCTTCGAGTTCAAATGCTTCGACAGACATTTTTAGTGTGTTTACGCGCACTGATAATCTCAATGGCTTTTGGCAGTATGCAATAAAATCATCTAAATTCAGATGTGTTGGTAGGTAGCTTTTAACGTCTTCGATAAAGTTTTCTGGGATGTAGGTGTTCTTATCCAATCTTAAATACTCGAAACAACTAGGATTGGCTCTAGTTTAACATTAAACGTCTTTGAATAGGCAAATTTGGCGGGAGAGGGCAAACGTCATCTCAATGTTAAGACAACGCTTGCAGGGGTCTATCTATTGGTTATGGGGTCTCAGAATCGCAGTGGTAATAGGTTTCGCATTCTTGGGTTGGGCCATTACTTAAACCCGCACCACCTACTAGTGGAGTCAGTTTCTTATCAAGGGGTAGGCTATCGTAACTTAACTTTTTCAGTGGCTTTTTGGTAACTTTAAGCTTCATAGTGATTAACTCCTTTCAATTTTACATTACTTGTTACTGCTAATTTCATGGTAGTAAATCGAAAAAAAGTTTCAAATAAAATTAATAAAAATGATACAAAATCATTACAAATACGTGATTGCATATATGGAAAAATGAATATATGATTTATCGCATATTGAGGTCGGCATCTAAATGACCATAACTTGGTGAGCCTAGCGTATCGCTTTGGTAGATTGAACAGCACAGCAAGGCAGTCACCAGTGTTTTGTACCAATCAAATTGAATATTGGAGTAAAGAACGATGAAAGTTAAAGTAGGGATCAATGGTTTCGGCAGAATGGGTCGCTTAACCATGCGTGCGCTGTGGAATTCACCTGGGGTTGAGTTGGTAAAGATCAATGATCCAGCGGGAGATGCACATACATTGGCGCATTTGATGAACTTTGATTCAGTGCATGGTAAATGGCAACACGAAGCCCTGAGTGAAGAAAATGACATGGTCATTGAAGGAAAGCGTATTAGTGTCACTCAACAAACATCAGTATCAGAAAATGACTGGTCTATGTGTGATTTGGTGATAGAAGCATCAGGTAAAATCAAAACAAAAGAAAAGCTTGCCGCGTATTTCGCCCAAGGCGTAAAGCAAGTTGTAGTCACAGCACCGGTAAAAGAAGCGGGTGTATTGAATGTCGTAATGGGTGTTAATCATGAAGATTATGATGTTGAACAGCATTCAATTGTCACCGCAGCTTCATGTACGACTAATTGTTTAGCGCCAGTGGTGAAAGTACTTCAAGATAATATTGGTATTAAACACGGCTCTATGACAACCATCCATGATATTACCAATACCCAAACTATCATTGATGCACCTCATAAAGATTTGCGCCGAGCACGCTCTTGTGGAACCAGTTTGATCCCGACTACGACAGGGTCAGCGACAGCTATCACACATATTTTCCCAGAGTTAAAAGGCAAGTTAAATGGTCATGCTGTACGCGTACCTTTAACTAATGCGTCGATAACCGACTGTGTTTTTGAAGTGAGTCGTGAAACCAGTGCAGAAGAGATCAACGGTTGGATGGAACAAGCAGCAAACGGTGAATTGGCGGGGGTTCTAGGTTATGAAACTCGTCCATTGGTATCAATAGACTATAAAACGGACCCAAGAAGTGCCGTTGTTGATGCACTCTCAACCATGGTGGTAAACGGCACACAAGTGAAACTTTATGTGTGGTATGACAACGAATGGGGATATGCAAATAGAACTGCTGACTTAGTCCGCTTAGTTATTGAAAAGCGCTGGGGGTAATACTATGACGCAGTCACTATTGGCCAGGCTGTCTCCAGAAATCAAGCAGTACCTGGTGATCACCGGTAACTATTGGTCTTTCACCTTGACTGATGGTGCACTGCGTATGCTGGTGGTTCTCTATTTTCATCAATTGGGTTATAGCCCGCTTGCCATCGCATCTTTATTTTTGTTCTATGAGATTTTCGGTGTTGTCACAAACCTACTTGGCGGTTGGTTAGGTGCACGATTGGGCCTTAATAAGACCATGAACATTGGTCTCTTTTTACAAATTGTTGCCGTGACTATGCTGGCCCTAGATGAACAGCTACTAACCATTGCTTATGTTATGGTGGCGCAGGCTCTGTCTGGAATTGCAAAGGACCTCAATAAAATGAGCGCCAAAAGTGCCATCAAGCTTTTGGTGCCCAAAGATCAAGACAATACCTTGTATAAGTGGGTAGCGCTATTAACTGGCTCTAAAAACGCTTTAAAAGGTGTGGGGTTTTTTCTCGGCGGATTACTGCTCTCATTAATGGGTTTTCAAGGTGCATTGTGGTTTATGTCGGCAATGTTAACCTTTACTTGGTTATCAAGTTTGTTGTTATTGAAACAAGACTTGGGCAAGAAAAAGAGCAAACCAAAATTTCGTGAACTACTTTCGAAAAGCCGCCAGTTGAATTTATTGGCTGGGGCGAGATTATTTTTATTTGCATCGAGAGATGTGTGGTTTGTAGTCGCATTGCCTGTGTTTTTGGCCTCAACATTTGGCTGGGATCACTGGTGGGTTGGCGGTTTTATGGCGAGTTGGATCATTGCATATGGTGTTGTGCAAGCGAATGCTCCAAAGATCACTGCTAATAGGGGAAGTAGTTACGGGCAGGCGTTGTTTTGGGTCGGATTACTGTCAGTTATACCAGCTTTGTTGGCACTCGGTTTATGGGTACAATGGCAACCTAAAGTGGTGATAGTGGTTGGCCTACTGATCTTTGGTGCTGTATTTGCTGTTAACTCTTCTTTGCACAGCTTTTTAATTGTGAAAATAGCCGACAGCGACGGTGTTTCTATGGATGTCGGATTTTATTATATGGCCAATGCCATGGGAAGGTTATTAGGTACAGTCCTATCTGGCTTGGTATATCAGCTATATGGCTTGGAAGTGTGTTTGATGATCTCAAGTGCCATGCTGGTCATTGCTACTGTATTCACGTTTGGACTGAGCAAGCGCGATTAAGCGCTTGCATACCAATGTCCGAGTTTAATTTAATTGTTGCGGCAGTTTAAATGCGGAGGTAACTTGTTTAAGCGTTTTAGATTGTTTATCAAGTTCTAAGCTCGCACTGGTTACTTGATCTGCACCAGCTGCGTTATCAAGTGCAGCCTGTCTGATAGATTCAACATTATATGAAATCTCTTCTGTTGTGGCCGATTGCTCTTGTGCCGCTTGCGCTATTGTTTGAGCGCTCTGTGCAATTTGGTTAATTTGATTTACGCTTTGTTCCAATAACGACGCGCTGTCATTGGCCGCGGTAATTGTCTGGCGAGTCGCTTCAGCAGACGCATGCATTTCCGATACAGCAGTTTGAGATGTTGATTGCAGATTTGCAATCATGTTTTCAATATCAGCAGTGGATGCTTGTGTTTTTTGCGCCAGCTGTCTGACTTCATCTGCAACTACAGCAAAACCACGGCCATGCTCACCGGCACGAGCCGCTTCTATGGCGGCGTTCAGTGCCAATAGGTTAGTTTGCTCCGTTACAGCTTGGATCACTTCTATCACACGGCTGATATTTTGTGTATTGTACTCAACCTCTTTTATGGCTGTTTCTGAGTTTTCGACTGCTTGATTGAGAGACTCCATTTGGATCACAGTATCTCTTAGTGTTTGATTTGCAGATAACGAGGTTTTCTCTGCATCTAAACTTAAATCAGCAACTGTTCGTGCATTGGTAGCAACTTCATCAATTGAGTATGAAGTCTGTTGAATTGCCTCTGCAACTTGCTCAATGTTGGCGTGCTGCTCTTGCAAACTTGCATTTGCTTGCTCACTCGCAGCGCTTGTTTGTGTCGCTGTCGACGCTAGCTGCGTGGTTGTTTCTACGATGGTTCCAATCACACTGGTTAAATAAGCATTCATCTGCCTCATTGCACCGTACACACCAATGGCATGTTCATCATGACCGAACTCTTCACGCAGGTCGCCAGCAGCGATACGTTCGCTTATCTTACGCATTTCAATGGGTTCACCGCCAAGTGGTTTTAGTACCGAGCGAGCAATCAAAACGGTTGCGACGGCAACAGACAAAATTGTGGCGAAGAAGATAGCGGCAATAATCCAGTATAATTTGTATACGGGCGCAAATGCTTCGGCTTTATCTATTTCAGCTAATAGTACCCACTTTAATCCTGCAAATGTATACGGAAGGTAGGCCGACAGAACCGGGTTGCCATTGTAGTCAATGATGATCTCCGTATCAGAGATACCCTGTAAACCTTTTCTAACTGCAACTGTATCTACGCCATTTGCTTCAACTGAGCCTGCAAAACTGGCGATCACGGTATGGTTGATGGGATCTAAATATGAGTCAGAACGCATGCGGAAATCGTTGCCAACGAGGTAAGATTCACCCGTTTCACCCATGCCATCTCGTTGTTGCATTATCGCATTGATAGCATCTATAGACAGCTGTAATGCAAGCACCGAATTGACTTGACCATCAATAACCACTGGGATGCCTATGAATGCGGCTGGCTCATTGTTGCTTGGAGCATAAGCGCTGTAATCAGCAAGGATAAATTTTCGCGAAGATACGACTTGAGTAAAGAGTGTGGCTAAACCGGAGTTGTTGAAAGGGCCAGTTACGAGATTAGTTTGGTAATCAGACTCTCGAGCAACTGTGTAGCTAATTAAGCCGTCACGCTCAATAACAAAGAAATCGTAAAATCCTTTTTGTGTGATAAAGGTGTCAAATAAGTCATGATAATTATGTGCCAGCTCAGCATTAGTTAGAGTTGGGTTTTGTTCTACCAGTAGCTGCCATTTTTTTGCAATGACAGATAGGTCGCTTTTTCTCGCCGATAGATAATCATCAATTTGTTTGTGTTTTATTTGCTTGATGGAAGTAAGCTGATTATATGCCTGTTGTTCAAGCGCTGAAGACGCCGTCCATAATGAAACCATTGCTAATATACCAGCCGGTAATAAACCAATCAGCATAAATGAAATGAGTAATCGGGTTTTGATCAGCATACTTCTTTTACCTTACGTAGATACAATATTGCTTTTATGTCAATAAAATGGGTTACATATTTTAAACAAGTGGGCCTTGAATGGATACACGCAAAAAGTATGGTTTCGGCTAATATTACAGTTATATTTCGGTTAATAAATAACCAAAAAGCAACGTTTGCAGCTATTTGTTTAAGAAATGAGGGGGTATTTTACCTATTTTAGGTTTTAAGTGAAGACTTAAGTGCTGCTTTTATTAAAATAGCAGGAAAAATAGATTATATGACGTTGTTGTATATGCATATAATTTTTTATAACTGTTTATGATAAAAATATAGAAGTTAGGCACTAAATTTAATTTATTGTAAATCGTCTTAAAAAAGGCCCGTGAGGGCCTGTGGTTATAAAATAAACATAATATTTACATCAAAATTTTAGGATAGGGCAGAAATTCGCTGTTCTAAAGGCGGATGTGACGCAAATAGATCTACAACGCTTTTGCCTGATGCAATACCAAATGCTGTCATCTGTCCGTCTAACTTGGATTCTTGGTTGTTACGTAATCTTTCAAGGGCTGCTTTCATCTTATGTGCACCAACTAGGTCAGCTGCCCCCTTATCGGCTGCATATTCTCGTTTGCGGCTAAAGTAAGCAACAATCATTGACGCCAAGAACCCAAATAGAATTTGGAAGAGCAAGTCGAATATCACATAAGTCCAGCTATGTCCTTCATTCTCTTCGTCACCATTCAAGAAGCCATCCACAATATTGGCGAGCACTTTGGCAATGAAAATAACAAAGGTGTTAACTACACCTTGAATAAGAGTCAGGGTGACCATGTCCCCATTGGCAACGTGAGATACTTCGTGCGCGAGCACTGCCTCAGCTTCACCTTGGCTCATACCTGCAAGTAGTCCGCTGCTTACAGCGACAAGGCTGTCGTTTTTACTTGGGCCTGTCGCAAAAGCGTTGATTTCTGGGCTATCGTAAATTGCAACTTCAGGCATTTTGATACCTGCTTTTTGCGCTTGCTCTGCCACAGTACTGACTAACCACTGTTCAGTCTCATTGCGAGGCTGCTCTATGACATAAGCCCCAGTAGACTTTTTTGCCATCCATTTTGAAATATATAGTGAGATAAATGCACCGCCAAAACCAAAAACTGCGGCAATCGTCAGCATGCCGGCATAGCTTCTCGACGAAACTCCTAGGATAGATAGAATGATGGACAACACAACCATAATGGCCAAGTTTGTTGCCAGAAAAAGTAACACGCGTTTCATAGTCACCTCTTTAAAAGTTTACTTGCCTACTTGTTTTACTCTGATAGGTAAAAACAGCTCATACTTCCAATATGGAGACCTTGCTGAGATCTTCAAGGCTGAGTATGGCGCTGAAGTGTTACAAGATGTTGTTGTATGAAAAAGTGCGTAAATGGGCTTGGTTTTCAAATTGAGGGAGCTAAGATGCGTCGGGCAAAGAAAAAAAACCCCTCTTGCGAGGGGTTTTGGGTAACTCAGCGCCTTTGGCACTGGGAATGAGGTCGGTACAATTGTGTTAGTTATTAACTATGATGTTGAACCACGGATAATTAGGTTAAACAAACTGCATTTCAGGTATATCGCCTTCAACGATTAGTTTACCTGAAGTCTTGCTGATTATTTCATCAACACTAACACCTGGCGCGCGCTCAAGCAAATGAAATGCGCCATCTTTAACTTCTAACACGGCGAGGTCGGTGACGATTTTCTTCACACAATTTACCCCAGTCAAAGGCAGTGTGCATGACTCAAGTAATTTAGAGTCGCCGTGTTTGCTAGCATGGGTCATAGTCACAACAATATTTTGTGCGCCCGCGACTAAATCCATCGCACCACCCATGCCTTTGATTAACTTTTTCGGGATCATCCACGAGGCAATGTTGCCGTTTTGATCCACTTCAAATGCACCTAGTACGGTTAAGTCTACATGACCACCACGTATCATGGCAAAGCTTTCAGCGCTATTAAAAATAGCCGCTCCTGTAGCAGCTGTCACGGTTTCTTTACCCGCATTGATCATATCTGCGTCAACCTGGTCTTCTTCTGGGTACGGGCCCATACCTAAAAGACCATTTTCTGATTGCAGCATTACTTCCATATTGTCAGGAACATAGTTAGCAACGAGAGTCGGAATACCAATTCCCAAGTTAACGTAGTACCCGTCTTGAAGCTCTTGCGCTACGCGCATTGCAATTTGTTCACGATTTAAAGCCATGGTGATCTCCTTACTTGCGCGTAGTAACACGTTCAATGCGTTTCTCAAAGTCACCTTTGATAACACGGTTTACATAAATGCCAGGGGTGTGAATTTCGCTTGGCTCCAATTCACCTGGTTCGACAATCTCTTCCACTTCAACAACGGTAATTTTACCCGCAGTTGCAGCCATTGGATTAAAGTTCATCGCTGTATGGCGGAATACCAAGTTGCCATAACGATCGGCTTTCCAAGCTTTTACGATGGCAAATTCACCTGTAATAGACTCTTCGAGAATATAAGGACGACCATTAAACTCTTTGACTTCTTTACCTTCAGCAACAGGTGTACCGTAGCCTGTTGCAGTATAGAATCCTGGGATACCCGCACCACCAGCACGCATCTTTTCAGCGAGTGTGCCTTGTGGTGTGAGTTCTACATCAATAATGCCATCAAGTAGTTGCTGTTCGAACAACGCGTTTTCACCAACATAAGAGGCAATGATTTTTTTGATTTGGCGATCGTGAAGTAGGATACCTAAACCAAAATCATCGACACCACAGTTATTAGAAACAACTGTTAGTTCTTTTGTTTGTTTGCGCTTTATCTCAGCTATCAGACCTTCTGGAATACCACACAGTCCAAAACCACCGGCAATAATGGTATCTCCATCTTTGAGACCCTCCATTGCTTCTTCGTAGCTAGAAACTACTTTATCGAAACCGGCCATTAGCCCACTCCTCGTTGTCAAAATTGTCTTGTTGTTAAGACTGGCACGTATTTTTTAATGCTAAAGAAACCTTGCTGACAGGCTCTTTATTGAGTGCATCGCAAATTTGCCAACCTGCTTTTGCTAGCCTTTCTAAATCAATTTCGGTACTAATGCCAAGTCCTTGCAGCAAGTAAATGACATCCTCAGTGGCAACATTTCCTGACGCTCCCTTAGCGTAAGGGCAGCCTCCTAGGCCAGCTACAGCACTGTCGATTGTTGCAATACCCATCTCTAAAGCTTTGTGAATGTTTACCAATGCCTGACCGTATGTATCATGGAAATGTACCGCAAGCCTTTGTGCTGGGATGTGTTCGAGTAGCAATTCTAGCAATGATCCTATTTGATTCGCGGTGCCAACACCGATTGTGTCGCCTAGGCTTATCTCATAACAACCAAGTGCCAACAATTGTTTACATACCTCTAAAACGCGCTCGGGCTCAACTTTTCCTTGGTAAGGGCAGCCTGCGATACAACTGACATAACCTCTTACTTTGATGTTGTTTTTTTGAGCTAGTTCAACAACAGGCCTGAAGCGCTCGATACTTTCTTCAATGCTACAATTGATATTTTTTTGCGTGAAAGCTTCACTTGCCGCCGTGAAAATTGCAAATTCATCAACTTGATTTTCAAGCGCCAACTCGGCACCTTTTAGATTTGGTGTCAGCGCACTAATCTCAACGCCAGGTGTACGTGTTATCCCTTGGATCACCTGAGCGGAATCTGCCATTTGAGGCACCCATTTAGGAGATACAAATGCGCCTGCTTCAAGATGTTTGAGGCCGGCATCAGCCAGCGCATTCAAGAGTGATATTTTACTTTGTGTACTGACTGAGGCTTCATTTTGTAAGCCGTCACGAGCACCAACTTCTACAATTTTAACCTTTGCCGGATAGTTGGCCATGTTATGCCTCCTCGACGATTGCGAGCATTGCCCCATGGCTAACAAGTTCACCTTCATCAAAGCAGTAACTTGATAAAGTGCCATCAAAAGGCGCGTTTAAAGTATATTCCATTTTCATCGCTTCGATTATCACGATTGGATCGCCTTTGCTGACTTGTGCACCAACTTCTTGCAGGTGTTTGACAACAGTGCCATTGAGAGGGGCTGCAAGCGGTGCTTCTTGATGCTCATGCTCGCTTACATAGTGCTTAGTCTTTAATTCGAAGGTGTGCTGGTAAGGTCCATACATGACCGTGATACTAGACTCATCGATAAGTACATCCGCGACCATGCGTTTTCCATCTACATTTGCGATAAGTTGATGGTCTTCTAGCTTTGCCTCAACGCGGTGTTCATAATCATGATAATGCACTTGCCAGTGATGGCCCTCGGCTTGAGCTACAACAAAGTGATCAATAAATGGCACGGTGAGTTTACGTGTTTGGTTGAGTCTAAAGCCGACTTGCTGCCACGGTGAATTTACTTTCGGTGCTTGCTTATGCGCAAGATAAGCAATACTTGCAAGGCACACCAAGGTATCGCTAGGTGCTTTAGAGGCAGTAAGCTCTTCAGTTTGGGTATCAATAAAGTGTGTATCGGGTGCACCAGCCATAAAAGTAGGGTGCTCTGCTAGGTGATGTAAAAATGCAATATTACTTTTTACGCCCGCTAAGTGTACTTCATTTAGTGCTGATCTGAGCTTCAGCAACGCCGTACGTCTGTCGTGGCCATGAACAATCAGTTTGGCAATCATCGGGTCGTAAAATGGGCTTATTTCATCACCTTGTTGCACGCCTGTGTCAATGCGTACGCCACGTTGGGCTTTAGGGAAACTCAAATGGGCCAATGTGCCAGAGTAGGGCATAAAGTTTTCTTCAGGATCTTCCGCGTAAATTCGCGCTTCAAAGCTATGACCTTGTAAAGAGATTTGTGCTTGAGACAGCGGTAAACGTTCGTTGTTGGCAACACGAATTTGCCACTCGACAAGATCTTGACCTGTCACCATTTCCGTAACAGGGTGCTCTACTTGTAGGCGCGTATTCATTTCCATAAAGAAAAATTCATCGCCGCACAATAAGAACTCTACAGTACCGGCACCGCGATAGTTAATTGCCTGAGCACAGCGTACAGCGGCTTCGCCCATTTCTTTACGCAGCGCCTCGCTTAAGTCAGGAGCAGGTGCCTCTTCAATGACTTTTTGGTGGCGTCGTTGTAGGGAGCAATCTCGATCTCCCAAATACACACAGTTGCCGTGATTGTCGGCGAAAACTTGTACTTCTACATGGCGTGGTTTATCGACAAAGCGCTCAAGTAAAACTAAGTCATTTCCAAAACTTGCCGAAGCTTCGCGTTTTGCACCTTCTAAAGCGCTGAGAAATTCACCGGCGTTTCGGACTACTCGCATACCCTTACCGCCACCACCAAATGCAGCTTTGATCAGCACAGGGTAGCCGACTTTTTCTGCCTCAGCAGTTAAAAATTCAGTGTCTTGTTGTTGGCCATAGTAACCCGGTACTAACGGGACGTTGGCCTCTGCCATGATCTCTTTGGCGCGTGTTTTTGAACCCATGGCTTCAATTGAACTGGCAAGCGGGCCGATGAAAGCAATGTTGTTTTCTTCACATGCATTTGCAAAAGCATCGTTTTCAGACAAAAACCCATATCCAGGATGAATGCAATCAGCGCCACTTTGTTTGGCTACTTCTAAAATACGTTCACTGACAAGATAGGAATCTTTACTTGGTGCTGGGCCAATATGATAGGCTTCATCAGCTTGCTTGACATGAAGTGCGTTGGCATCTGCATCTGAATACACTGCCACAGTGCTCAATCCCAAGCGTTTTGCTGTGCGCATGACTCGACAGGCTATTTCACCTCGGTTTGCGACTAAGATTTTTTTTAACATGTGGTACTCCTTACTCGCTTGCTGTCGGTTGCCAATTTGGCGCGCGTTTATCAAAAAAGGCACTCAAACCTTCCTGTCCTTCTTCACTGACTCGAATTTCAGCGATTCGCTTGGCTGTATGGGTGATAAGCCCTTCATCAATGGATTTACCCGCGACTTCATTGATTAGCGACTTGGCACTTTTTACTGCAACAGGGCCGTTATTTAATAGCTGTTCGATAAAGTACTCTTCGCTGTGTTCTAGGTCTTCACTAATGTCGTGGATCAAGCCTAATTCCAGCGCTTTGCTTGCTTCAAACACTTCCGCTGTTAAAAAATAACGGCGCGCTTGTCTTTCGCCAATTGCTTTGATCACGTATGGGCTGATCACGGCAGGGATCAGGCCTAATTTCACTTCACTTAAACAGAATTTTGCATTGGCTGTCGCAACGGCAATGTCGCAGCAAGCAATCAGACCTAAAGCTCCACCAAAAGCAGCCCCTTGAACCAAGCATAAAGTTGGGTGTGGTGATGTGGCGAGCACTTGCATTAGTTTGGCCAGCTCTAGAGAATCAGCGACGTTTTCTTCATAGTTGTTATCCGCCATTGATTTCATCCAAGCGAGATCTGCACCAGCAGAAAAGTGTTTGCCTTGGGTTTTTAACACCAGAGCACGGATCTCTAGTTGATTGGCGTACTCGATGGTTTTGATCAGTTCTGCGATGATCTCTGCGTTAAACGCATTGTGTTTTTCAGGGCGACTTAATTCTAAAATCGCCACCTTGCTTTTCGTAATATTTAAAGTGACAGACATGTACGCCCCCTACATTCTGAAAATACCAAACTTAGATTCTTGCTTTGGCGCATTTGCAGCCGCTTCTAGCGCAAGCCCAAGTACATTTCGTGTGTCAGCAGGGTCGATGATGCCATCATCCCACAGACGCGCACTGGCATAATATGGATGACCTTGCTTTTCATATTGCTCTACAATTGGCTTCTTAAACTCTGCGACTTCTTCATCGCTCATGCTTTGGCCTTTGCGCGCTAAGCCATCTTGACGCACTTGTGTTAATACACCAGCTGCTTGCTCACCGCCCATCACAGAGATGCGGGAATTTGGCCACATCCACATCATGGTAGGTTCGTATGCACGTCCGCACATGCCGTAGTTACCAGCGCCATATGACCCGCCTATAAGCACGGTAAACTTGGGCACGTCAGCACATGACACCGCGGTCACCATTTTGGCACCGTGTTTAGCAATACCTTCGGCTTCGTATTTTTGGCCGACCATAAACCCTGTAATGTTTTGTAAAAATAGTAGCGGGATATCACGCTGTGCACATAGTTGAATAAAGTGAGCGCCTTTTTGTGCAGACTCAGAAAAGAGAATGCCATTATTTGCGACGATACCAACTGGGCGGCCAAATATTTCTGCAAAGCCAGTTACCAAAGTTTCACCAAAGTAACGTTTGAACTCATCAAATTGAGAGTCATCGACAATACGTGCAATCACTTCACGAACGTCGAAAGGCTTTTTCAGATCGGTTCCAACGATGCCGTAGATTTCACGAATATCATATCGAGGGGGTTTAATATCTTTTAGAATTGGTTGAGTTGGGCGTTGATGGTTAAGTCGTTCGATACATTGGCGGGCAATTGACAGCGCGTGCTCGTCGTTTTCAGCGTAATGATCGGCAACACCGGATACTTTACAGTGCACATCCGCACCGCCCAAGTCTTCTGCACTTACTTCTTCGCCGGTCGCCGCTTTTACTAAAGGAGGACCCGCTAAAAATATCGTGCCTTGTTCTTTGACTATGATGCTTTCGTCTGCCATTGCTGGCACATAAGCACCACCTGCAGTACATAAGCCCATAACCACTGCAATTTGTGGAATGCCTTTAGCAGACATACGTGCTTGATTATAGAAGATGCGACCAAAATGTAGCTTGTCTGGAAATACTTCATCTTGTTCTGGCAGGTTAGCACCGCCAGAGTCGACTAAATAGATACAGGGAAGATGACAGCGCTCCGCAATTTCTTGCGCTCTTAGATGCTTTTTAACCGTGAGCGGGAAGTAAGTACCGCCTTTTACAGTTGCATCGTTGCCGACAATCATACACTCGACACCTTTGACACGGCCAATACCTGCAACAACCCCGGCACATGGAATATCTTGCTCATATACGCCAAATGCAGCAAATTGGGAAATTTCTAAAAACGGTGAACCTTCGTCGAGTAGTGTATCTATTCTGTCACGGACAAACAGTTTTCCGCGACTTTGATGGCGAGCAATGAGGGCTTCGCCGCCACCTTGGCTTAAATTTGCGACCTTGTCATTTAAATCGTCAACCAATGACGCCATCGCGTCATGGTTGTCTTTAAACTGTTGGTCGTGCGTATTAACAGAAGAATTTAATACTGTCATGGCACTTCTCCTTAACGGCTTTCGTTAAATAGCTCACGACCAATTAGCATGCGGCGTATTTCCGAAGTACCTGCGCCAATTTCATAGAGTTTGGCATCACGCAATAGGCGACCAGTAGGGTATTCGTTGATATAGCCATTACCACCTAGTAGCTGAATGGCATCTAGTGCAAGTTTGGTAGCTAGTTCTGCAGCATATAAAATCGCACCAGCGGCATCTTTTCGTGTTGTTTCACCGCGGTCACATGCTTTTGCTACTGTGTATACGTATGAACGGGCGGCATTCATTTGAGTGTACATGTCGGCAATTTTGCCTTGAACAAGCTGGAACTCACCAATTGACTGATTGAACTGCTGACGTTCATGAATATAAGGTACAACCACATCCATACACGCTTGCATAATGCCAAGTGGGCCACCGGCAAGTACGACGCGCTCGTAGTCTAGGCCGCTCATTAGAACCTTAACACCTTCGTTCAATGTGCCTAAGATATTTTCTTCCGGTACTTCACAGTCTTCAAATACCAGTTCGCAGGTATTGGAGCCGCGCATGCCTAATTTATCGAGCTTTTGAGCTGTAGAAAAGCCAGGGAAATCACGTTCAACGATAAATGCTGTAATACCGCGAGGGCCTGCATTTAAATCTGTTTTCGCGTAAATCACAAAAACGTCCGCATCTGGACCATTGGTGATCCACATTTTATTGCCATTTAAAACGTACTTGTCGCCTTTTTTTTCTGCTTTTAACTTCATAGAAACAACGTCTGACCCTGAGTTTGGCTCACTCATAGCCAGTGCGCCGATGTGCTCACCGCTGATCAACTTTGGCAAATATTTTTCTTTTTGTGCTTGATTACCGTTGCGGTTTATCTGGTTTACACAAAGATTAGAGTGTGCGCCGTAGCTCAAGCCAATTGATGCACTTGCTCGGCTGATCTCTTCCATTGCGATAACGTGCTCAAGGTAGCCCATATTTGCACCGCCAAATTCTTCGGGCACAGTGATACCGAGCAAGCCCATTTCGCCAAACTTTGGCCATAGCTCATTTGGAAATGCGTTGTCATGGTCGGTTTTTTCTGCCAGTGGCGCAATTTCGCTAGTAGCAAAATTATTGACATGATCTCGGATCATATCTGCGGTTTCACCAAGTCCAAAATTGAGTTCTTTATATAGTGATACTGTGCTCATCTTGTTGTCATCCTGTGTGAGGGTTTGTGTTGTCACCCTTGCGGGTTGCTGAGGCGGGTTTTGGCAGACGCCCCAGCAAACAAATTTGTGTATTGATTAGTCTTGTAATTCTTTTAAAGTATCGAGGCAGCGTCTTTCAGCAGTAACCAGTTCCATCAACACCACCTTAATGTCATCCATTTGTTGACTCAGGTCGGCTTTTTTCTCTTCTATTAATTGCAACATGGTATGGAGCTGTTTTTCACTGGATTTATCTGCATCGTATAACTCAAACAATCTGCCAGTTTCGGCAAGCGTAAAACCTAGTCGCTTACCGCGCAGAATAAGTTTAAGACGCACTTTGTCTCGCTTTGAATATATACGGGTCTGACCATTACGCTCTGGCGAAAGTAATCCTTGATCTTCATAAAAACGAATACTTCGTGTGGTAATGTCAAACTCCTTAGCGAGTTCGCTTATTGAGTAGGTTGGTTCTTTATTGGTGTCTTGCATTATTTACACACTTACTTCGAAACTGATTAGACCAATATAAGTGAAGTTTACGTAAAGGTAAAGTGTCGTTTTTGCATCATGCTTTAGTCGCATATGCAAAATCTGGATCTTGAACTACTTTTAGCTCGCATAAGGCACTATATGCTTTGTTAATTAGCTCTTCGACATGGGATATAGCAAGGGAATGCGCAGTAAACTGCCAACTTGGCAACACAGCTGTGCAAGTAAACTTTACATTTTTGAAAATCGCAAAGCGCTTGTTTTTAGATTTACGTTGGCGTAAACGTAAATTTTAGGTATGCTCGACGTAAGAGATTACTAAAAGCAAGCAATTTGCTTGTTAACAGGAGTTTTAAATGAGTAACGAAGCCGTAGTCATCGTAGCAGCAAAACGTACACCTATGGGTGGGTTTATGGGTAGCCTTTCAGGCGCGTCCGCGACTGATCTAGGTGCAACTGCAATCAAAGCTGTCATGAATGATACTGGTTTATCGGATGCCAGCATCGATGAAGTTATCATGGGATGTGTTTTACCAGCAGGTTTAGGTCAAGCGCCAGCGCGTCAAGCGACGCTGCACGCAGGTCTTGCACGTTCTACAGGTGCAACAACTATCAATAAGGTATGTGGTTCAGGTCTAAAAGCAGCAATGTTCGCTCATGACTTGATCAAATCAGGTAGTATAAAAACTGCGGTTGCAGGTGGTATGGAGAGCATGACAAATGCACCATATTTCATGCCTAACGCTCGTGGTGGTATGCGCATGGGTCATAACCAAGTTATTGACCACATGATGGCAGATGGTCTTGAAGATGCATATGATAAAAAAGCAATGGGTTGTTTTGCCCAAGACACTGCGGATCAATATGGCATCACTCGTGAAAATATGGACGAATTTGCGCTTAACTCTTTGAGTAAGGCAAACGCGGCAATTGAAAGTGGCAGTTTTGATAACGAAGTTATCCCACACATCATTTCAACGCGAAAAGGTGATGTAGAGGTAACAACGGATGAACAGCCAGGTAACGCACGTCCAGATAAAATCCCTTCACTTCGTCCAGCTTTCAAAAAAGATGGCACTATCACAGCAGCTAACTCGTCGTCTATTTCAGATGGTGCAGCGGCACTGATCCTAATGAGCGAATCAGAAGCAAAAGCACACGGTCTTACGCCTTTATGTAAGATTGTTGCACACGCAACACACTCTCAGGCTCCAGCTGAGTTCACTATTGCTCCTGTTGGTGCAATGAACTCGTTGCTTGATAAAGCAGGTTGGTCAAAAGAAGATGTCGACCTTTGGGAAATCAACGAAGCATTCGCTATGGTAACTATGCTTGCAATCAACGAAATGCAGCTAGATAGCGCTAAAGTCAATGTTAACGGTGGTGCGTGTGCACTAGGTCATCCAATTGGTGCAAGTGGCGCACGTATTTTGGTGACATTAATCCACGCACTTCGCAATCGCGGCCTATCTAAAGGCGTTGCATCACTATGTATTGGTGGTGGTGAGGCGGTTGCACTCGCAGTAGAAGTTTAAATCGTCAAGCGCCGCAACAATACTAACTTTTAACGCGGCGCTACTTTCAGTTTTTTTGGGGAGGAGTGCAAAATGCACCAGGTACCATTATACATCAACGGTGAATTCACACAGTCGCAGTCTGACAAATGGTTAGACGTTGTTAATCCAGCAAATCAAGAAGTACTTGCACAGGTACCTTGCGCTACGTCACAAGAAGTACAAGCAGCAATTAATTCTGCTCAAGAAGCCTTCCAAACATGGAAAAATGTACCTGTACCAGAGCGTGCACGTATCATGATGCGATATGCAGCACTGTTAAAAGAGCACCAAGAAGAAATCGCTACCATTATTTGTCATGAGCTTGGCAAAACATTTGAAGATGCAAAAGGTGACGTTTGGCGTGGTATTGAAGTAGTTGAACAAGCCGCTAATGCGCCTGCCATGATGATGGGTGAGACAGTAGAAAATGTTGCTCGCAATATCGATACTTACTCGTACATCCAGCCTCTAGGTGTTTGTGCTGGTATTACACCGTTCAACTTCCCGGCAATGATCCCATTGTGGATGTTCCCTATGGCGATTGTGTGCGGTAACACATTTGTACTTAAACCATCTGAGCAAGATCCATTGACGCCGATGCGCTTAGTCGAGCTATTCGAAGAAGCAGGTGCACCAAAAGGCGTACTGCAAGTTGTTCACGGTGGTAAAGACCAAGTAGACCAAATTTTAGAAGCGCCGGAAATTCGCGCCGTATCATTTGTTGGTTCGTGTGGTGTTGGTCAATATATTTACAGCAAAGGCACTGAAAACCTAAAGCGTGTTCAAGCATGTGTAGGTGCTAAAAACCATATGGTGATCATGCCAGATGCTAGCAAACAGCAGACTATCAACAACCTAGTTGGTGCATCAGTGGGTGCGGCAGGTCAGCGTTGTATGGGTATTTCGGTCGCTGTATTTGTTGGTAAGTCTCAAGAGTGGGTTGATGATTTAAAAGCGGGTCTTGAAAAGGTTCGTCCCGGTATCTGGAATGATCCTGAAGCAGCATACGGTCCACAGACTTCAGCAGCTGCAAAGGCTCGTATTTTGTCTTTGATTGAGTCGGGTAAAGCACAAGGTGCAACTTGTCTGCTAGATGGTTCTGATTTTACAGTTGAAGGTTACGAAAAAGGTAACTGGGTAGGCCCTACATTATTTACCAATGTGACAACAGACATGGACATTTACAAAGAGGAAATCTTTGGTCCAGTACTAAACTGTGTATTTGTTGATACCCTTGAAGAGGCGATTACGCTTGTCAATAACAGCCCTTATGGAAATGGTGTTTCACTATTTACAGCAAGTGGTGCAGCTGCACGTAAATTCCAACAAGAAATTCAGGTTGGTCAGGTAGGTATTAATATCCCAATTCCTGTGCCGTTGCCTTTCTTCTCATTCACAGGTTGGAAAAACTCTTTCTATGGTGATGTTCACACATACGGCAAACAAGGTGTGCGTTTCTATACTGAAACTAAGACAATCACATCTCGCTGGTTTGCTGATGAAGCAGTCACTGGCCCAAATATGAGTATTAACCTACGTTAATTCTGCAAAATCCCAAAGCCCAGTACCTATGCTGGGCTTTTAGTAGTACCGCCTGACGAAGATCAGGTGCAACAAGAATAAAAACAAGTGATGTATATCACTTGATACGACAACAAGAGAGGTCTTTTATGGACTTTAATCTGAACGAAGATCAACAGGCATTCGCCGAAACCGCTTACCAATTTGCTATGACCGAACTTGCTCCTAATGCAGCGCGCTGGGACCAAGAGCATATTTTTCCTAAAGATGTTATCAAACAAGCAGGCGAGCTTGGTTTTTGTGGCCTTTACACGCCAGAAGAGGCGGGTGGTTTAGGCTTATCTCGCCTTGACTCAAGCATTATTTTTGAGCAGCTGTCTATGGGTTGTACAGCGACAACTGCGATGTTGACTATCCACAATATGGCGACGTGGATGATTGCAAGCTTTGGTACTGACGAAGTGAAAAATCAGTATATGGACCAGCTGGTTATGGGTGAATTGCTTGCATCATATTGCTTAACTGAACCAGGTTCAGGTTCAGACGCTGCATCACTGAAAACTAAAGCCGTATTAGAAGGCGATGAGTATATCCTGAACGGGTCGAAAATGTTTATCTCGGGCGCGGGCGAAACAGATGTTTTAGTGGTTATGGCGCGAACCGGTGAGGATGGCCCAAAAGGGATCTCTGCGTTTGTTGTTCCAGCTGATGCCGCTGGTGTTATTTATGGTAAAGCCGAAGAGAAAATGGGCTGGAATGCACAGCCGACTCGTTTGATCACTTTTGAAGACGTTAGAATTCCCGCTGCGAACTTGATGGGCAAAGAAGGCGAAGGGTTCAAATTTGCCATGCAAGGCCTAGATGGTGGCCGCATTAATATCGCAACTTGTTCAATTGGTACTGCGCAACAGGCGTTGAATACTGCCAAAGAATACATGCAAGAACGTCAGCAATTTGGCAAGCCACTGGCTGCTTTCCAAGCATTACAATTTAAAATTGCTGATATGAATACCGAGCTTGTTGCGGCACGACAAATGGTGCGTTTGGCAGCATTTAAACTGGATAGCAATGATCCTGAAAAAACCACTTACTGTGCGATGGCAAAGCGCTTTGCAACCGATGTAGGTACTAAAGTGTGTGATGATGCCCTGCAAATCCATGGTGGTTATGGTTATATCAAAGAGTACCCACTTGAGCGCCATTTACGTGATGTACGCGTTCACCAAATCTTAGAGGGCACAAATGAGATCATGCGTGTGATCATTGCCCGTCGAATTTTAGCTGAAGGCGCTGCAAGCGTTTTATAAGGAGCGAATAAATGTCTGCACAATTAAAACTTGAAAAACGTGGTCACATTGCAATTGTAACTATGTCTAATCCACCCGCGAATACTTGGACGCGTGATACATTGGTTGGCTTAAAAGAGCTGGTTAATGAACTAAACGCGGACAAAGAGATTTACTCTCTTGTTATCACAGGTGAAGGTGAAAAGTTCTTCTCAGCAGGCGCTGATTTGAATGTATTTGCAGATGGTGACAAAGGTGTTGCGGCTGACATGTCACGCGTCTTTGGCGAAGCATTTGAAACTCTGAGCAACTTCCGAGGCGTATCGATTGCAGCGATTAATGGCTTTGCAATGGGTGGCGGTCTAGAAGTCGCGTTGGCGTGTGATATTCGTATCGCAGAGGCGCAAGCACAAATGGCGTTACCAGAGGCAAAAGTGGGCTTACTTCCTTGTGCTGGTGGTACCCAGAATCTATCCTGGTTGGTCGGTGAAGGTTGGGCGAAGCGCATGATTTTATGCGGTGAGCGCCTTAAAGCTGACAAAGCAGAAAAAATTGGCTTAGTTGAAGAAGTTGTTGAGCAAGGTCAGGCACTAGAAGCGGCTTTAGAGCTTGCAACAAAAGTAGAAGATCAAAGTCCTGTTGCAGTTACTGCGTGTAAGTCACTTATCCAAAAAGGCCGTACAGGTACCATCGATAGTGCACTGCCGTTAGAGCGTGAGTTATTCGTAACTTTATTTGATACACAAGATCAAAAAGAAGGCGTCAACGCATTCTTAGAAAAGCGTAAAGCAAATTGGGTGAATGGCTAATGGTTGAATTACAGTTACTAAACCAAGAAGACGCGCCGGTCGTGTTTCAATTGGCGCACTGTAATAACGACACGAAGGTCGCAATTGCGACCTTAAATGCGCCAAAAGCGCTGAACGCGCTAAATTTAGACATGATCCGCTTACTGGCTCCTCAGTTGAGTGAATGGTCGGCCGATGACAGCATTGCGATGGTGGTACTGAGAGGGTCGGGTGATAAGGCTTTCTGTGCTGGCGGCGATGTTGTCAGTTTATATAAAGCGATGGCAGCCGACGATGGAAATAACTTCCTCGAAACTTTCTTTAGCGAAGAGTACAAACTCGATTACCAAATCCATAATTATGACAAGCCTATTCTACTTTGGGGTAATGGCATCATTATGGGGGGCGGTTTGGGCCTGATGGCCGGGGCTAGTCACCGTGTGGTAACAGAAACGTCGCGTATTGCCATGCCTGAAATCACCATCGGTTTATATCCAGATGTGGGCGGCTCTTATTTCTTAAATAAAATGCCAGAAGGTGTTGGCCTGTTTTTAGGTTTAACAGGCGCTTCTGTGAATGCCAATGACGCTAAGTTTGTTGGTCTGGCAGATCACTTTATCAATGCTGATCACTTTGACATCTTGTTGCATAACTTAAGTGAAGTAAATTGGGGTAAAACCAATGTGCTGAATCACGATAAATTGACACAACTATTATTGTCAATTGAAGAGGGCGCTCACTCACTGCCTAGTAGCGCGCTTAAGCCGCTAGCAAATGAGATTAAGAAGCTAGTGGATTTGCCAAATTTATCTGCGCAAGTAGATCATATTTTGTCCATTGACAGCAGCGAAAACAAATGGCTGAGCAAAGCTCAGGCGGGCCTAAAACACGGCTCACCACTGAGTGCCGTATTAGTCAGTGAACAACTTAAGCGCTTTGCGGGCCAATCTTTAAAAGCTTGTTTTTCACAAGAGCTGGCGATGTCCGTTCACTGTGGAGAGGTGGGTGAATTTCAAGAGGGCGTGCGTGCATTATTGATAGATAAAGATGGCAAACCAAACTGGCGCTTTAAATCCATTGCTGATGTAGACGGTGATGTGATTGAGAGCTTCTTTGTACCTAAGTGGGATGACAAAAACCACCCATTGGCAACTATGTAAGGAAATAAAAATGGCAAAAGTTGGATTTATTGGCCTAGGTAATATGGGTGGCCCAATGGCCGCAAACTTAGTGAAAGCTGGTCACAGTGTGACGGTATTTGACCTTAATGAAGAAGTTGTAAATCAACTAGTTGAACAAGGTGCTAGCGCCGCCACAAAAGTATCTGATACCTGTACAGGTGCAGACTTTGTGATCAGCATGTTGCCAGCTGGCAAACATGTTCGCTCAATTTATACTGGCGAAGATGGATTAATCAACTACCTTAGTAAGTCGGCACTGGTTATTGACTGTTCGACAATAGACGCAGAGTCCGCCCAATTTGTTGGTAAAGAGCTGGCAAATGCAGGCGTGTCTTTTGTTGATGCACCAGTGTCTGGGGGTGTGGCCGGAGCTGCTGCTGGGACGTTGACTTTCATTGTAGGTGGACGCGACGAAGATTTTGCCAAAGCGCACACAGTGTTGAAGGATATGGGTAAAAATATCTATCACGCTGGGGACATAGGTGCCGGGCAGGTCGCAAAAATTTGTAATAACATGCTGCTGTCAATCTTAATGGCAGGGACCAGCGAAGCACTCCAAATGGGTGTAGATCACGGCTTAGACCCCAAAGTATTGAGTGAGATTATGCTCAATAGCTCTGGGCGCAATTGGACACTTGAAGTGTATAACCCATGCCCGAATGTACTGGACAATGTTCCTTCTTCAAATGAGTACAAACCGGGCTTTATGGTGGATTTGATGGCAAAAGACTTAGGACTTGCAATGCAAGCCGCTCAGCAGACAAATTCAGCCACCCCAATGGGCGCACTGGCTAAAAATCTTTATAACCTAATGCAAAACCAAGGCAAAGGGGCGGAAGATTTTAGTGCGATATTTAAACTTTTCTCTGAAAAGTCTTAAAACGTAAAGGTTTAAAATTTAGTTATGAATGTAGAAAATAAAACGGTTGTAATTACAGGTGGTGCACAGGGCTTAGGTCTTGCAATGGCACATAAAATGGCAAGTTTGGGCGCAAATCTAGCGCTTGTTGATATGCAAGAAGAAGTTTTGCAAGAAGCTGTAGAAGAACTTAGCCAATTTGATGTAACCGTTAGAACTTATGTTGCGAATGTCAGTATCGAGAGCAATGTAGAAGAAGTATTTGATAAAATCGTTGAAGATTTTGGCTCGTTATCTGTACTGATCAACAACGCGGGCATTTTACGTGATGGATTGTTTGTAAAAGTAAAAGACGGTGAAGTGGTTAAAAAGATGTCTCTTGATCAATTCCAGTCTTTAATGGATGTGAATCTCACAGGTGTATTCCTGTGCGGACGAGAAGCGGCTGTTAAAATGATTGAGGCAGATCAAGGTGGCGTTATTATTAACATGTCCAGCGTGGCGCGTGCGGGTAATATCGGCCAAACTAACTACTCGGCAGCAAAAGCGGGTGTAGTAGCAATGACGACAACATGGGCGAAAGAGTTAGGTCGCTATGGTATTCGTGTCGGCGCAATTGCACCTGGTGTTATTCGCACTAAGATGACTGATGCGATGAAGCCTGAAGCGAAAGAGCGTTTGGTTAAGATGAAGCCTGTTGGCCGTTTAGGCGAAGCGCAAGAAATAGCCCACACGGCACAATTTATCATTGAAAATGAGTTCTTTACAGGTCGAGTTGTTGAAATTGACGGCGGTATTCGACTTTAAAAAAATATCGAGTGTTTTCGTTATTTTGTCATAAAATATCGTTAATATTCAAAGTATTCGCATACTTATGTTCCTTTATCTTCGAAAGAAGAGAGTGTGTTGAATAAAGCGGTGGGGGTGTGTCCCGCCGCTTTTTTATTTTTAGACTGCTATATTTAACACTTTATTCGTTTTTACTCTTTTGATTGCAACGAGTTATCCTGACTCAAATTATAATTCTTATAATTAAATCGACCGGATGTCTATCATTATACAGAAGTTACTTCTTCTAATTGTATTGATAACACTACTACCTGCGTGCCAATCTAATCGCGCCATTATTAAAGATATTGATGCGATTCATAAGCAGGAAAAAAAGGGTATCAAGCTCTACCATCAAAAAGCATATCCAGAGGCATTTGAGGCGCTAAGTGAGCTCGCTACATGGGGCTATAAGGATGCACAATATTACTTGGCATTTATGTTTTTAAAAGGCCAGTACGTTGAACAGTCAACGATAATTGGTATGGGTTGGCTAGGTGTGGCTGCCGAGTCCGGTATTGAAGAGTGGGTAAATTTTTATGATGCGCTCTATGTCAAGGCAACGCCTCAGATGCAACATAAAATAGACAAAGTGGTTGCGCATTACAAACGTAAATTTGGTTTGAAAGCGCAATTTGTAACTTGTCGAAATTCAACAAGCGTTGGCTCAAATAAAGTGGCTACGAAATGTACCAAAGAAGATAAAATATCTAAAGTCTACCCCCTAGATCTGAACGAAGCGCAACTCAGTCTCGAATAGTTATTTGCACAAAGATATAGCAATCAAAGCATTTATAGAAGTTACTGTGGTTGATTAATATACGTTTATTGGGTCATATAGTTATATATTAGACACTTAGTTTTTTTGTTTCAATCAGAGTGTAACCTTCTGCTTTATATGTTTTTAATTGTATTTCTCCTGACGGTTTCCTGATAAAAGAGTTTGTTCACTGGATGGATGGCTCAGGCCGTTATACAAAGAAGGCACAGGAGGAAAAACTATGAAAAAAACGAATGTGATTGTAACCTTATGTGTTGCAACAACCTGTGCGCTTAATACATTTATGACCCAAGCAAGCAGTGAAAAGTATTTACAGCCTGAAGATTACTTTGAGCTTAAGTATGTTGATCAGATTGATATATCAGACAGCCGAAACGATATCTATTTCGTAAAAAACCAGTTTGATAGAGTCAATGATAAAAAACTAAGCCAAGTATGGTTTTACCACAATGCCACACAAACACTACAGCCTGTGGATACAGGGACCTATACCAGTTTCGCACCGTCTCTCAGCCCAGATCAAAATACGCTGGCCTATATTGCAAGCAAAGAAGGCAATAAGGCACGTATTCACTTTAAAGACCTCGAAAGTGGTCAATTGACTTATACCCAGTGGTATGAGGGTATACCGAATAACTTAACTTGGTCACCAGACAATCAATCGGTTGCATTTACGATGTTTGTTGAACAGCGGATAAACTCGCCAATACCACTATCCTCAAAGCCACACAATGCGAACTGGGCCCCTGAGCCAAAACTGATCCAATCTACTCGATATCGACTTGATGGTACGGGATATTTGAAATCGGGTGCGAGTCAAATATTCATGCAATCAGTGAGAGAGTCTTCCCCTAAGCAGATTACTTCAGGTAAGTATAGTCATACTGGTAAACTCAGTTTTGCAAAGGACGGACGCGGTATTTATTTGTCCGCTAAACGTTACGCAGAACCGGCGCTCTCACATTTCAATACCAATATTTATTATTTGGATTTAGCAACACATAAGATTTCTGGTGTTGTTGAGCGTGAGGGCCCAGACGATATGCCAACAGTATCACCCGATGGTCGTTATCTGGCTTTTATTGGCTATGATGACAACGGCATGATTTATCAAAACAAAGAGCTGTATATCAAGGATTTGCGAAGTGGTGAAACCAAAGCGCTGACTACGGGGCTTGATAGGAGCGTTTCACAATTACAGTGGAAATACGACAGCTCCGGTATTTATTTCAGCTATGACAATCAAGGAAAAACACATCTCGGTTACAGCGGATTAAAAGGTGATTTTAGAGTGCTGACTGAGCAGTTGGGGAACATGACTTCGGGTCGCCCATATGCTGGAGGGGAATTTGATGTTGCCGGAAATGGTATGGTGGCATTTTCACTGGCTGATACTCAAAGACCGCCTGAATTAGCTATTTTACAGGGAAGAACGGTAGATAAAATCAGCGATTTTAATGGAACTTTTCTGGATAACATTAAGCTTGGTAAAGTTGAAGAGCTATGGGTTAATTCGGGACATGACAACCGCCCAATACAGGGTTGGGTTATTTATCCGCCAAGTTTTGACAAAAATAAAAAATACCCTTTAGTGCTAGAAATACATGGCGGACCGATGGCCAACTATGGACCGCATTTTACAGCAGAGCTACAGGTGCTTGCGGCAAAAGGCTACGTGGTTCTGTATATGAATCCAAGAGGCAGTGATTCATATGGCAACGAATTTGCGCAGCTGATCCACAATAATTTTCCCAATCATGAGCATGATGATTTAACCAGTGGTGTAGAGTACTTGATTGAGCGTGGTTTTATTGACGAAAAGCGACAGTACGTTATGGGCGGCTCAGGGGGCGGTATGATAGCAACTTGGATGTTAGGTAAGACACAGCGGTTTGCTGCTGCGGCCATAATGAAGCCAGCGGTAAATTTATATAGTTTTGTGTTGACGTCTGACTTTTACCCGATGTTTACGCAATATTGGTTTAATGGCAAACCTTGGGAAAATACAGCGCATTATTTAAAGCATTCCCCTATAACATACATGGATAATATAAAAACCCCGAGTTTGTTAATGACAGGGGAGGCGGATTACCGAACACCAATTTCTGAAACGGAGCAATTTTACCAAGCGCTTAAGTTACAAAATATCGACACAGCGATGGTAAGAATGCCAAACATGAGCCACGCGCTGACCGCTAGGCCCTCATATTTGCAGCAAAAGTTAGAGTATATCCTTTGGTGGTTTGAGCGTTATGAGCGGGATTGACATGTAATGTCATCCAAAGCAGTTGTTGCTTGCGTCGCTCAGTGCTCCGCGAGCAACAACGAAAGACACCGACTAATAAGTGTCTTTTAGTTCGGTCGTAACTTTAATTTCATTGTGCAGTGTTTTATGTACCGGGCACTTATCTGCAATGCGCAAGAGTTTTTGCTTTTGTTCGGAGGTTAAGTCACCTTCTAACTCTATCTCTCGTGATATATGCTCAGCGTAACTGTTGTTGTCGTCGCAGTTATCGCAGTCCTGATGATGGTTTTTTTGGTGGTGTAAAGTCACTTTAATGTCTTTTACTGGCAGCTTTTTGTAATTTGCATACATGCGCATCGTCATCACAGTGCAGGTGCCAAGGGCTGCTAACAAGTGCTCATAAGGGTCTGGTCCAAGATTTTTCCCACCGACGTGAGTCGGCTCATCGGCCAACCATGTATGACTATCACTGACAACATTTAAGGTAAACTTATGGTCTCTTTCACTTACGACTAGATGGCCGTTTTCAACAGCCTCTGTTTCAGCTTTGGGCTCAGGATGAGGCGTAATGTACTTACTAACCCATCCAGAAATCGCAGTTGCTGCGTATTCAGAATCACTTGCCTTACTGAGTAAGTGGTCTGCACTATCCAAAGATATAAAGCTTTTCGGGTGCTTCTCTTTGGAATAAATGGCTTCTGCTTGCTCAATGCTCACGACGTCGTCGACAGGGCTATGCATTACTAGGAGCGCCTTTTTATTTAAAGTATTTTGCTGTGTTTTATGGGCTGCTAAGTCATCCAAAAACTGTTTTTTTATACTAAATGTACGCATACCTAGCTGGACTTGCGCTTCGCCAGTTTGGTTGATTTGATCGACATGCGCTGAAAAATTGTGGACCACGTGGTGTGCATTGGCGGGGGCTCCAATAGTAACAACTGCGCTGACTTCTTCAATTTGGTTGGCAGCGGCCAAAACCGCTGCGCCGCCTAAGCTATGGCCGATGAGAATTTGCGGTGCATATAAGCGCTGGCGTAAATATTCTGCTGCAGCATACAAATCATCTAGGTTAGATGAAAAGTTACTATTGGCAAAGTCGCCATCGCTATTACCTAGCCCTGTAAAATCAAACCGCAGTACAGCATATCCTTCTTTTACCAAAGCTCTAGATATACGCGATGCTGCTGCGATGTCTTTTGTGCAGGTAAAGCAATGAGCGAAAAGTGCAACCGCTTTGATATGGCCGCTCGGGCGCTCAAGCAGGCCCGCAAGGGTGTTCCCATTACTAATAAACTCGACTTTTTCTCTCATGATGTTGTCCGTTTTTGAATAGGCTAAAAACTCACCTTAAATAAGATTTGAGTGTATTTACAAAGTGCGCTTTGTGGGCAAGGGCACATACTCAAGATTGTCATACTTAATACTAGGAAAATCACCTTGCTGCCAATCTCGCTTCGCTTGTTCTATACGATCTTTACTAAATGACACAAAATTCCAATGTATATATGGCACGTTCTCCCATTTATCGCCACCTAGCAAGACCAGACGCGCATTTTTTGACACTGAAATGGTTTTGTCTGAGGCTGCAAGTAGCACAAAGTCGCCAGGGTTATAGGTTTGGCCTGCGACTTTAACTTCTCCATAAATCAAATAAATTGCCGTTTCTTGCTTCGGATTAGGGACCTCTAGCTGATTTTGTGCTGACGCGATGATATCGACATAAAACATTGGAGAATAAGTAGCTATAGGTGATTGAAGTCCATACGCTTCTCCGGCGATCACTCTTTTCATTACTCCCTTGTGTGTTATCTGTGGCAAGTCGTGTCTACTGATATGCTCAAAGCTAGGCTCTATGTCGCTATAATGTTCAGGCAATGCGACCCACAATTGCAAGCCATTCAGATTATGCTGGCTAGCCCGAGTTTCAAAGCTTTCTCTTTCTGAATGCACTATTCCTTTACCTGCAGTCATCCAGTTGACATCGCCGGGGGTGATTTCAATACAATTGCCCAGTGAATCTCGGTGTAGTATTTGGCCTTCGATTAAATAGGTTAGTGTCGATAAACCGATATGGGGGTGAGGTTGAACTTCAATGCCTTCACCGACAGGAAAGCTTGTTGGGCCCATATGATCGAAAAAGATAAATGGGCCAACCATGCGCTTTTTCATATGCGGTAGTAGTCGGTTGACGGTCAATCCGCCAATATCATATGTGGTTGAATTGAGCAATTGAGCCACGGTATGAAACTCCATTAAGGTGAAATTAAGACAATGCTTAAGTTAGATGGTAGTTTTAAAGAACAGCGGCGTAAAACCGAAAAATATGGACATATAGTTCGATTTTGTAGAGTGTTTTGTCCGCTATGCGCACAGTGAGGGAATGGATAAGTGCGCTTTGATGTATATTTGGCTTTCTAATTGTAGTAAATAGAACTGCTCATTCCTTGGTTTCAACACGCTTCTTCCTCTTTATAGCTGCGTCAGTTTCTGTAACTACAGTGATGTTCAGAGGTTTGCAAAACCTGACAATTCATAGTTGTTTCCTGTTTGTGGTATTACAAAAAACTCTAATTAAACATGTTTCATGATCAGGTAAGTGGATAACGACTCACGTTGTGGCTAAAAAGGTGCATGAAAAATACACTTCGTATTTGAGTATGACAATTTTATTGCTCACTGACGGCACCATTCTTTTTTTTCGCAAAGAATAGATGCGCGTATTATTTCATATAAGCCGAATTGACACGCACCTATAGGAAATATTTTTGTTTTTTTGAGCGTAACCAAAACTTAATTGTTGTAAAAAGGTGCACTTTATTCGGGTTTTTATGTTTGTACCTTATATGGTTACTTGAAAAAATGGAAATGTTTACACAAAAATGTAGGTGTACATAAAAGTATAAAATTATACTTTATATAATATTTCTAAATTAATCTATTCACCAGTGTCTATTCATTTTTACGACATAATTTTTTAACCTTTGTAGGTACAGTCTCTTGTTTTGGTTCTTTCTGTTGGTTGAGTTAATATTCTATTTTAATTTGTATGAGTTTATTTATATGGGTGTTTAAAAAGTCAAATCTATTTTTATTAATTTATTATAAACCTTCACCTTTCTTATATTTTAAACTTTATCGTAATAATCTGGTCATCACTTGAAGTCTTTTCTAGCAGTTCAGCTTACAAATGTTAGCTGAAAAGCACGTCTTTTTTGTTAAGTTCAGGGTGGTTTGCTTTCCCCTTTGGTGTTTGTTTTTTGTTAAATCAGGTTGTTTTATCCACTATTTTGTAAAAGTTTATAGCAATAAATGTGTTTGATGTAATTCTTGTGGGTACTATTGATTGATTAAATGTAATGGTGTAAAAAATGACACACACGCTTTTGAGTGAGTTGATCAGTATCTATTTGCACCTTTTTGAGGGCAAAGGAAGACCATATGAGCGATGAGAGTGGCATAACGATGATAATAGATATTACGTCATGAAATGCTTGGGAATACATGCTCGATTTATATTTTCGCGATTATAAATTTTAAATATAAAACTTAGATGACCGTTTTTTAATTGTTAAAGGAAGCAAGAAAAATGAGTAATGAACTCTCTTTTTCAGATTCAATAGTTGAGTCTGAAAATAAAGTAGTATCCACAATAGATATAGACTTAATAAGCCAGCTAACACTTGAAGATATAAAGAAGTTTATCTACGAGAATTATCCGAAAGTGCAGTTGAATGGAGAGGTTCACAAATCACTCATTGAGAATAACCGGAAGTATATAGATAAGCGTATTTCGGATAGAGAAGACATCTATGGTGTAACAACTGGGTTTGGTAACTCTGCGAGTAACCGAATTTCTCCAGCCATGTCTCAAGAGTTGCAGAAAAACCTATTGGCATATCATGGGTGTGGCGTAGGCGAATATCTAAGTGAACGTGATTGTGCAGTAACTCTATTGATCCGATTGAACTGTAATGCGAGGGGCTATTCAGGTGTCAGTTGGGAGTTATTGAAACAAATGGAGTTATTTTTACAACATAATATTTTTCCAGCGATCCCTGCGAAAGGCTCGGTAGGTGCTAGCGGAGATTTAACTCCACTGTCTTATATTGGCGCAGCACTTAATGGGCAGCGAAACGTTTATTACCAAGGTGTGATCAGACCGACATCTGAAGTGTTTGAAGAGCTCAATATCACGCCTTATGAACTAAAAGCGAAAGAAGGCCTAGCAATCATGAATGGTACTTCTGTCATGAGTGCAATAACTGCCAATACGATTAATGAGCTTGATAAGGCCATTGATATTTCGTGTAAGTTAATTGCTTTGTTCGTTGAACTGATTGACGGTAGAGCATCCCCTTTTCATCCAAAAGTGCATGAGTTGAAGCCACATCAAGGGCAAAGATATTGCGCTGACCTGATTTATAAACGTCTATCAAATCCAGAGCTCAGGTTAGGCCGCAGACAGCGAACAGATAAAGTGATTGAACACGGAATGAAAGAAACTTTCCGCTTGCAAGATAGTTATTCAATTCGTTGCTCGCCACAGGTATTAGGGCCATTGGTTGATACGCTGAACTGGGCAAAGTCAGTTTTACAAGTGGAGATCAATTCAGTCAATGACAACCCTCTAATTGATCATGAAAGTGACTTGATACTCAACGCAGGCCACTTTTATGGTGGACATATTGCTGCAATCTGCGATGCGCTAAAGCCTCAAGTTGCAAATATGGGCGCGTTATTAGAGCGTGAGCTGGGTATTTTAGTTGATGACAGGTTAAACGGTGGTATTCCAAATAACCTCGTTGCAGTGGATGACTTGGGAGACAAGGCTTGGATCAATCATGGATTCAAAGCAATGCAGATCAGTGCGTCAGCTTTGGTGGCTGAAGCGCTCAAGCAATCTGGACCGATGTCTGTCTTTTCTCGTACGACTGAAGCATTGAATCAAGATATTGTGAGTATGGGCACAATTGCTGCTCGTGATTTGAAGAATATCCTTTCTTTGATTAAGCCTGTTATCGCCATTCAAGCTATGGCAATTCGCCAAGCATATTATGTCCTTGATAAGGACCAATCTGCTGAAAAGTTAAATGGGTTATCTCGTGCGTTTTTTGATTCTCTAGCTTCTACTTTCTCTCCGGTTATCGAAGACCGCGCGCTAGACGGTGAAATTGAAGAAATGGTTGCCTTTTTATTCGATTAAATAAAGCGCTAAAAATTTTTTAAATCTAAGGAAGAACAATGAATAGTACACAAGAAATTATCACATTTATTAAACATGACATTTTAATCGAAGAGTTAGAAGTTGCAGACTCTCTAGAAGAAATCGACGAGCATGCAGCACTAGTTGGTGATGGCTTGGATTTAGACAGCATTGAGCTTTTGGATTTAGTGTCGGCCGTTGAGAAAAAGTATGGACTTAAGTTCAAGGAGTTTCCCAGTGAATTAGTGCAAAAGAAAATGGCATCAATTCATTCTCTTAGCGAGTTTATTTCCGAGCAAGTTGCGGCATAAAAGTTGAGAAGACGATGACTCTATACACGGCTGGAAAAACCTATAGGGAACTTAACGAAGGAGATAGTGCTGTTCATTCTAAAACTATCTCTGAATCAGACGTATACAGTTTTGCTGGGATCACAGGTGATTTCAATCCATTACACGTAGACAGCGTTTTTGCTCAGAAAATGGGGTTAGCAGGACGTATTGCTCACGCAGGGATCGCGCCAGCCATGGTAGCGCAAGTAATTGGTATGAAACTACCTGGGGTTGGTTCCATGGTGACTAATATGACAGTTAGCCACCATGCGCCTTTGTATATTGGCGATACCATTTATGCACATGTCCAAGTGACGCAAAAATTACCCAATCGGCATGTCCGGCTGACTATCACTATTTTAAATCAGGACAACGAACTGATTTGCAGTGGTGAGGTTGAAGTCGTACCGCCAAAAGCGTCATTCAAAAAGCGCGTTGCAGCCATTGATTTACAGGAAATAGTAACTGAATGAAGGATTTTGAAGACTTAGTCCAACAGGTGCGCCAACAAATCGTAGATTCAGTTGAGCTAGAAGAGTCCGAAGTGAAGCAGCTGTCCAATGAAGATGATTTATTGGCCAGCCCTTTATTTCTTGATTCGGTTGATTTATTGCAGGTTTACTCAGATTGTCAACGAAAGTTCAATGTCGTGTTTAACAATGCTGATTATGATGGTACTCATACAGTAAGCAATATTTCAAAGCGTATTGTAGCCGCAAAAACAAAGGGTGTATTAGGTAATAACAACGCCGCTTTTTATTCTTCAAACGGTGACAGGTATAGTCGTCACGAATTTGAGCAGTATATAACAACTCTGATAGCTGCGATTGGACAGGTAAAGATCAATCGCCACGAGCCTGTTAGAGTACGAGATACTGATCCGGTCAAAATGATGTTGATGGCCGTTGCTTTGGTATTTAGCGGTTGTAAACCACTCCTCAGTGCCCAACCAGAAGGGGACAATGCATTGGGGTTTGACGAGTTGATGTCAACTCATGCAACTGCACCTTCTGAAACATTGAGCAGCAATTTATATGCTCAATTGGAGCGTGTGCAAAATAATGCCGTGATCGGGTTTGAAACTTCAGGCAGCACTGGTGTGCCAGTTCAAATTGAAAAATCGCTAGTGAGCATGTTGCACGAAGTAGATGAATTAACAACGTTGTTTGACTTTAAAGCGTTAGATCTCGTTGATGCATATGTCTCACCGGTGCATATGTACGGGTTTATTTGGAGTTTTTTACTACCGCTAAAACTGGATATCGCAGTGGTATATCAATCAAATACCCTGTCTCGACCTGCTCCCTCAGGGTATGAGGCTATTATGGCGGTAAGTGTGCCAGCTCTATGGCAAAGTATTTCTGGAGGGTTGTCCGATAGGTACCACTATGTCGTTAACTCTGGTGGAAAATTCGGCCAACAAAGAGATACACAATTTGCCAGTCTCAATGCAAATAGAAAAACACAGTTGCAGGGGATTGATGTACTTGGAAGCACGGAAACCGGCGCCATTGCGTATCGCATGATGGGGCTAGACGACATTCAAACATATCGACTACTTCCGACCGTGAAATTGATGCCAAATGGTGAAGAGCACATTATCTATTCTGACTTTTTACCTTATGGCATCGAGTCAGCGCCTTTGGACGACAAAATTGAAGTTTTACCTAACAACCAAATTCGACATTTGGGCCGCAAAGACAACGTATTTAAATTTAAAGGCAAACGCTACTCTTTAAAAGCAATTGAAGAAAAGCTATCCCAGCTCTTTGCTGGGCATGCCCTTAGAGTTTACTTCATCGAACAAGAAAATAACGTACGCGGTGGCGAGCTCATAGCTTTTGTTGAAAAAGTAGCTGCTCAGTTTGAAACCACTGAGGAGATAAGAGCGTTATTCCAAGATTTACCCATCCCCAAAATAGAATTCATTGATGAATTACCTACCAATGCAATGGGCAAAGTCACATTGCAAGGTTTACAGGAGAAAGTAAGAAATGCCAGAGTTTAAATCCCATGCAGTAATAACTGGATATGGCGTAATTTCTTCGTGTGGCGATAACGCGCACGAGTTGTATCACTCAATGCAATCACAGCGATCAGGAATTGCTTCTTTAAATTGTTTTGATGTAACTGGCCTTTCGAGTGATATCGCAGGCATTGTTCGGTCGATCCGTGAAAAACACCAAGATGAAAGAGATGCATTACCTGATTTTTCTACCTTGTTTGCGATTAAAGCGATAGAGGAAGCATTGGAGTCGGCAAACATATCTCGAGAAACTTTGGCACAAAAACGGGTGGCGCTATGCGTAGGTAATGCCAATACCGGCATGGAAAAGCTAGAAGACGGCATTATTGAAAATAAGCTAGCGGCATTGATTGAATATCCTGCTCATAAGCAAAGTGACAACATTGCTAAGCACTTCGGTATATTGGGACCCGTATTGACGTTTACCAGCGCATGTACATCGAGTAGCAGTGCAATGGGGTTTGCTAAGCAGCTAATCGATAAAGGAGTTGTTGACTTAGTCATCGCTGGTGGTACCGATGCGCTAGCTAAAACCATTTATGCAGGATTTCATTCTTTGCAGTCTGTGGCACCTCAAGTGTGCTCTCCCTATGACGTAAAAATGGGGCTGAGCTTAGGGGAAGGCGCTGGCTTTGTTATTTTAGAACCCCAAACACAAGCTAGTGAGCGAGGACAAAAAGCCGTTGTTCAACTAGCTGCTACAGCGTCTAGTTTAGATGCATATCATGCAACCGCGCCCGAGCCATGTGGTGCTGGTGTGAGACGCTCTTTCGCCACAGCAATGGCGAAAAGTGACGTGACTGTAGAAGATATCGATTATATTAACACCCACGGTACGGGCACTCCTGCGAATGATGGTGCTGAACTTAAAGGCATATTCGCAGCCCTGCAACCACGAGCCAAAAATTCTTTGCCTGTATCAAGTTCTAAGTCATATTTTGGCCACACCTTAGGCGCTGCGGGTGCCATTGAATTTATTTCTGCATTGGTTGCCATCGAGCAAGGAGAAATCCCTTCAACACTCAATGGCGATGATATTCGAGAAGACTGTCAAGGCCATGACATTGTTGTTAATGGGTTAAGAAAGCATAAAGTAGACTGTTTTGCTGCTACAAACTCGGCATTTGGCGGCCACAATACCACCTTACTTGCACGTAAATTGGTCTCAGATATTCCTGTTGCAGCAGAGCAAAAAGTATATGTGTTGAGTCACAGTAATATTGCAAATGAAGTGGGTTACTCTAGTGGCTCAGAGCAACAAGCTCTGAGTTATGCCCAGGAATTTTCCCTTAAGCAATTTCAGCCAAGTCTGTTCCGTCGCCGTATGAGTGCGATAGGTCAATATTCAATTGGCGCATCCTACTTGGCATTCAGTGGTGCCGATATTGATTTTAGCGACAGTGAAAAACCCCCAATGGGAGCGTACTTTGGCACCACTGTTGGTGCTTCTCAGGTACAGCAGCGCAATCTATCTGATCTACTGCAACATGGCCCTTCTGGGGTTAAAAGCACTTTGTTCCCCGACACTGTACTCAATGCGCCATTGGGCAACCTAGCTTTGGCATTTGGTTTAACGGGTTGTTCAGCGAACTTTAGCGACTTAGGCAATGAAGGTATGCATGCTTTGTGGCATGCCTATAACGACTTAAGTGAAAATAAGATTTCTTATGCGTTAGTGTGTAGTGCTGAAGACCAAAGCGATAAATCAGATTTGGTTTGGCAACAAATGCAAGTGGATGAGCAGACGCTGGGAAGTGGTGCCAATGCAATGATCGTGGTTAACCAGCAAGACGCGCGTGCAAACCGAGCATTGGCCCAAATTCACCAGTTTAGTGGTGGGCAGTGGTACTTCAAAGATGACGTTCAGCAATGGCTTTGCTCGGCACTAGAGCAATATACCGCAGTGCCAGATGTCATTGTTTTAAGCATGGTAAATACGCATCACTATGAGGCATTTTCGAGTGTACTCAAACAGCATTTTCCTTCAGCGCACATTATCAATAGCAGAGATTACAAAGCATCAGGTGTGGCTTGCCAAAGCTTAGATGCAGTGAGCGTAGCAACAAGCTTAATTAGAGGACGCACATTTATGGGTCGTGAAGTGGGATTACAGGGTCTCGATGCGCCTGAGTCTGTGTTGGTCATGAGTGTTAATACGCAGCTGGGTGCATCGACGTGTATCGTATCGAAAATCAAAGGGGATACTCATGTCAGCGGTCATTGATGTTACGGATTTGAAAAAGTCTTACAGCAAAAATAGTCGCCTTGTCTTAAAGGGGCTGTCTTTCAAAGTTAACAAAGGCCAATGTTTTGGGCTATTGGGGCCAAATGGGGCGGGAAAGTCAACCACATTGGAAATATTACAAGGGCTAAAGAAGCCAACGTCAGGCAACGTCAGCCTGTTTGGCATGGATTGGAAAACCAATGAGAAGCAGATCCGCATGAAGATTGGCGGTCTACTACAGTCCAATAGTTTGTATGGTAGAACCAAGGTTAAAGAAGCGATCACCTTGTTTGCGAGCTTTTACAAAGAACCGATGGACGTAGATGAGCTAATTGAAAGGTTTGGTCTAACAGATAAAGCCAATGCATGGCTCGATAGCCTAAGTGGTGGACAAAAACAGCGGGTATTTCTTGCCATGACAATTGTTGGCAAGCCAGAGTTGATCTTTCTAGATGAACCGACAACCGGGTTAGATCCCACCAGCCGTCAGAGCTTCTGGGAAATCATCAAGTCGCTCAAAGAAGAGGGGATGACGGTGATCCTCACAACACACTATATGGATGAAGCAGACTATTTGTGTGATGAGTTATTGATCATTGAGCAGGGCCGTATTATTGAGTCTGGCACGCCGGATGCAATTATCCACCGCACCTTCAAAGATCCGGTAATTAGAGAGCCACGCAAAGCAACCCTCAATGACGTGTTTTTAAAGTTAACAGGCCACGATATTCTAAAACAGGAACGAAGTCATGCCTAGTAATGTACTGACAAGAAAGCCATTTTGGCAGCTTATGCTGCTTAATATTCGCCCGTTTTTTCGTGAACCAGCAACTTTATTTTGGACCTTCGGTTTTCCCATTTTTATGGCACTTCTTTTGGTTCAAGCGTTCTCTGGTGAAAAGCCAATGGGGCCAGTCAATTTGGTTGTCATAGAACAAGAAAAAATAGATGCCGATTGGTTTCAGGCGATAGAGAAGGACAAAAAGGTCAGCTTAATAAATATTAACGACTCAAATCTAATCGCTCGTATCAATGACCATTTTGCCAAGCCAAGCACCGAAGTGTCACCCGGTGAGGACCTAGCATCCATTTTATCCAGTTATAACGATGTCTTGATTTTGACTCCAAGTGGTCTATTTTCAACGCGAAATAGCCATGAACAAGCCATTGCATTTAGCTATGTAATGGCGCTGCAAGATCAAATGCGTAAGCCTTATCTTGAGGGGGTGATTGATCTAAAAGGGTTTAGGTATATCGATTGGCTGATCCCCGGTATTATCGTGTTACAGATAATCGGTATTGGCATTACATCCATTTCTAATGGGCTGGTTTCTGATCGGCAACAAGGTTTTTTCAAGCGCCTTAAATTATCTCCGTTTAGCCGCTTAGACTACGTCATTGGCATTGTCTTCGCCCGCGTCTTCTTACTGGTCTTTCAGCTAGTTGCCTTGTTCGCTACCTTCTACTTTTTATTTGGTTATCAACCCATGGGGGACTGGCTGAGTATTCTAGTGGTGCTGCTATTGGGGTCGATTGTATTGTGTTTAATCGGGGTTTTGGTTGGTGCTCGCAGTCAGAAAGTTGAAGTGGCAACGGGAATTTCTAACTTGCTGTACTTTCCACTGATGTTTTTATCCGGGATCTACTTTGATACCTCCAACTTTCCGCAAACGATTCAAAACATTGTGCAATGGTTGCCTTCCACCGCCTTTTTGGATGCATTTCGACTCACTGCAAATCAAGGGGCTTCCCTTGCAGAGGTATCTACGCAAATTCAAACCCTGTCTGGTTTCACCCTTGTATTACTTGTGATGGTTTTCTTTTTATTCGACTGGGGAGATGAAAAATGATTTCACCGGATAATTTACCGCATAAGCCGCCATTTAAATTTGTTGACCGCATTGTTGAGGTGCAGCCCAATGAGTCGATCATCGCACAAAAATTTATTGGATATAACGAACCGTGCCTTGAGGGCCACTTCCCAGATGAGCCTATTTTTCCTGGCGTGTTAATTGTGGAAGCCATGGCGCAGGCCAGTGGGTTGTGCATTACAGGGAAGTCAAAAGGCGTGATTGCGGGCATTGACAAGGTCAAGTTTCTTACTCCCGTTTTACCCGGTCAGATTTTGGAACTGCGTGCATCAGTTGATACTGCGCTCGGAGAGCTGGTGAAATTTAAAGTTGCAGCTTGGGTGAACGAAGAAGAAGTTGCCAGTGCTCGGATTGCCATTCGGTATTTAGAACATGTGGGAGCGAAGAATGTTTAACGACAAGGTTGTTATTGTTTCAGGGTGCTCAAAGGGAATTGGCTTGGAGATTTGCATTCAATACCTTGCCGAGGGCGCTAGCGTATATGGTATCGCGCGTTCTAGTGTTCCAGACGTATTGGCGTCTCACCCTAAGTTTACTTGGTTGCAAGGTTCGATATCAGAGACTGGCTTTGTGCTAGATAGTGTTAAATCGATTCAATCACAGGAGCAGCGGATTGATATTTTGGTTAATAACGCAGGGATTAATCACGATAATTTAATACAGCTAATGGCGCTAGAAGAGTGGCAAAAAGTACTGACGACGAATTTAAAAGGCACTTTTAACTTATGTCATCAAGTACTGCCGATTTTTAAAGCGCAGCAATTTGGCCGCATTATTAATATGGTGTCAAAAAGTGGTGTGGTTGGACGCGAAGGCCAAATCAACTATGCAACGTCTAAAGGCGCCATTATTGGCATGACAAGAACCATTGCGCGTGAGTATGGCAAAGACAATATTTTGTGTAACGCCGTTGCACCAGGTTTGATTGAAACCCAAATGGTGGATAGCGCAGAGCAGTCCATTGTTGCTCCCATTATTAACTGTACCAGTGTAAGACGAATGGGGCAGTGCAGTGAAGTTGCACGTACCGTATTGCACCTCACATCAGACGAGCCTAATTATCAAAACGGAGAAGTTATCCATCTGGACGGAGGGTTTTTAATATGAGTGCAGCGCAATCTTTACTCTTAGTACAAGCGCAAAGCGAGTTTGATCAGGCTGTGGTTGATCACTACCTTAGTGCAAACGTCAATGTGATTTTGATAGCACCTTCGGAGCAATTTGAATCGCAAAATTCAGCACTACCAAGCCTGTCACTGGCGGAAATTCAAGGGCAAGTCGAACCTGATATTCAGCTGCTATTGACGGAAAAAGGGATGCTCGAAGATGGGCAATCACTGGTCGTTATTCAAGGTGTTCAGTGCGCAAATGAGCAAGCGCTGTTTACGGATGAGCGTTGTTTGGTGCAAATAACAACGTACTTAGATAGTACGTTTGTTATCTATCAAAACTTGGCGGGTTGTGTCAAAGAAGCGGGCGCGAACATTGTCTTTCCGTTGTATTCGGACAGTTTAAGTTATCTTGGCCAAGAAGTGAATTCGGTGGTCAACCATGCACTGAATGCATTTATGAAAACTTTAGCCAGAGAACTTACCAGTGACAAGGTGTTCATCAACAGTGCTGTGATCCCCTATTTGGCAAAAGATGAAGCAGAGCGAAAAAAAATGCGCCGCGCACTAAAGCGTTCTGTATTCGGTATGCGCCCAACTGTGTTTTTACGCCAGGAGTTTATCGAGTTCATCGCACACTTTTCACACTATAACAAAATGATGACAGGGCAGTGTATGACCATGCGCCCGAGCACAGAGATATCCGTTTAACAATTCAACATTGAGTATACGCATATGAGCCAAAAGTGCCTCGGTACTTTTGGCGTGACGTGGCCTTTAAAGAGAAGAAGCATAGTAATGGAAACAATGAATATTGATGGGGCTCCATTAAGAATTTTGGTGCTTGGTGCAACCTCAGATCTCGGGCAGAGAACCTGCCATGATTTAGCAAATAAAGGTTACGAACTGCTACTAATTGGGCGAAATGAACAGACCTTGGGCGAGTTGGCGGTGTCTTTATCTGGGCAGCATAAAATCGCCGTCGCTGATTTGAGTACACCAGATGAGTTGACGCCAATCATTATCGACAATGCAAAGCAATATGGTGCATTTAAAGGGGCTGTATTTTGTGCTGGTGTGCACGCAATGACCACATTGCGTCAATCTAGTTATGCAGACTTTGAGAAGATTTATCGTATTAATTGCGGTGGTGCACTGGCCATGATTAAAGCATTTACACGCAAAAGCGTTAGAAATACAGAGGGAACAACGTCAATTGTACTACTGTCATCCGTCAGCCAGTCTGCAGGTGAAGCAGGTATTTCTGGCTATGCGGCCAGTAAAGGTGCGCTGGGTAGTCTAAGTCGATGTGCAGCATTGGAGTTGGCCAAGGATCGTGTGTTGGTGAACTGTATTGCAGCAGGCATGATCCAAACCAAGCTCAATGATGGTTATCAAGGCATGGCGAAGCCGGGTCACTTTGACAAGTTGGCTAGCATGCACCCCTTAGGATTTGGCTCACCGGAGCATGTATCAAAAGAAATCATTAATTTATTGGAAAGTGAATGGACCACAGGCAGCACTGTGTATGTTGATGGAGGTTATACATGTGCCTAAATACTCAAAGCGTTCAACCACATCATGGCGCTTTCTGCGTTGACCACCCTTTTATGGCATCACGAAAATAATAATGGAAGTATAAACCCAATGCGTAACGATAACTCTCAATCACTTTCTCAGCGTCAATTGCAAGTTTGGCAAGGTCAAGAAATTGCACCAACTAGCCCTGTTTTTAATGTCTCTAGCGCACTCAAAATTACCATGGGCGATTGTTTTAATCGGTTGCAAGACGTGCTAATTCAATTGCAACATCGCCATCCAGTGCTCCACAGTAAAATTGAACTCTCAGCGGATACACCTGAGCTTATTTTCAAAGATGGCCAAGTGCAATGGTTGGCCATGGAGGGCACTGATATTAGCGCATCGGAGCTGTGCGATCAGTACAATGTGCAGTTTATAGATACCAGTGAGTGTAATTTTGAATTTTATTATCAGGCGCTGACAGATTCAGAGGTGATTGTGTTGATCAAAGGTCACCATATTGTGTGTGATCAGTGGTCTTTGCAGATTTTGGTGAATGATTTGCTGAGGCTGTTATCGAGTGAGGATGACTGCTCAACACTTAAACCTGATATTGAATATTACGCTGCCAAAGAGCAAGACTTTGCTGACGTGCAAGTGAGTCCTGTGGACTTCATCATGAAAAAGCCACACAACCCTGATACCAATGATGATGTTGCCGTCCTGTTAGATAATACAACAGCGTGCATTGAACCAATAAAGCAGGTTGCTGCTGAGCACGGTATCAGTCCTTATTGTGTAATTCTTGCGAGTACCGTTTTAACACTAAGCCGTTTGACCAACGATGAAGACGTCACCATTGGCGTACCAATTGCGAGAAGAACGCGTAAAAATCGTTACCTATTGGGCCACTATGTTGATTTAGAAGCGCTGTCGGTCTCTGCGGTTCATCAAAAGTCGCTCATTGAGCTATTGCAGACCATCAGTGAGCAGCTCACTGCGCTGCTATTGAACAAAGCCCCATCAGGCTTGAGCAGCAAAAATATCAATGTAGTCTGTAACTACCTTGCGCAGCTAAAAACATCTCATATTATTCCAGGTTTGATGCAGGTGCTTGCTGGACTGCCTGAACAGCAGCTCAGATTAGGTGAAGATAATGCGGTCACCGTGGAAGGGGTGTTGCTAACACCTGCTGTGGCGCAGTTTGAATTAGATTTCACATTATTTGAAACAGGCTCAAAATTGCTACGAAAAATTGTCGCAGCAGACGCACAATTTAACACTGAGACTTTGCAAGACATTGGTGAAATACAAAAACGCTTTATTACACATTTAGCGCAAGATGATGCCCATCAAATATGTGGCCGCATCAGCATACTCACTGAGGCGCAAGAACATCGCATTGAACACCAGTGGAATGATTTTCCTGCAAAGTACCCAGAGCATAATTTAATTGATGGCTTTGACTTACAAGTTGCGCAGTACCCTGAGCGCGTCTGCGTGATCACGGCAAGCCGTCAAATTGATTATCATACCTTGAGCGAATATCGCTATGGTATTGCCTACCAATTGGCCACAAAAGCAGCTAAGCGCGGTGAATTGGTCGCTGTCATGTGTGAAAAGAGTGAATATCAAGTGGCTGCACTGCTTGCCGTTAATACCGCTGGTTGTGCGTATTTACCCATTAATGTGGCTTGGCCAAATTCACGTATTCATCAGGTTTTATTGGCGGGGGGCGTGAAGCAGGTATTAATTTCGATAGTGTTGTTCGAGCGCATTCAAAATGAGCCGTGGTTGAGCGAATTCCAATTCACTTTGGTTGAAGAGGCCGCGATAAAAAGCGAGCTTGCTGATACCCAGTGGCGAGAAAGTCTCGTGCTACCTTTGCCACACGAGATTGCCTATGTGATCTTTACTTCGGGTAGTACTGGCCAGCCCAAAGGGGTGGTGATCACTCATGAAAGTGCCATGAACACCATCTTCGCCATTAATGCACGTTTTGAGGTTATGTCAGAAGATCGTATTTTTGGTATTTCGGATTTAAGCTTTGATTTATCTGTATACGATGTGTTTGGCGCGTTGGCCGTGGGGGCAGCTATTGTGCTGCCTGAGCAAGACAAAGTGCAGGACACAGATCATTGGTTAGACATGGTCGAAGCGCACCAAGTGACAATTTGGAATACGGTTCCTCAGCTTGCGCAATTGCTTGCGAATGAGCAAGCACTACAAGTGCGCAACGTTGATAGTTTGCGTGTTTACATGATGAGTGGTGACTGGATCCCACTTCGTCTACCTACGCAGCTCAGTGCTATGACGCCTCATGCGACAGTGATGAGTCTGGGTGGCGCTACCGAGGGCAGTATCTGGTCAATTTGGCATGAAATAAACACAGTTGAGCCGGATTGGCAGAGCATTCCTTATGGCTTGGCAATGCCGAATCAAGCCATGTGGGTGCTGGATCAATATGGCAATCATTGTCCTGCGGGTATTTTAGGTGAAATTCACATCGGCGGTATTGGGGTAGCTCAAGGGTATTTTAATGACCCAGAGCGCACCAACCTTGCCTATTTTGAACACCCTACACTTGGCCGACTATACCGTACTGGCGACAACGGCTGTTGGAATGAAAAGGGTTACATTGAATTTAAAGGCCGTAAAGATTTTCAGGTCAAAGTACGTGGCTATCGTATTGAAATGGGTGAAATTGAACACTGCTTATTAAAGCGCCCAGAAATAAAACACGTTGCGGTGATTGATAAAGAGCACAATCAGCAAAAAGCCTTGGTGGCTTATCTAGTTGGCGAGCTCGATGCATCGATTGATTTAGATGATGTGAGAGAGTTTGTGGCAAAGCAGTTGCCAGAGTATATGGTGCCAGCTGCTTTTGTGGTTATTGATGCATTACCTTTGACCCTCAATGGCAAGTTAGACAGAAAAGCATTACCAGAGCCTGAGTTTAGTGCCAGCACTGAATACCAAGCGCCGCGCAATGAACTAGAGACTGAACTATGTGACGTTTGGCAAGGCGTACTGGGCCTTGAAAAGGTAGGGATAAACGATAACTTTTTCCAAATTGGTGGCGACTCAATCGTCAGTATCAGTCTGGTCTCAGCGCTAAGACGCGCTGGCTACTCCCTTAAAGTAAAAGATATTTTTGTCGCGCCAAGTGTGGCGGAGCTGGCTGAATTTATTATCGACAATGATGATGTTGCAAAAGTAGCTGTGTTATCAGAGCAAGGGGTTTTACAGGGGGATTTTGACCTGCACCCAACACAAAGTTGGTTCTTTTCACAAAATTTTGCAAATGTGCATCACTTCAACCAAGCATTTAGTGCCTATTGTCCGAATGATTTATCTAATGATGACCTAAATGAAGCGCTCACCACCCTGAGCTACCAGCATGATATGTTGCGCAGCCGATGTGTTGTTGAGCGCAAAAATCGCTATTGCGAAGAAGTGCTGTTTGAATTAACTGAGCTGAATATCTCTCTGTTGGATGAGGTACAAGTCAGTGACACCTTGAGCGCTGTACAAGCCAGCTTGGATATTTTTGCAGGCCCTACATGGCGTGTGGTGAGACTAAAAGGGCATAGCGATGGCCGCGATAGACTGTGCTTTATTTTCCACCACATGATCATAGATACCGTGTCTTGGGGCATTTTACTTAACGACCTTGAGCAAATTCTTGCTGGACAAAGCCTGTTGGCAAAGCAAACCAGTTACCGTCAGTGGGTGGATGGACTGTCGCAATACGCAGTGCGTAACCAAGCACAAACGGCTTATTGGGCTGAGGTGATGGCTGGGCAGCCAAGTCCACGGCCTTTGCATGCAATGCAGCAATTGTCACTGTCTTTATCGGTCGAGCAAACAGAAATTTTGTTGCAGCAAGCTGCTCAAGGATATAACACGCACACGCAAGAATTATTACTCAGTGCCCTTGCCATTGCCATGGAAACCGTATTTGGAACTAAGTCTCATCATATTATGCTGGAAGGTCATGGTCGAGAAGCCATTGATGATGCGTTAGAGATAAACCAAACACTAGGTTGGTTCACTAGCCTGTATCCCGTTAAGCTGGTATGTGCGCAGTCTGTAGAGCAAACCATTGCTGCAAACAAAGACATGCTGCGCGCCATCCCTGACAAAGGGATTGGTTTCGGTGCGCTTTTCCAATTCGACCCTGCAAAGTTACCAGCGCCACTCCCTAAAGTATGCTTTAACTATCTTGGTCAGTATAAAACGGCTGAACCTGCCGATTGGCAAATTACAGGGGAGCCTGTAGGTGCACTGGTTGGCGCTGACAATGACAGTGATTTAATGCTCAATGTATTAGGGTTAATTAAACAGGACGCGTTGAGCATTGAGGTTGAATCAAGGCTTGCGCCAGCGCAAGGCGCGCTATTTGTGCGCGCTTTTGAACGTGCACTTGAGCAGGTCATTGCTCAAGGTGTGACGGCGATGCAAGCTGGTGGGGTGAGTACACCAAGTGACTTCCCGCAGGCGCAGATTAGTTTTGAGCTGCTGCAAAACCTACAGTCACATACTCCTTTAGAAGCTTTATATCCTGCCAATAGTTTGCAACAAGGTTTTATTTATCATGCCTTAAATCAGCCTGATGATGATGCATACCGAGTACAGTTGCTAGTGGACTATCATACTCAGCTAGACCTTGAACTGTATCGTGCGGCTTGGCAACTAGCGACGGATAAACACCCAGCATTGCGCATGGCATTTAATTGGCAAGCGCAGATGCTGCAAGTGATCAGCCAAAAGCTTGTTCTCAGTGATACTCACTTCAATGTCGTGGACTTAAGTGCTTTTTCTGAAAGCGAAAGAGTTCAGCAAATGAATGAGCTGCTAAAACAAGATAGGCTCAAAGCATTTGATTTGGCAGATCCTGGGCTCTTTAGAGTGGTGGTGTTCAAGCACAGCGACACGCATTTTAGTGTGCTTAAAACTGAACATCACAGCATTGGCGATGGTTGGAGTGTGGGTAACTTACTGGAGACCGTCAATAATTTTTACAACCAGCTTAAAGCAGGTGAGCAACCGACTATCCAACACGACCATGCCTATCAAGCTGCACAGGAATACCTGTATGAAAACAAAGACCAAACGGATGCATTTTGGCAGCAAAAGATGTCTGAGTTTGAGCATGCCAACGACGTCAATTACCTACTGAGCCAATCATTTGATTTGGCGAATGAACGGGTTGTCTCCGAGCCTGAGCGTAGTGCGTTTGTGATCACAGGTAGTGAGTTTACTGCTTTGAATGAGGTTTGCAGGCAATCAGGTGTGACACTTAATGCCGCGATGCAGTTTGCTTGGCACAAGTTGTTGCAAAGCTATTGCCAAGATCAACAAACGATTGTGGGGACTACGGTTTCTGGGCGAGACATACCCGTTGCAGATATTCATGCAAGTGTGGGCTTGTTCATCAATACTTTACCTTTGGCAGTTAATTGGCAAGCGGATGCAACCATTGCAGAGGTGATGTCACAAATTCAGCTAGAAATTGCGGACGTAAATACCCACAGTGGCGCAGAGTTATCTCGCGTGCAAAGCCAAGGGGATGCGTTATTCCATACTTTATTTGTGTTTGAGAACTATCCAATCCCAAAAGTGCAAGAAAGCGACCGTGAGCGTGTAGAGCAAGCAATGCAGTATCGTGAGACGCGCGAGAAAAGTGATTACCCGATCACCGTTATCGTAACTGCCACGCCTGAGCAGGTTGAGTTTTCTTTGAATTATTGTGCGCAGCAAATTAATACGTGTCAGGCAGAGCGATTAATCGCGCAGCTGCAAATTATCATTAACGCCATAGTTGATGAGACTGAGCAGCCGCATAGTCAAATTAGTTTGCTGTCAAAGCAACAAAGCCATGAGCTGTTGATGCAAATCCAGCCACAAATTACGCCACTACCTGAGCGTGGCAGTTTGAGTGAGATTTTTGCCGAGCAAGTTCAAAAGTACCCCAATAATACGGCGCTAAAGTTCCAAGACAAAGCGCTTAGCTATCAAGCGTTAGATGCGCAGTCGACGGCATTGGCCAAGGCGATTTTAACGCGAGATCCGAGCATTGCATCTGCCACAAACCAAGCGCCGGTTTACATCGGGCTTTATTTTGCTCCCAGTCTCGAATTGTTGGTGAGCATGGTGGCAATATTAAAGCTAGGGGCAACGTATGTACCGTTAACGCCAGAGTACCCGAAATCGCGTAGCCAGTTTATTTTGAGCGATACGCAAACGCCAATATTACTTTGCCAAGCAGGTCTGGAGGTTGAACTCACTGAAGTACTAGATGGGTTAGAGTCTCCTGTTCAGGTGCTAAGTTATGATGAGCTCAATCAGGAAGAAGCGGATATCGACTTATCGGATATAAATACTTCGGCTGATGATTTGGCATATGTCATTTATACTTCAGGCACCACAGGCCAGCCTAAAGGGGTGATGCAGCCGCATCACAACGTGGTAAGGTTATTTGACTCTTGTGAACAGGAGTATCAATTCACAGCACAAGATGTGTGGGTGATGTACCACGCTTGTACCTTTGATTTTAGTGTGTGGGAAATATGGGGCGCGCTGCTGCATGGCGGTTGTTTGGTGATCCCTGACAAAGCCTGCACCCGTGATCCGCGTGAGTTTATTGCCTTGTGTCAAAACCAAGGCGTCACGGTATTAAACCAAACACCGAGCGCCTTCTACTCATTTATAGACACAGCAGTGTCACAAGATGCACAGTTACCAGCACTGCGTTATGTTATTTTTGGTGGAGATAAGCTTAATATGGCGCGCCTTGCGCCTTGGTGGCAGGCTTATGGTGACACACAAACCAAGTTAATCAATATGTACGGCATCACAGAAACCACAGTGCATGTGACATATCAGGAACTCTCACCAGATAACAATCAACATCAATCACTCATTGGCCGTCCGCTCAGTGATATGTCAGCGTATGTGCTTGATGCCAACCAAAACCTCGTGCCAGTTGGAGTTGTAGGTGAATTGTATGTAGGAGGCGCGGGGCTTGCGCGCGGTTATTTAAACCGCGAAGAGCTGACCCGTGAGCGCTTTATTGAAAATCCATTTGCTGCGCAATTGCCTGCTTCTCAAGAATCTCGCTTGTACCGCAGTGGTGACTTGGTGCGCAGACTTGCGGATGGTCAGCTAGAGTACATTGGCCGAAATGATGAGCAGGTTAAGATCCGTGGCTTTAGAATCGAGCTGGGGGAAATTGAAAACATTCTCATTGCACATCAAGATGTGAAGCAAGCAGTTGTGATCCCGCGATTGCTGCAAGGCACACAGCAACTGATTGCGTATGTGGTATCACAAGGCGAAACCGCACTTAACCACGACGTGCTACGCACGTATTTAGCTGAGCAATTGCCAGAGTACATGGTGCCCAGCGCCATTATGGCCATTGAGCAAATACCGCTGACTGTTAACAACAAAGTCGATCGCAAAGCCTTACCAGATCCTGTATTTGATGCACAAAGCGATTATGTGGCACCGACCACTGAACTTGAGAGCCAGCTATGTGATATTTGGCAGGCGTTACTTGGCCTTGAAAAAGTGGGGATTGATGAGCACTTCTTCCGTATTGGTGGCGACTCAATCATTAGTATTCAATTAATGTCACAACTGCGTTTGTTGGGCTATACGCTCAAAGTGAAAGATATTTATGAATCACCCACCATAGCGCAATTGGCGAAAAAGCTTGAGCAATTGCCGCAGGCTGAGACATTGCAAACAGAACAAGGGATACTAACAGGTGAGTTTGATTTACTGCCTGTACAGTCTTGGTTCTTTGACTTAGGCCTGTCGCAACCTGCGCATTGGAACCAGTCATTTATGCTCACCGTACCAGAGGATCTGACAACCGCCGACATCGGGCGGGCATGTCATGCTTTGATTGAGCACCACGACATGATGCGCGTCCGTTTTGCGCCGCAAGGTGATACTGATCGTCAATCTTATTTATCTCTCAACGAGTTAGATTTGGCTGCTTGGTGTGGTGTCGCTCAGTTAGATGTGACAGGGCTCTCTGATACGCAAATTGGCGAGCAGTTGAACCAGTGGCAGCAAAGTTTTGACCTCAAAGGTGGGCCGCTATTTAAGCTGGTGCACCTGCAAGGTTACGGCGATGGTGTTGCGCGGGTTTGTTTTATTTTCCACCATTTAATCATTGATGGCGTCTCGTGGCGGGTATTGTCACAAGACATGCAAACCTTGCTTACCGGTAAAACATTGGCTGCAAAAACCAGCAGTTATCGCCAGTGGGTGAATGCTATGCAAAGCTACCCAACTGATCACAGCAGTGAGCTGAATTACTGGCAAAATGTGGTTGAACATAGCAAAGCTTTGAATGTAACCGAGCCTGTAAGTGAGCACTCGATTTCTTTGTCCGTAGCGCATACAAGAATGCTATTGAGGCATTCAAATGAAGGCTATAACACTGAAATCAACGATCTATTGTTAGCTGCGTTGAGTTTAACTTTACCGCAAGTGTTGTCAGGTACAGAGCATGTGATCACTCTAGAAGGCCATGGCCGAGAAGATATTGATGAGCGCTTAGATGTATCACAAACTTTAGGGTGGTTTACCAGCTTATATCCTGTGAAGTTAATGGCTTATGAAGACCTTTCTACGACTGTTGTGCAAACCAAGGAAATGCTACGCGGCGTGCCAAACAAAGGGGTAGGCTATGGTGCTTTTTTCCAAGCAGGTCAAATTACGCAAAAGCTGCCTCTTATCAGTTTCAACTACTTAGGGCAATTTAATCGTAGTGCAAAAGGGGTTGAGAGTTGGCAGATTGTGCAAGAGTCCTGTGGGCAACTGATTGGCGAGCAAAATGAAATGGCTTTGATGCTCAATATCAACGGCATGATCGACTCAGACCAATTGGTGTTTTCAATTCAGTCGCGACTAGGCCAGCAGGCCAGTGCTGATTTTGAACGCTATTTCATGACTAATTTACAACATGTGATCGAACATACCGCACATATCGCCGAACAGGGGGCTGTTGCGACGCCAAGTGACTTTATCGCCAATGACTTATCAGTAGAACATCTTGCGCACTTGAATAGCGTGCTTGAAGAAGCAGACATGGATGAGCAAGACGATACCTGCGACGACAACATCATGGAGATTTAAGCAATGTTACTTATCAAAGAAATAAGCGCACATAACCTGTCTATTTGGGCAGAGCAAGGTAAGTTAAAATTGGCTTTTGGCAATGCGTCTCCGGATCCGCAGTTAGTGAATAAAATCAAAGCCAATAAGCCAGAATTAATTGCGTTTTTGAGTGAGCAAAACATTGACTCGGCGAAAGCCTTTAGACGTTATATTCAGAGTCAAACTGCGCCTTCTCGTGGGATAGAGTCGGTGAGTCCGGCAAACAGCTTACAGCAAGGGTTTATCTATCATCATTTGAATCAGCCAGACGATGACGCATATCGCGTACAAATGATGTTGGATTATCAAGAGCCGCTCAATGTGCCTTTGTATCAAAAGGCCTGGGAGTTGACCTCTTTACGGTTCCCAGCGCTGCGCACTTTTTTTAACTGGGATGAAACCCTGTTTCAAATTGTCTCCCCCAAAGCGAGTATCGACAGCAATAGCTTTTACTATGAAGATATCAGCGCATTAGGTGAAGCAGAGCGCGGTGCAAAGATAGATGCGTTGCAGCAAGCGGAGCGCGCAAAAGGGTTTGATCTGTCAAAGCCGGGCTTGATCCGAATTTCACTTATCAAGCAAGCAGATGACTTATACACCTTACTAAAAACGGAGCACCACAGCATCAGCGATGGCTGGAGTGCGCCTTTGTTGCTGCGCAGTGTCCATGAATATTATGAACAGCTGCTAGGGGGGACGATACCAACTGTTGAGGTCGAAACGGCCTATTTGGCAACGCAGCAGTACTATCAACAGAACCAAGCACAGACACAGCAGTATTGGCTAGAAAAGAAGCTGCAATTTGAAGGGGCAAACGACATCTCGGGTATGTTGAGTGCCCCCCTTGATTTAACCAAACCAATGCAGGTCACAGAGCCAGATACGCAGCAGCTGATGATAAGTGGTGCTGAGTTTCATAGACTCAAATCCATGTGCCAAAATGCGGGCGTGACATTGAATGTCGCGTTGCAATTTTGTTGGCACAAGCTTATTCAAGTCTATGCGGGCGATGAGCAAACAACTGTGGGGACTGTTGTCTCTGGTCGCAATTTGCCGGTTGACGGCATCGACCACAGTGTTGGATTATTTATCAATACCTTGCCGCTGCAAGTGTTTTGGCCACAAGATGCCTCTTGTGCGCAAATCATGACTGACATTCAGCTGTCGATTGCCTCCCTCAACAGTGCCAGCAGTGTTGCTTTAGCGGAGTTGCAACCTCAAGGTGAGCGGTTATTCCATACCTTGTTCACATTTGAAAACTATCCGATCAATCATCAAGGGGATACTCGAAAATGGCAACTCAAAAAGGTGGTAGAGAAAATTGACTATCCGCTGTCAATTGTCGCGACAGAGCAGGGTGATACGCTCGATATTGCCATTAACTACAGTGCAAATTGGTTAGATACTGACAAAGCCACTAAGTTGGTAACTCAGCTTAAAGTTCTGCTTGAGCAGCTGGTGGATGCGCCAGAACAGCCGCATCAGCAATTAGGGTTGTTGACACCAGCTGAGTGTGAGGCAATCACTCAGCAGTGGCACTGCCAACAAACGCACTTTGAATTTGAAACTGACATTGCGGGCTTGATTGCCCAGCACGCGCAAGCTATGCCAGACAAGGTGGCTGTTAAAGCGGGGGAAACTTCTTTAAGTTATCACCAACTTAATGAGCGAGCTGAGCATTTAGCAAATAACATTTTGCAGCGCCTTACTCAGCAAGGGGAGTCGGTGCAAGCCGATACACTGATCGGGCTGTATTTGAGCCCAAGTGCTGAAACCCTTGTGGCGATGGTAGCGGTATTGAAATTAGGTGCGGGATATGTGCCTATCTCCCCGGATGCACCTGAGGACAGAGTACAGTTTATTTTGGCTGATACAGACACACGCTTGGTGTTGACTCAATCTCAATATGCCCATCGATTAGATACTTGGCTCACGGGCACCCAAGTTGGCTTTATCAGCTGTGATAAACCTATGTTGGTAGCAAATAACCCACAAGGCTTTGCTGAGCGTCGCAGTCGTATAAATAACATTGCATATGTCATTTATACCTCGGGTACCACAGGTAAACCAAAAGGCGTGATGGTAGAGCAAGGGCAGGTGCTGAATTACTTTTTTGGGGTGCAAAGTACCTTATTAGATGCTCTGGATGTAACTGACTTTTCGACCAACTATTGTTTTGATTTGACTGTGACAACCACCTTGTGCCCACTGATGGCGGGTGGCACAGTGTGTGTTTATCAGGATGATATTGCCAATGTGTCAGCGTATCAGGCACATTTGACAAACAATAAAGTGCGTTTTGTAAAAACCACACCGAGTCTTGCGAACATACTATTGACTGACAGTGGGATAACCTTACGTAGCTTAATGGTGGGCGGTGAAGCACTGACTAAGCCAGTGATTGATAAGCTCTCAATAGTCACCGATACATTGATTGATGAATATGGTCCGACAGAGGCGACCGTTGGTGCCATGAATAAGCGCGTTGACCCAAGTCAAGTGGTTAATGGTATCGGGCATGCTTATCCCAATGTTGCGCTGTATGTTTTGTCATCGGTACTTAAACCTGTGCCAGTAGGCGCAATCGGTGAGTTATATATCGGCGGTGCTGGTGTTGCCAGAGGTTACTTAAATAGGGAAGATTTAACCCAGTCGCGCTTTATTAAAAATCCGTTTGTAAGTAGCGATGATACGTACAATCAGCGTATATATAAAACTGGCGATTTGGTTCGTTGGCTCGACAATGGTGAAATTGAATACCTTGGTCGAAACGACAATCAAGTTAAAATTCGAGGCTATCGGATTGAACTTGGTGAGATTGAGCATGCTATATGTGACGTTGCTGGTGTTCACAGTGCGGCTGTCATTGCAGATAAAAGTCATGCAGACGGTGCGCTACATGCCTATTGGATTGCCAGCGCAGACAGTGCCGCCTGTGAAGAAGATATAAGCGCATATCTGGGATCAAGGTTACCAAAATATATGCTCCCAGCCAGCTTTACTCGACTAGATGTGTTCCCTTTGACTGGCAATGGAAAGCTGGATGAAAAGGCGCTGCCTATTCCTAATCAAGGTTTCGCACATAGCTATAAAGCGCCGAGCAGTGAGCTTGAGTCGACTTTATGCGAGCTTTGGCAGCAGGTGCTCAATGTTGATACTGTGGGTGTGGATGATAATTTTTATACGTTAGGTGGTAATTCAATTACGGCAATTCGTCTGTCTGCGGCCAGCCGCAAAGCGCTTAAGCGTGATATTCCACTCGAAATGTTATTCACACATAATACGGTAGCAAAACTTGCCACAGTAATTGATGCGTCACAGGCCATTGTGATCCCACGCAGTGACAGTGAGGTTTTACCGCTGTCATTTGCACAAGAGCGGTTGCTCTTTATCGACAGTTACGAAAAGGGCAGTAGTGCATATCACATTCCAGCCCTGTTTGAAGTGGGGGAGTCGCTAAACCTTGGTGCCTTACAACAAGCGCTTAATCAAGTAGTTGCTCGCCATGAGGTATTAAATTCGGTATTTAATACCCGTGATGACGGCGTCTTAAGCCAGTGCGCTTTACGCAAAAACATTGCCATTTTACAGCACACAGTGGTAGATGAAGTTGCGTTGGCAGCTTTGGTGAGTGAACTTGCTGTACAACCATTTGAGTTGTCAAAAGACAGTCCAATGCGGGTGTATCACATTTGTTGTTCATCCACGCAGTATTTGCTCTTTGTTTGGCACCATATTGCGTTTGATGGCTGGTCGACTTTTGTATTCACCGACGAGCTAACGAAAGCGTATATTGCGGCACTGGATGGTAAAACTGCACAACTGCCAGAGTTGAGCATCCGGTATGCGGATTACGCAAAGTGGCAAAGAGATTATCTTCAAGGTGAGACACTAAACAAGCTGCAAAGCTACTGGACAGGTGCGCTCAAAGGTTTCGAAACGCTTGAGTTACCTTATGACAGAGCAAGGCCAAGCCAAGTGAGTTATGCCGGAGAAAATCTCGATTTAACCCTTGATAAAGACTTATCCAAGCAGGTTGTGGAGATTGCCAAAGCACATCAAACAAGTGTGTATACCGTGATGTTGAGCGCTTTTTATGTGACTTTGGCCAGTGTATCTGGCCAGCAAGATATTGTAGTTGGTACGCCTTCTGACAACCGACATCATAGCCAAGTGCAGGCCTTAATCGGATTTTTTGTTAACTCTATGGCGCTGCGCAGCCAAGTCGATAAACAAGCCAGTGCTAGCGAATTTATTCAACATACCCATCAGTTGGTAACACAAGCGAAAGTACACCAAGAGCTGCCGTTTGAACAGGTAGTTGAATTGTTAGAATTGGAAAGAGATAGTTCTCGTCACCCTATTTTTCAGGTGATGTTTAGTGTGCAGAGCATGAATGCTGAGTCGATTGTGCACGGTGATATGCAGCTCACCCCTGTGCTAAGCGATATGCTCAATGCAAAGAGTGCAAAATACGACTTAACCTTAATGGTGGATGATAGCGCTGAGCAGCTTGGTTTGCAGTTTAATTATGCAACCAGTTTATTCGAAAAGGTGACAATTGACGCACTTGCAGGCCGTTATTTGCGGATACTCAAAAGTATGTTGGCCGCGCCATCTGAGCCATTGCACCACATTAATGTGCTGAGTGACGTTGAGCGCACACAGTTGCTTGAGCACTTCAACGCACAGCCAGTGCATAAACTGAGTGAACACTCGATTCAGCGTGTATTTGAGCAGGTTGTTCAACAACACAGCAATGACATTGCCGTGGTGTGTGGTGACGAACAATTGAGTTACCAGCAGCTTAATAATAGGGCCAATCAGCTTGCTCGATGTATTCGACAAGCGTACGAGGCTGAGCAAAAATCAGCGATCAAGCCAGATACATTAATTGCACTGTACTACCCTCAAAATATCGATATGGTTGTGGCGATTTTAGCTGTGTTAAAAGCCGGTGCTGCTTATGTACCGCTGTCGATGGATAATCCAGATGAGCGCACGCGATTTATTGTCGACGATGCGAATGTACCTTTGGTACTGACACACGCTGATTATTATGCTCAGGTGTCAGGGATCTTCAATACGGACGCAGGGCCAAGGGTATTGGTTGCCGAGCACGTTGGTGGCGAGAACACCGCGAATTTGGATGTAGATACTGAACTGACTAGCTTAGCTTATGTTATTTATACTTCTGGGACCACAGGTCAACCCAAGGGCGTAGAGATAGAGCACCATGCTGTGAATTCCTTTGCATTGGGTAATAACTACTTGGATGCATCTAAGGTGAGTAATATCGCAAGTATGTCATCTTATGCGTTCGATGGCTTTATTTTTGATGCCATGTTCAGTTTGCTCAACGGTTTGTGTGTGCACTTAGTTGATAAGTACACGCGACTATCTCCTGAATTATTTGCGCAGTATGTTTTGGAACACGATATAGATGCGAGCTTTATGACCACTGCATTATTTAATGCGCTGGCAACCAGTGGGCAGCTTAAAAGTAGTTCGCTCAAGCACATTTTATTTGGTGGCGAGCAGGTCAATTTAAATGTGGTGAATGCCTTTAAGCAAAGTACACCGCAAGTGAAGTTAAGTCATGTCTATGGTCCGACAGAAACCACAGTGTTTGCCTCTGTTTGCCATCTCGATGATAGTCGAACTAATGCGCCCATTGGTCATGCTTTGACTGGCAAAACTTTGTATGTGCTAGATTCGATGGGTAACCCAGTACCTGTGGGTACACCGGGTGAGCTTTACATCGGTGGTGAGGGCCTTGCCAGAGGGTATTTAAACCGCCCAGAACTAACCGCTGAAAAGTTTGTAGAAAACCCATTTGTAAAACCGATTGCAGGAAGCAATGCAGAAACTCGTATGTATCGCACAGGAGACATTGTTAGGTGGCAAAGTGATGGCAATATTGAGTACGTTGGTCGTAATGACAAGCAAGTGAAAATACGCGGGTTTAGAATTGAGTTAGGGGAAATTGAAAGTGCTATTTGTAGTATTGCTGGGGTGAAGCAAACCGCGGTGATAGCAAAACAAAATGGCACTGAAAAGTATCTCGCGGCGTATGTCGTGAGTGACGATACACGGGCTGATAAAGTAGAGCAGATCTTGGATTATTTACAGAGTGCGCTACCTGATTTTATGGTGCCATCCGCAATAACGTTACTTGATAAGATCCCACTCAATGTCAACGGCAAACTGGATGTGAAGTCCTTGCCAGAACCCAATTTTATTTCCAGTGATACATATGTTGAGCCACGGGATGCCCTCGAGCTTAAGTTATGTGAGTTATGGCAATCAGCACTAAGTCATTCGCAAATAGGTATTAGCGATGACTACTTCAAATTGGGTGGGACCTCAATCGCGGCTATTAAGCTCACACAAATGATAAACCAAACCATCAATTGCAAGCTTTCTGTGGCAGATTTGTTTAATTCGCCTACGGTGCAAGGCCTTGCAAGTTTGATTCGAAACCAAGCGCGAGACGGGCAGTTAGTGAAGCGTTTGAACAATTTTAAAGCGGGTTTGCCAACCCTTGTAATGATCCATGCTGGCAGCGGTGGTTGTGAGGTTTATCAAGGGCTAGCAGCAGAGTTAAGTGGATCGTTTAATTGTTTGGGCATTGACAATTACAACCTCATCAATGATCAAAAAATTAGTCAGTTAGATGTGCTAGCTAAGGTTTATTACGACGAAGTTTGCACCCATATTGAACTTGATAAAGTTCAGCTAGTTGGTTGGTCACTAGGTGGTAACATTGCACTAGAAATGGCTGGTTTGTTTGAAAGAAACCACAACGCTGACATAAAAGTGCTGCTTTTAGACACTATTATCAAGTCAGGTAAGCTCAAATTGCTTACCCAAGAATTTGAGTCTGAAAATGAACAATTGTTTATTACACGTATGCAAGAGCTTGGGCATGGAACAGAGAATATCGACGCCATGATAAAAGCCCGCAAAGCGGAAGGGCTGTTGGACTTGTGCCCATTAACTCAGCCATTAAAAACGACTCAGGTGCATCTATTAAAAGCAGGTCAATACGAGGCACAAGTCTCAGAAATGTTGACACATGAGTGGTCGAAAACATTGGATGCTATTGTAGACAACAATGTTGGAGAGTTTATTGGAGGCAAGGTTGAATATACTTTGCTTACGCAGCGAAATCATGGAGATATCTTGCAAAGCCATATTGAAATTAGCAGGGTATTGTCCAATATGATTGATACAGACTGTGAAGATTAAAAGGTATTTGTTATGAATAAAAAGGTATTGTTGTCATCTTTAATTAGCGTACTGTTAGCTGGGTGTTCGTCTACTTCCAACATGAGTATTAATAAAGTGAAAGGTGCCCCAACCGATGTCCGGGTTGTGGTAAATCATGTGGAGAGCACCGAAGGCCAGCTGCTGGTATATTTGCATGACAATGCAGGCTCCTATTACAGTGATGATAACTACAGTGCTTCGAGCATTAAGTATTTTCATCGCATAGTCGTCAAGCCGAGCATACCGGCAACGGAAGTTGTATTGACGGATATCCCAGCGGGCAAGTACGCCATCAGCGTCGTTCACGATAAAGATAGTGATGGCACACTCGATCGCATGGTTTTTCCTTTCATCGGCATGCCAAGCGAGCCATATGGTCTGTCAAATGATGCTTATAGTGCATTGTCTAAGGGTAGTTTTGAAGACGCTTTAGTGGATATTACGGCTCAAGCTCAGCCTATTGAAATTAAACTGGCAACCCACCTATCCAAAACGTTTGGTGGTTAAAAGTCAAGGGTTGAGTCTATGAACAATCATAGGCTCATCCATGCCAAAGTTGGCTTTTTCCGCAATCCATGGGTTTTAGGTAGAGTATTTGGATCCCGAATCAAGTTCGGGATGACAAGGGGTGCATTATTACAATGTTGACCTTGGGCACAAAACCAACCTTCGAACTAGCCCCAACTCCCGTCATTGTGGACTTGTTCCGCAATCCATGGGTTTTGGGTAGTGTATATGGATCCCAACTCCCGTCATTGTGGACTTGCTCCGCAATCCATGGGTTTTAGGTAGAGTATTTGGATCCCGAATCAAGTTCGGGATGACAAGGAGGCGC